>NZ_CAACUY010000170.1 GCF_900659615.1 Actinomadura fibrosa | reverse complement strand
CGGTGGCCCGCCCGCCGGGCGACGCCGACGCGACCGTGCTGGCCGCCGTCGCCGCGACCCCCGACCGCTGGACGCTGCTCACGGCGGGCGCGGCGCGGCTGCCCGCCGGGTCGCGCACCGAGGTCCGGGCCGTCCTGGACGGGCCGGGACGGGTCCGCATCACCGCCCCGGACGGGCTGCGCCCGGTCACCGAGCGGCTGCCCGAGATGCTGGACGGGCTGCCGGAGCGCCTCGACGTCCTCACCGAGCCCGTCGACCTGATCTGCGCGGTCGAGCTCGGCGGCGTGGATGAGCTGGTCCAGCGGCGGCTCGACCTGCTGCGCGGCCTGGTGTCCGTCCTGGACGTGACGTATCCGGGCTCCGACCTGGTCCGCGTCGCGGTGCTCGGCTACCGCGACCACGCCTACGGGCGCGGGAGGGAGCGGCGGCGGGCCGTCCTCGGCGACTGGCTCGGCACCCCCGTCAAGGCCGTCGAGGCACTCGGACGGCTCCGGCCGAGCCCCGTCGAGTACCCGGAGGCGTCGCCGGTCGAGGACGTCCTGCACGAGATCGCGGCACGGCTCGCCCGGGGCCGGACGCCGTCCACGGGTCCGGTCCCGCTGCCCGGCGACGCGGCGCGGGCGCCGGAACGCGCGCCGGCGCGGACCGTCCTGCTGACCGTCGGCGCCCGGCCGCCGCACCCGCCCGTCCAGGGCGACGACGACGTGCTGCCGTGCCAGTTCGAGCGGAACTGGCAGGCGGCGCTGGCCGGGATCGCGCGCGCGGGCGCGTCCTGCGCCGCCGTCCTGCCGCCAGGCGCCGACCGCGGCCACCCGGTGTGGGCGGCGCTCGGCGCGGGCGGCCTCCACGACATCGACGACATCGACGCGCGGCGGCTCGGGGTGGGCCTCGGCCTCCTCCCGCCGGTGCCGCAGAACCTCACCCTTCCCCTGGCCGACCCGGAACGAGGTGCCCGGTGACCGACCCGTCCCAGTTCTCTTCGCCGTCGCAGTTCTCACCGCCCCCGCAGAACGCGAACGCCGCGCCGGGCCCGCGGGGGCCGGGCAACCCGAACGTGGCGCAGCCCCGGCGGGAGCTGCGCCGCATCGGGCTGTGGGGCGCGCCGGAGAGCGGGAAGACGACCTTCCTCGCCGCGCTCCAGGTCGCGGTGCTGCGCAACCCCGACGACTGGATGCTGTACGGGGTCAACGAGGAGTCCAACGACTTCCTCGACACCCAGACCGGCCTGCTCACCCAGCACCGCCGGTTCCCGGCCGCCACGAAGTTCTCCAACGCGCTGAGCTGGACGCTGCGCGGCACCACGACGCTGCCGACCGGCCGCCGCTTCGGCAGGAAGAGCCAGGACGTGCCGCTGGAGTTCAACATCGACCTCCTCGACTCGCCCGGCGCCGTGTTCGCGAGCAAGGCCGCCCCCGAGGGCCCGGCGCCGTCCGGCGGCGACAACCTCGGATTCGGCGACGAGACCGAGGAGACCGGCTCCGCCGAGATCGGCGAGGACCAGATCATCGAGCACCTCGCGGGCTGCGACGGGATCGTCTACCTCTTCGACCCGACCCGCGAGCGGCGGCAGGGCGACTCCTACAGCTACTTCCAGCGGACGCTGCTGAAGCTGTCGCGGCAGGTGTTCCGCGACCGCGGCTCGGCCGACGCGCGGCTCCCGCAGCACCTCGCCGTCTGCGTGACGAAGTTCGACGCGCCCGAGGTGTACCGGCGGGCCCGCGTCGGCGGCTACCTCACCTACGACGACACCCCGCAGATGCTGCCGCGCGTCCGCGAGGACTCCGCCGGGCACTTCTTCGCCGAGATGTGCCGGGACTCCAAGGTCGGCAACGCCGACCTCGTGCTCAGCAGCATCCAGAAGTACTTCCACCCCGACCGGGTGCGGTACTTCGCGACGTCCGCCGTCGGGTTCTACCTGGGCGAGTCCGACCGCTTCACCGAGAACGACTACTGGAACATCAGCAAGAGCGCCGACGGCACCATGGAGATCCGCGGCAAGGTGTGGCCGATCAACGTGGTGGAACCGGTGCTGTGGCTCGGCCGCCGGCTGCCCGGCGGCGCGAACGGGGTGGCCCGTTGACGATGACGGGGGAGGGCCCGCGATGGTCCGGGTGACCGCCGGGTGGGCGCTGTCCGGCAAGCGCCCCGGCAGCAGCGACGACTACGGCGTCCTGAACAGCAGCCGGGAGCCGTTCACCCAGGACGGGTTCTCCCGGATCCTGCGCCGGTACGGGCTCGGCACCCCGCCCGCGCACCGGACCGGCGAGGGCGCGCTCCCCTGGGTGACGATCAGCTGGGTCGGCGAGGCGCCGGACCGCTACCTCGGCATGTCCGTCGAGAACTGGACCGAGCACCGCGACGGCGCGGGCCGCCCCGTCGCGTTCACCCGGTACGTCTGCGTCCCGTACCAGGACGTCGAGGCCGCGCCCGTCTCCTACACCGCGCTCTACCGGGAGCTGCTGCGGCTCGACCTGCCGATGGGCGGCGACCCGGGCGAGCGCGTCGTGCTGTCCCTGCCGGAGTACGCGCCCGCCGACCTCGCCCGCGACATCGACCGCTTCGACCGGGCCAAGGTGATGCGGACGGCGGCGCTGCTGCTGGACGGGCGGGTCGACGTCGTCCACGCGGGCGAGGCGTCCCTGGCGGACCGGCTCGCGTTCCTCGACGCCGTCGCGGCGCTGCTGCCCTACGGCTACCGGGCCGACTTCACCGGCGCGACGTGGGCGGCCGGCCCCGCGGGCAAGATCCGGCTGGCGTTCACCCGGCGGCCCCGCGAGGGCGCCCGCGAGGTGAGCTGGCGCGGCCCGGCCGACACCGGCCCGCTGTCCGCCACGGCGGAGGGCTACCTGCGGCTCCTGGACGGCCTGCTCCGCCGCAACCGCGACCTCGCCTGGCTGGTCGGCTACCTCGCCGCGGGCAGCGAGCCCCGCGACTTCGGCGACCCCGGGCACGCCCTCCAGCGCCTCGCCGACGTCGAATGGCCCCGCGAGGTCGTCCGCGCCGTCCACCAGGACCGCCCGGGCACGGACGCGGAGATCCGCAGGCTCCTCCGCGGCCCCCGCCTCCAGGAGATCGCGCCCCCCGACCAGGCCCGGGTGCTCGCCTACCTGATCCGCCGCGGCGAGCCCGACGACCTGCCGCTGATCGAGCAGCGCTGGGACCAGGCCGCCGGCACGGGCGGCGCCGAGCTGACCGACGCGCTCGGCGACGCCGCCGCCGGGCTGCTGTGGCGCGAGGAGCCCGACGGGCGCGTCTCCCGGTACGCCGCGTTCGCCGCGCAGCGCCGATTCGCCGACCTGTTCCTCGCGACCCTGGTGCGGCGCGGGGAGGGCGCCCGCCCGTCCGCGACCGCGCGGGCCCTCGCCGCCGAGCTGATCCGCGACCACGTGGACCCCGCCGACCCGTCCTGGACGGGGGCGCAGCTGCTCGCCCGCCTCGACCGCGACCACGCCCTCGCCGCCTGGCTGCTCGGCTCCGAGAACCGCGGCCACGACCGCGTCCGCGCCTGGGTCGAGTGGCTCGGCGAACCGCTGCGCGACATGATGCCGCCCTTCCGCGACCTCCTCGCCGGACGCGAGACCGGTGCCGCCGTGTTCCGCGGCATGGCCGAAGGGCAGCCCGAATGGGCGTCCGCGCTGCTGCGCGTCGCCGGCCGCCTCGGCCGCCTCGAACTGCCGCTCCCCGCCCTCATCGCCTGGATCGGCGGGCGCGAGCGCGACCCGTCCGTCCACGAGGCCGCGGCGGCGATGCTCCGCGGGCTGGAGACCGACGAGCGCGGCGGGCAGGGCGCCGTGGACGCCCTCCTCCTCATGCTCGGCGCGACCCCCCGCTTCCTCCCGGACGCGTCCGCCGCCGCCGACTTCGCCGCCTACGAGAACGGCTTCCTGTGGGCCTGGACGCGCTGCCCGTCCCAAGGCATGGGCGCGCGGCTCGTCCGGCACCTCGCGGCGGCGCTGCGGCAGCGCCCGTGGGAGGACTCCCCCGACCGCGCCGACGCCGTGATCAACCTGGTGCGGCGGCTCGTCCACGACGGCGCGCACGACTGGACGCCGCTGATCTGGGTCCTGGACACCGACCCGCCCGACCCCGAGCTCGTGACGCGGCCCGCGTTCGGCGAACTGCGCGCCCGCCTCCGCGCGAACGAGGCGTCCCAACGCCCGTCCGGCGCGTCGGCCGCCATGGCGCCGCCCACCGAGAACGGCGCGATCGGGCACGGTTCGGTCGCCGCGCCGCCGCTGACCGTCCCGTCGCCTCCACCGCAGGAGCAGATCGCAGCGCAGCCGGCGCACGGGGGGAACGCGTGGGAGGGGGCCTCGCAGGCGGTCGCCGGGGACCTGGGCGGCCTGGCGCCCGACGCGGGCATCGACGAGGTCGTCGACTTCTACCTGGCCGCCGCGATGGGCCGCTGGTCCACCCCGGCGACGGCGCTCAGGGCGGTGCTGGACGCGGGCCGTCCGCTGACGGCGGTCGAGGCGTTCCTGCTCACGGAGCGGGTCATGTTCGCCGTCGCGCACCGCTACGACCGGACGCAGGCCGACAGGCACATGGTGCAGATGAGCGAGGCGATCATCGACGGCGCGCTCGGCGCGGACCTCGCCGCCGAGTTCCGCGACGTCCTCGCCGACGCCGCGACGCAGGAGATCAAGCACCAGATGAACCTGCTGGACAAGGCGTGCAAGGAGGTGCCGGGGCAGCCGTCCTGGGATCCGGCCGACCTGGTCCGCGTCCGGCTGGACGAGATCAAGGCGGTCCACGAGCGGGTGGCGAAGCAGGGCCGCGGCCGGTTCGGCTTCAGCCGCCGCCGGTCGGGCGACGGATGACCGGGCGGGTGGCGGTCGCGCTCGACGCGGGGTCGGCGAGCACGCGGCTGGCGCTCGGCGGCCCCGGCGCCCCGCCCGTGGTCGAGTCGCGTCCGACGCCGTCCGGCGGGTACGCGGTCTTCCTGTCCAAGCTGCTGGAGGCCGGCCGGGCCCGCGCGCCGGGCGCGATCGCCGGGATGACCGTGACCGTCCCCGACGCCTGGCTGGACGGCACCCCCGAGGGCATCCGCGCCTACGAGCGGCTCCGCCGGACCGTCCTGGACGAGCTCGGCTGGCCGCGCGTGAGCTGGGCGGGCCAGGCGGGCTGCGTCGCCGCCGAAGCGATGCGCACCCGTCCCGGCGAGGGGCCGCTCCTGGTCTGCGACCTCGGCGCCCGGACGGTCAGCGCCGCCCTCTGCACGATGTCAGGCGGAACGGCCATGCTGGAGGCCGTAGCGGTCACCGAGCGCGGGCGGGGCGGCGGCCTGGCCTTCGACACGGCCGTCGAGGCGGCGGTGCCCGCTGCCAGGACGGGCGATTTCGCCGCGATGTTCGCGGGAGTGCGGGCAAGACAGGGACGCCGGGCGGCGGTCGTCCTGCCACGCGCATGGACCCACCCTCGGTACCGAGACACCCCCGTCTACCGCATAGGTGAGATGGACCTGACCGCCGGGACACTGATCGACGCGTTCGCCGGGACCGCGGCGGCCCTCAAGGACGTCGTGGAACGGGTCGGCGGCACGGCTCCCGCGACCGTCGCGATCGCCGGACGGTTCGGCGTCTTCCCCCTGGTCGGCCGCTTTCTAACGGATCTCCTCGACCTGACCGGGCCGCCGCTCGTCCTGGGCCCGTCCGCCGCCGTGCGCGGGGCGCTGCGGATCGCGGCGGGCGAGATCGAGGTGTCGCCTCCCGAGCGTCCCTCGGTGGCCCTGCCGCTGCACCGCGTCCGGCACGGGCTGCTGGAGGTCCGCGACGTGCCGCTCGACCCGTCCGCGGACTTCGCCGTCCAGGACGGGCTTCCCGTGCTGATCGAGGTCCCCGCGGAAAGCCCGGGCCCCTTCCACGTCCAGGTGGACGGGCGGGACGTCGCCGTGCGCCTTCCCGCGCTGCCGCCCGGGCCGTACCGGGTCGGGCTCCGTCCGTCCCACGCGTGCGCGGGCGTCCTCGTCCTCGCGCCCGCGGGCGGCGGCGAGCTCCGCCTGCACCCCCTCGCCGAGACCCCGACGGAGCCCCGATGAGCACCGACGACCTCAAGGCCCTGATCAGCGCCGCGCTCGCCGACGAGGGCCCGGTGGCGGCGCTGACCGTCCTGCGGCACGCGGCGGAATGGGCGGCGCTCGCCCTCGCCACCCGTCCCGCCGCGGCCCCGGGAACCTTGGCCGACGCGGCGCCCGACGACGTGGCCGCGTTCCAGGCCGTGGTGGCGCTGGACGACGCGCTGGAGCGGCTCGCCGACGTCGGACGCGCCGTCCCGGCCCTGGTGGAGGCGGCGTCGCCGGGACGGCCCGTCCAGGACCATCTGCGGGAACAGCACGCCCGACTAGCCGCCGTCAAAGCCCGGCTGGCGGCCACTCGGGCCGAGCTGGACGAGCTCCGCGACACCGAGCGGGAGACGGCCGAGCTGGCCGCCGAGCACTCCGAGCTCCGTGACCGCCTCGCCGAACTCCGCCGCCTGCGCCGCCTCGCGGACGAGGTGGACGAACTGCGCGCCCAGCAAGAGGCCCTCACCGCGGAAGCCGAACGGATCACCTCCGCCGAAGAGGCCGAGCGCGCCACCGGAACGGCCGCCGGGGAACTGCTCCGCCTGACCCGTGACCAGCTCGCCCTGCTGGAGCCGCGCGTCCGGCAGTCCCTAGAGAAGGCGGCCGCCGCCCAGGCCGAACTGGCAGAACTCCGGGAGCAGCAAGAGGGCGCGGACGAGCGCATCGAGACGGCCCGAGCCGAGCTGGCGGGCGCCGCCGCGGGCTTCGAGCGGCTCCGCGAGCGGCACGAGCAGATCGCCGGCCCCCTCCGCGCGCACCTCCGCGCCGACCGCGAGCTGGGCGCCGCGCTCGCGTCCGCGCTGGACGGCGGCACCCTCTCACTGGCCAAGGACTCCGGCCTCGAAAGGGCCGAACGCGAGCTGGCCGCCATCGAGGCCCGCCTCGACGCGCTCGACGAGATCCTCGGCCGCGCGCTGGCCGAGCACGCCCGAGCCCACGAGGAGGCGCGCGTCACACTGGACTGGAGGTGAGTTACCGGCTTCGTTAAGCATTGCTTAAAGTCGGTACGAAGGGTTATTGATTGGACGTCCCGCACGGCCCTGGGCAGACTCGTCGTCCCAGGTCAAGCGATGGAACCAGAGGGAGCGGCATGAGGATCGGGATCGTCGGGGCCACCGGCCAGGTCGGAAGCGTGATGCGGCGCATCCTGGCCGAACGCGGGTTCCCGCTGGACGAGCTGCGCCTGTTCGCCTCCGCCCGCTCGGCGGGCCGCAAGCTGCCCTTCGACGGCACCGAGATCACCGTCGAGGACGCCGCGACCGCCGACTACGCCGGCCTCGACATCGTCCTGTTCTCGGCGGGCAAGGCGTCCTCCAAGGAACTGGCGCCCAAGGTCGCCGCCGCCGGCGCCGTCGTGATCGACAACTCGTCCGCCTGGCGGATGGACCCGGACGTCCCCCTCGTCGTGTCCGAGGTCAACCCGCACGCCGTCACCGCCCGGCCCAAGGGGATCATCGCCAACCCCAACTGCACCACGATGGCCGCGATGCCCGTCCTGCGCCCCCTGCACGCCGAAGCGGGCCTGACCGCCCTGGTCGTCGCCACCTACCAGGCCGTCTCCGGCAGCGGCCTCGCCGGCGTCGCCGAACTGCACGAGCAGGCCGGCAAGGTCGTCGAGGGCGCCGACCGGCTCACCCACGACGGGACCGCGGTCGAGTTCCCCGAGCCGCGGGTCTACGTCCGCCCGATCGCGTTCAACGTCCTGCCGATGGCCGGCTCGATCGTCGACGACGGCCTCGCCGAGACCGACGAGGAGCAGAAGCTCCGCAACGAGAGCCGCAAGATCCTGGGAATCCCCGACCTGAAGGTCTCCGGCACCTGCGTCCGCGTCCCGGTGTTCACCGGCCACTCCCTCCAGATCAACGCCCGCTTCGCCCGCCCGATCGGCCCCGAGAAGGCCAGCGAGCTGCTGTCGGGCGCGCCCGGCGTCGTCCTGACGGACGTCCCGACCCCCCTCCAGGCCGCCGGGCAGGACCCGACCTACGTCGGCCGCATCCGCCGCGACGAGACCGTCGAGAACGGCCTGGCCCTCTTCTGCTCCGGCGACAACCTGCGCAAGGGCGCGGCGCTCAACGCCGTCCAGATCGCGGAACTGGTCGCCGCCGAGTAGCACCGCGCACGCACGAGCCCGCGCCGACACCCGACCGGCGCGGGCTCGGCTGCGTCAGGCCGCCGCTCACCCCGCGCGGCGAGCGCCCCGAACCTCGATGGTGTCGAGCAGAGCGGCGGTACTCCGAGCGATCTCCTCGACGGCCCGGTCGAACGCCTCGGCGTTATGGGGAGCGGGAGCCCGGAACCCGGACACCTTGCGGACGTACTGGAGCGCGGCGGCCCGCACGTCCTGATCGGTGACGTCCTCAGCGAACGGCGGGCGGAGGGTCTTGATACTGCGGCACATACCTACATTGTGACCCCCACCCCCGACACCCCTGCCGAACCGAAGGGCACGAACGCCCCAACCTGAGGGCACGCGATGGCCGGATCGTGACAGCCTGCGTCCCGAAGTAAACACCCAGTGAAACCGCGGCGTCTCAGGAGTACTTCGCACACCAGAGGATGCGCTTCCTGCCATCTGCCCGTCCGCGAACAGGGGTATCCATGCGCATCACCGCCGCCCTAGGCATGCTCGTCATCCTCGGCACCGCCGCCTGCGGCGCCACTCCGACCGCTGCGCCGGTGAAGACCGTGACCGCCACGCCGTCAGCCGCTGCGGTGGAGCCGTCCACGGCCCCGTCCACCCCGCCGTCCGCCACGGCCAAGGCGCCCGCCGCCAAGAAGATCAAGGTGCCGAACGTCGTCGGCCACAACCACCAGGCCGCGCAGAACGAGATGCAGGCCGTCGGGCTCTACATGCTGGCGGAGAAGGACGCGACCGGTCAGGGACGGCTACTGCTGTGGGACCGCAACTGGGTCGTCGTCAAGCAGTCGCCCGAGGCCGGCAGGAGGGTCACCGAGCAGACCACGATCACGCTCTATTCCAAGAAGATCGGAGAGTGAGGTAGGCACGTCAAAGACCGATCATGGCCGTGTGCATGTGATCGTCCAGGTCTGCGAGGAATGACTCTCCTCGCCAGGCTCTGAGTTCGAAACGTGCCTGCCGTACGCGCTGCGCCAACCCCCGGCCTCGTGTCCGGGCAGCGGAGCATCTGCGCGACGTTCTTTGCGATCGGGACAAGCGGCTGGTGGCGCGCGCGGGACGTCCACGGCAAGGCCCGCACGCTGTTCGTCCCCGCCGGCACTCAAGATCCGATCGCCGTCGTCGTCGAACGACTCACCGCCCCGACGACAGCCGCATGAACGACTCAAGCGGGATTCTTCTCGACCGAACCGGTCTAGAACGTGCGTTCACCGCCCTCGGTGAACGTCTCCTACGCCGCGGGGTCACCGCTGACCTGTTCGTCGTCGGTGGCGCCGCGATGGCGCTCGCTTACGACGCGGTACGCGTCACCCGAACGTCGATGCCATGTTCGTGCCGCACGGGATCGTCTTGGAAGAGGCGCAAGCGGTAGCCGACGACCTCGGACTTCCCCGCTGGTGGCTCAACGAACAAGCCAGCGTTTACGTCTCCCGCAAGGATGACCCCGGCAAACGGCGTCATGGCCGCCTCTCCTGCTCATCTCTTCGCGATTGAAGCCCTTGCCGGCCGCACTCGTGACATCGATGACCTCCGGTCGCTCGCCGCGTTGGTGGGGATCGAGACCGTGGAGGCGGCGCTCCAGGTATGTGCCGACTTCTTTCCTGACGAAGCCGTTCCAGCACGTGCACTCGGTGTCCTGCACGAGCTCTTTGGATGACCGTCCGGCCGTGTGGGGTGCGGGTGGGTGAGGGCCCCCGGCGCCTTGGACAGGTTGGCGCCGGGGGCCCGGCGGGGGGCGGGGTCCCCCTGGAACGCGGAGCGCACGGGACGGGCCGAGATCGTTCCGTGCGGCCGCCGGGTCAGCCCGTGCAGGTCGTGGGCTCTCCGCTGGCGGCGGGGACGCTCACCGCGTTCCACGCGTCCCTGGTCCGGGTGAAGTCGGTGCAGGTGGCCTTGCCCGCCTGCACCAGGTTGAGGACGGCCTGGAGGGAGGTCCTGCGGACGATCGAGTGGGTCCAGGTCGTGGTCTTCATGTTGAGGGTCGACATGAAGATCAGGCCGGCCTTCTGTACGCCGACGCCGGTGACCGTGGACCCGTTGCAGGTGGGGCTGTTGGGACGGCCGTTGTTGGGGTCGTTGGCGGCGGAGCCCACGGCGAGCAGGTAGAACCAGTGGTTCTGGACGCCGGCTCCGGCGTGGACCTCCAGGTTCGGCACCGAGGAGCTGTAGCAGTTCGGGTGCCCGCTGATCGTGGACGGGTTGGACATGCTGCGGATCGGGCCTGAGCCGACGAGGTTGACCTCCTCGCCGACCTGGAAGTCCGGCGGGTCGTAGTTGACGAGGGCGACGTTGCCGGAGAAGGACTCGGAGACGCGGGGCTCGTTGAGGTACCACTCGGTGAGGGCGCCGAAGATGTCGCCGGTGGACTCGTTGAGGCCGCCCTTCTCGTTGCTGCCGCCGGAGCCGCCGGGCGTGTTCTGGAAGATGCCGTGGCCGAGCTCGTGGGCGACGACGTCGGTGGGGGTGGCCTGGCGGGTCGAGGACGAGTTGCGGCCGAAGTTGGCGTAGCTGCCGTTCCAGAAGGCGTTGGCCTGGTTGAGGCCGACGCGCATGGGCCAGCCGCGGCCGTTGCCGTCGAGGCCGTTGCGGCCGAACCAGGTTTTGACCATGTCGTACTCGGACTGGGCGGCCTTGAGGGCGTCGACGCAGGCGGTTTCGAGGTCGGTGCCGCTGGCGGAGCCCCAGGCGTCGTCGGTGCCGGTGAAGACGGTGCCGCTCTGGTTGCCGCAGCTGATGCCGGGGCGGCCGGGGTCGCGCATGCTGAACGACGTGCCGGAGCCGGTGGTGGCGATGCTCGTCGGCTGGTTGCGGCCGCCGTGGTAGTAGCTCTGGTCGTCGTTCGCGTCGAGGACCTCGTCCCAGGTGCTGACGACCTTGCCGGTGGCGGCGTCGACGAGGACGTGCACGACGGCGGGGCGCTGGGCCGCGGCGAGGCCGTACGAGCCGGCGAAGCCGTACGAGGGGCTGGGGGCGACGCCGTAGGAGCCGGAGCGGCGGGTGCCGCGGACGACGGTCTCGTAGACCAGCCGGCCCTTGCCTTCGGCGAGGACGGTCAGGGTCGGCGTGGAGGTGCTCTTGGCGCCGGGGAACTGCCGGCGGGAGATCGCGGCCGCTCTGGCGGCGGTGACCGTGGGCGTGGTCCCGACGGAGAGGGCCGCGGTCTGGGTGGTGGAGGTGCTCAGGACCTTGCCCGCGGCGTCGGTGGTGACGACGAAGTCGCCGCCCCGGACGGGCAGCCCGGCGTAGGTGCGCTCGTAGGAGACGTACTGGAGGCCTCCGGTGGTCGAGACCCCGCGGCGGACGATCCTGTCCTTGGGCGAGGTGTGGACCGGGGCCCGGCCGGACGAGACGAGCCGGTCGGCGGAGGCGGCCGCCGCCTGGGGCGACGGGGACGGGGAGGCGGGGACGGCGCGGGTGCTCGCGCCCGCGGCGGGGGCGGACATCGCCACGGTGAGGCCGGCGGTGATCGCCGCCGTGCCGAGCGCGGTCTGGTGTCTCACAGGGGGCTCCTTACACGGGCCGGCGGCCCGCCGCCCGCGGAGGTCCTTGTGGGACGGGTCCGCGGGTGCCGGGGCGGCCGGCGTGGACTGAGGAGGGGGACCCGCGATGGCCGGCTGTCGCGGGTGCGGCCGGGCGGGGACGGCCGCACCCGCGAGCGTCCTTTGCGGGGGCACCGGACGCGTGGTGCGGGTCTGGGGCCCCGCACCGGTGGAGGGCAGTGGACGTGGATCTCGTGTCGAGCCGGTCGAACTGTCCAGAAGTGCACCGTGACAGCCGGACGGTGTCAACGAATCCATTTAGTACTGGAATTTCAACTTCTATCGGTTAACGGCTGAATGCCGATGAAAAGGGGGTTTGACCAGGGGAGATGGCGCGGTCATTTAGTGATCTTGATGGTGTCCAGGCCCGCCTCGACGAGGCTTCCGGTGCCGGCGTCCGCCGCGTCCACGAGGATGCGGACCGACTGGCCCGCGTAGGCGGAGATGTCGGCCGTCTGGGTCTGCCAGGCGCCCGCGCGGACGCTCGCCGCGCCGGTCTGGTTGAGGACGGTGGTGGTCCCGCTGGTCCCGACGACGCGGACGCGGAGGTAGTCGGTGTTGCCGCTGTTGTCGAGGTGGGCGAGGTACCAGGAGAACGAGAGGGTCTTCGTTCCGGCGGGCAGGGTGATCGGCGCGGAGCGGATGCTGGTCGTGCCGCCGTCGAGGTCGTTGGTCCCGGCGTCGGTCCCGGCGGACGCGCCGGTCACGAGGGAGTTGCTACCGCCCGCCGCGGCGAGTTGCAGGGCGGTCCCGCTGTAGGTGGTGGGCTGGGGGGTGCCGCGCTCGAAGCGGCCCGTGGTCGCGGTGTCGGTGCCGTCGGGGTTGGCCGTCCAGCCGGTGTCGGTTTCGAGGTCGTCGGAGTAGACGGTCTCGCCGCCCGGGTCCTGGCCGCCGCCCGCGAGCGTCCAGACCGCGTTGGCGATGGCCTGGTCGTTGCGGTCGAGCGCGGTGTCGTTGATGTTGGACGAGGTGTCGCAGGACGCGTGGTAGCAGCGGTCGAAGGCGACGTTCGCCTGGCCGCCCCAGAGCTGCGCCTGCGCGGTGGTCTTGCGGTCCTCGGCGCCGGTGAACAGGCCGCCGGCGGCGATGCCGTAGCGGATGAACGGGCCGTAGTCGGAGCGGCCGTCGAACGCGGTGTCCTGGACGGGCACGTTGATCGAGGCGAAGTAGGCGCGGAGCACCCGCTCGATCTCCGCGGAGCCGGCGGGGCCGCCGCTGCCGCTGGAGCCGTCGCCGTCGTAGGCGAAGTAGCCGGGGTTCGGGGAGCCGACCATGTCGAAGTTCAGATAGCTCTTGATCTTCGAGCGCTCGGTGGCGGCGAGGTTGTTGACGTAGTAGGTGGAGCCGACGAGGCCGAGCTCCTCGGCGCCCCACCAGCCGAAGCGCAGGTGCCGGGACGGCTGGTAGCGCTCCCGGGCGACGGCGAGCGCGACCTCCAGGTTCGCGGCGGAGCCGGAGCCGTTGTCGTTGATGCCGGGGCCCGCGGTGACGCTGTCGAGGTGCGCGCCGGTCATGAGGACGTTGTTCGTGTCGCCGCCCGGCCAGTCCGCGATGAGGTTGTAGCCGGTGGCGCCGTTGCTAGTGAACTGCTGGATCGTGGTCTGGTAGCCGGCCGCGTCGAGCTTGCCCTTCACGTAGTCGAGGGAGGCGCGGTAGCCGGGACGTCCGTGCGCGCGGGTGCCGCCGTTCGCGGTGGCGATGGACTGGAGCTGCGCCAGGTGGGCCTTGACGTTCGCGAGCGGGATGGTGGGCGCGGCGAGTGTCGCCGCGGGCGGGGCCGGGCGGGCCGCGGGACGGGCCGCGGATGCGGGCGCGGCCGATGCGGCGGCGCCGGGCAGGAGGCCCGCCATGGCCAGGGCTGCCGCCCCCACGGCCGCCAGCGTGCGCGATCTCATGGTTCCTCCGGGGGTTCACGTCGTGCGGGGGCACGGCCCGTGGCGGGGAGAGCGGGTCACCGCCACGGGCCGCGCGCGGGGAGGTCAGGACTTCGTGATGCGGACGTTGTCGATGCCGCCCTCGACGAGGCTGCCGGTGCCGGCGTCGGCGGCGTCGACCACGATCCGGACCGACTGGCCCGCGTAGGCGGACAGGTCGTAGGTCGCGGTCTGCCAGGCGCCGGCCCGGATGCTCGCCGCGCCGGTCTGGTTGAGGACGGTGCTGGAGCCGCTCGTCCCGACGACGCGGACGCGCAGGTAGTCGTCGGTGCCGCTGTTGTCGAGGTGGGCGAGGTACCAGGAGAGCGACAGCGTCAGCGTGCCGCTCGGCAGGCTGATCGCCGGTGACTGGACGCTGGTGGCGCCGCCGTCCACGTCATAGGTCCCGGCGTCGGTTCCGGCCGCCGCGCCCGTGACGAGGTCGTAGCTGCCGCCGGCCGCCGCGAGCTGGAGGTTCGTGCCGGAGTAGGACGTCGGCGCGGGCGTGCCGCGCTGCCACTGGCCCGTGGTGGCGGTGTCGGTGCCGCCCGGGTTGGTGGTCCAGCCCTGGTTCGTCTCGAAGTCGTCCGAGAAGACGGTGCCCGGCTGGCTCGTTCCGACGGTGAGCGTGTAGGTGGCGGTGCGGTCGACCGAGGCGCCGTCGGCGAGGACGGTCAGCCGGTAGGTGCCGTCCGGGGTGCCCGCCGGGACGTTCACGGTCATCGTGGCCGACTGGCCGGACGTGACGGTGCTCGGCGAGAACGTCGCGGTCGGCCCGGACGGGCTGCTCGTCGCCGACAGCGCGATCTGCTGGGCGCTGCCGCTCGTGGTGGCGGTGCTGACGGTCGCGGTCGCGGTCCCGCCGGCCTGGGCGCTGCCCGAGGACGGGTTCAGCGTGAGCGAGAAGTCGGGGCCCTGCGTGCCGCAGGCCGCCTCGCCGCTCTGCGCGGGGACGCTGACGGCGCTCCACGCGGCCTTCACCGCGTTGCACTCGGTCGCGGAGTTCGGGAACAGCGCGAGGGCGGCGTTGACGGTCTCGATCCGCGCCCGGGCGTGGCTCCAGTTCGTCACCTTGCGGTTGAGGCCGCCCATGAAGATCTGGCCGGCCTTCTGGATGCCGATGCCCGTGACCGTCGAGTTGTTGCAGGTCGGGCTCGTCGGGTTGCCGTTGGTCGGGTTCGAGCCCTCGGCGAGCAGGTAGAACCAGTGGTTCTGCGGGCCGGCCGCGGAGTGCACCTCGGTGCTCGGGATCGAGGACGAGTAGCAGTTCGGGTCGCCGAGCGCGGACGGGTTGTACATGTTGCGGATCGGGCCGGAGCCGACGAGGTCGACCTCCTCGCCCACCAGGTAGTCCGGCGGGTCGAGGTTCGCGGGCTCGTTGATGTAGTGCTCGGTCAGCGCGCCGAAGATGTCGCCGGCCGACTCGTTCATCCCGCCCTTCTCGTTGCCGTTGCCGCCGCTGTCGCCGCCGGGCGTGTTGGTGAAGACGGCGTGGCCGTTCTCGTGCCCGACCACGTCCACGGAGGTGGCCTGCCGGGTGCCGGCCTGGTTGTGGCCGAAGTTCGTGTAGCTGCCGTTCCAGTAGGCGTTGACGTCGCTGAGCCCGACGCGGGAGGGGAAGCCGCGGCCGCTGCCGTTGGTGCCGTTGCGCCCGAGCCAGGCGCCGAGCATGTCCCATTCCTTCTGGACGGCGTACAGGACGTCGACGCAGGCGGTCTCCAGGTTCGTGCCGCTGCCGTTGCCCCACGCGCTGTCGGTGCCGGTGTAGGCGGTGCCGCCCTGGCCGCCGCACTGGTGGCCGGGCCGCGCCGGGTCCGTCATGGACGTCGCGGCGGTGCTGAGGTCGACGGTGCCGTGGTAGTAGCTCTGATCGTCGGCGGCGTCGCGGACCTCGTCCCACGTTTTGACGACCTTGCCGGTCTTGGCGTCGACGAGGACGTGGAGCTTCGTCTCGGCCTTCTTCTGGTGGCCGCTGACGACCGTCTCGTACACGAGGCGTCCCGTGCCCTCGGCCAGCACCGTGAGGCGGGGCGAGGAGGCGCTGTCGACCGTGTCCACCTTGGCGCGGGACGTGGCGGTGGCCTGCGCCGGCGTGACAGTGGCCTTGGTGCCGACGTCCAGCTTCTGCGTCTGGCCGACCGACGTGCTCAGCACGCCGCCGGTCGCGTTGGTGGTGACGACGAAGTCGCCGCCGTAAACGGGCAGCCCGTCATAGGTGCGCTGGTACTCGACGTACTGGAGGCCGCGGAGGCCCGAGGTGACGCCGGTCCGGACGATCTTGTCCTTGGGCGCCTTGCGGAACGCCGCGGGTTTCGCGGCGACGAGGCGGTCGGCCGACGCCGCCGCCACGGTGCGGGGGTCCGGCTTAGCCGGGGCGGCGGGCGCGGTGGGGGTGGTCGCGCCTGCGGCCGGGGCGGACATCGCCACGGCGAGGCCGACGGCCACGGCCGCCGCCCCGAACGCGGTCTGGTGTCTCACAGGGGTGCTCCTTCCACGGGCCGGGCAGGACCGGCCGCGCGGAGGTCCTTGTGGGAGCACTCCGCGACACCGTCGTCCGCCGGGCGGGGACTGGGGACGTGCCGCTCAGTCGACTGAGCTGTCCCGAAGTGCACCCCGGCGTGTGAAAAGTGTCAATGAATCCATTTACTACTGGATTTTCAATTTCCAGTGGAATGTCAATGGATTATCGATAAGCGCTGCTGGCGCCGCCGGTCTCAGGGGGCGATGCGCCGGCAGAGCCACGCGAGCGCGAGCGGGTAGCGGTAGTCGATCCCGCCGTGCCCGGCCTCGAACAGCTCGAAACGGATCACGTCCTCGGCCACTCCGGCGTCCAGCAGCGCCTGCCGGAACGCCTCCGCGCCCACGTCCAGGAACCACTCGTCGCGCGTACCGCCGTCGATCCAGATCGCGCGCTGCGACCGCATCGCCTCGGCGTGCCCCGGGACCATCCGCACCGGGTCCCAGGCCAGCCAGCGGTCCCAGACCTCCGGCCGGATCACCCCGGTGACCGGGTCGAACGGCAGCTCGGGCGTGCCGTCCTGGCGCGCGGAGTAGCAGACCGCCATGCCGAGGACGTTGAGCAGCTCCATGTCCTCGGGCTTGGTGAACGACACGCGCCCGTGGAAGTCGTCCCACCAGCGCCAGACGTCGCCGTCGTACTTGCGCAGGTGCCGGACGCACTTCGGGAACTCGGGCAGGTAGCAGTACTCGAACAGCGCGTCGCCGGCGTGCGTCGCGAGGGCGCCGAACAGGTCCGGGCGCAGCATCGGGGTGATCATCGCGCCGTAGCCGCCGCTGGACTTGCCGCTGATCGCCCGGTGCTCCGGCGCGTCGAGCGTCCGGTACCGCCCGTCGACCCAGGGGACGATCTCGTCGCAGATGTAGGAGTGGTACCGGCCCGTGCCGGGGGAGTCGATGTACTGGCTGCCGCCGTGCGCCGTCCACGCGTCCACGAACACCACGATCGCGGGCGGCGCGTCGCCCGCCGCGAACACCGCGTCGGCGGTCTCGGGGAACGGCCGGCGGTACGGCATGCGGTTCCGCCAGATCCCGACGTGCCCGGTGAACCCGGTGATCACGTAGACGCTCGGGTAGCGGCGCTCCGGCTCGTCGTCGTAGCCGGGCGGCAGGTACACGAGCACCGGGCGCTCGTGCGGGTCCTTCAGCGGGTTGCCGCGCAGCAGCTCGCTGCTGACGGTGTGCTCCTCCAGGCGTCCGGCCATCTCGGCCGACCACGGCAGCATGCGCGCCCTACCCCCTCGTCGCGGACCGTTGATCACCCCACGCTAACCCGGCGCGGGACGCATCGCGAGGGCCGCGCCGTCACGAACGGCGGTACCGTCCGGTCGTCGGAGTGAACACGGTGGAGTGGACCAGAGGAGACCGATATGACCGACCACGCCGCACGGCTGCGCGATCTGCACCGTCCCGGGGACCCGCTGCTGCTGCCGAACGTCTGGGACGCCGGGAGCGCCGGCGTCGTCGAGGAGGCGGGGTTCCCCGCGCTGGCGACGGCCAGCGCCGCGGTCTCCGCCATGCTCGGCTACTCCGACCACGAGGGGGCGCCCGCCGAGGAGATGTTCGCCGCCGCCGGACGCGTGATCCGCGCCGTGAGCGTCCCCGTCACGGTGGACGCCGAGGCCGGGTACGGGCTCCAGCCGGCGGAGCTGGTCGAGCGGCTGCTCGGCATCGGCGCCGCCGGGTGCAACCTGGAGGACACCTACGCGGGCGAACTCGCCGCGCCCGAGACGCAGGCCGAGTTCATCGCCGCCGTGCGCGCCGCGGCGGGCGACGCGCTGGTGATCAACGCCCGCGCGGACAGCTTCGTCGCCAAGGTCGCGGACCCCGTCGAGGACGCCATCGCCCGGGGCCGCCTGTACCTGGAGGCGGGGGCCGACTGCGTGTACCCGATCACGGCGCCGATGGACGCGATCCCGGCGCTGGTCGCGGGCCTGCCGGGTCCCGTCAACGCGAACAACTTCCCCGGCACGTCCCTCGCGGACCTCGCCGAGGCCGGGGTCGCCCGGGTGTCCTACGGCCCGATGCCGTACCTGCGGGCCCTGGACGCGCTGAAGGACTTCGCCGGGCGGGTGCTCGCCCGGGAGGACCCCTACGCGTGACCTCGCTCACGGTGCCCGGGATCCGTCCCGGGCACCGTTGCAAGTGCTTGCTTACCGATGGCACAGTGATACGAGTGTTGCTCCATCGTCTCAAGGAAGCCGAGGCTCGGATGGACGAGCAGACCCCGAGGGCCGTCCAGGACTCGATCACCGGCATGGCGCTGGCCGCCGCCGCCGCGAACGTCGTCATGCAGCTCTCCCGCCTCCCCGTCGGCCGCGGCGTCGCCGAGAGCACCGTGGACAGCGGGCGCGTCGACAAGCACCCGCTCAAGCGGGCGCGCACCACGCTCAGCTACATCGCCGTCGCCATGCTCGGCACCGACGCCGAGCGCGCCGCGATGCGCCGCGAGGTCAACCGCTCGCACAAGGCCGTCCGGGCCAAGGAGCCCGTCGCCTACAACGCCTTCGACCGCGAGCTCCAGCTCTGGGTCGCCGCGTGCCTCTACCAGGGCATCGAGATGATCTACACGATGCTGTACGGGCCGCCGACCCCGGCGCAGGCCGACGACCTCTACCGGCACGGCGCCCGCTTCGGCACCACCCTCCAGGTCACCGAGGACATGTGGCCCGCCGACCGCGCCGCCTTCGAGGTCTACTGGAAGGCGGGCGTCGCGGCGATCGAGATGGACGACGTGACCCGCGGCTACCTCCGCGACCTGACCGACCTGCGCTTCCTGCCCGCGCCCGTCCGGTGGACGCTCGGCCGCTTCCACCGGTTCGTGACCCTCGGCTTCCTCCCGCAGCCCTTCCGCGACGAGCTGGGCCTGCCCTGGACGCCCCGCGACCAGGCCCGCTTCGACGCCTTCACCCGCCGGCTCGCGCGGGTCAACCGGGCCCTCCCGCGCCCCGCGCGCGAGTTCCCGTTCAACGCCTACCTGTGGGACGTCCGCCGCCGGATCAGGGCGGGCCGCCCCATCGTCTGACCACCGGGGGCACGGATTCCTTGACAGCGGGTTGCGCCGTCCTAGGCTGATAAGGGTTGGATGGCCAGGACGGATCGCACTCCGCCGCACGGGCCACGGCCGCCCGTCCCGCGTGGTGGAGGGCGGGCCCGCCCCGGCCTGGCAGCCCGACCCGAGGCATCGTCAGGAGCGCCCTTCATGAAGGGACAGCACCACCTTCACTGCAACCGCGGGGGACCGTCCGGCGACCCGCGGAGGCGCGGCCCCCTCGACCCCGAGCCGTTCGTCTCCATGATCGAGGCGATGCCCCTCCCGCCCGTGCCGGGCGAGGAGCCCGACCACCCGGACCCGGTCGCCGACGCGGCCGCCGACCCGGCGCCCGGCGAGGGCGGATCCGGCGAGGGCGGGACGACCGTTCCCCCGGCGGACGGCCAGGGCCTGCCCGAGCCGGACGCGGACGGGCTCTCCGCGGCCGAGCCCGATACGGACGGGCGCGATGCCGAAGGGCACGGGACGGACGGCGGGCACGGCCTCCCCGACACCGTGCAGGCGATCATCGACCGGCTGTTCGGCGTCGGGCTGGGCCTGCACGGCGTCCTCGCGTTCCCCGAGGTGAACGGCAGCACCCGGGCGGCCGACCAGCTCAAGGCGAGCGTCGAGGACCTGGACCGCGCGATCAAGAACCTGTGGCTGATCGTCCCCGACGCCCCGGAGGCCGCCCCGCCGGACGACCCCCTCCCGGACCAGGACCGTCCGGTGCAGCAGCGTCCCGCGCAGGAGCGTCCGGCGCAGGACCGTGTCGCGCAGGACCGTCCCGTGCGGGACGTCGGGGCGCCCGGCGGGCAGCAGCAGGGCCGCGGGTCGCCGGACCCCGTGCCTCCACGCCGCCCGTCGCCGGAGGTGCTCGTGCCCTCGCGGCGGTCCCGCCCGCGCCGGCGGCCGAGTC
>NZ_CAACUY010000169.1 GCF_900659615.1 Actinomadura fibrosa | reverse complement strand
CGGGCGGCTCGGCGGCGGGCGCTCAGCTCGCGAGCGCCGGGTCGCCGGCCTCCGCGGCGGGCAGCCGCACGGTGATCGACAGGCCGCCCTCCTCGCGCGGGACGGTCTCGATCGTCCCGCCGTGCGCGCCCACCACGGCCCGCACGATCGACAGCCCGAGCCCCGCGCCGTCCGCCGACCCAACCCGCTCCGCGTGCTCGTCGCGCCCGGGCCCCGCGCGCTCGCGGTCGGGGCGCAGGCGCCGGAACGGCTCGAAGATCGTCCCGACCTCGTAGGACGGGACGGGCCTGCCGGTGTTCACCACCTGGAGGAACGCCGTGCCGTCCCGGTGGCCGGTCCGCACCCAGACCCGGCCGTCCCGCACGTTGTACTTCACGGCGTTCTCCAGCAGGTTCACCGCGCAGCGCTCCAGCAGCACCGGATCACCGGTGACGACGGCCGGGGCGAGCCGCGCCTCGACGTCCACGTGCTCGGCGATGCCTTCCACCTGGCCGAGGGCGCTGCGGACGACGTCCGGGAGGGGCGTGCCCGTGCGGGTGCCGAGCTCGCGCTCGGACCGCGCGAGGAGCAGCAGCCCCTCGATCAGCCGCTCGTGCCGGGCGGTGTTGCCGAGCAGCACGTCCGCGAGCG
This sequence comes from Actinomadura fibrosa, assembly GCF_900659615.1. GTDB lineage: Bacteria > Actinomycetota > Actinomycetes > Streptosporangiales > Streptosporangiaceae > Spirillospora > Spirillospora fibrosa. The sequence continues at coordinate 19,489 of NZ_CAACUY010000169.1, read as the reverse complement.
CCTTGGTCTCCGGGGGGCTCTTCCGGCTCGCGAGCGCGACCTCCAGCACCGTCCGGTTGATGGTCAGCGGCGTCCGCAGCTCGTGCGAGGCGTTGGCGACGAACCGGCGCTGGGTGTCGAACGCGCGGTGCAGCCGGTCCAGCATCCGGTCGAACGTGTCGGCCAGGTCCTTGATCTCGTCCTGCGGCCCGGCGAGCGCGATCCGCTCGTACAGGTTGCTCTCCGACAGCCGCCGCGCCGTCGCCGTCACCGTGTGCAGCGGCCGCAGCATCCGGCCCGCCACCACGTACCCGATCACCACGGCCAGCACCCCGAGCACCAGCATCGTGACCAGCGAGCTGCGCAGAAGCTGTTCGAGCATGTCGCGCTTCTGCTGCGCCAACTGCCGGTCGGCCTCGGCCTTCAGCGTCATCAGCCGCTCCACCACCTCCGGCGAGTTCAGCCCGCGGAGCTGCGCGACGCTCGTCTCGGACGTCCTCCGCGCCGGGAACCGCTCCTCCATCATGCGGACGGTCAGCAGGTACGTCACCGCGACCAGCACCGCCGACGTCACCAGGAACAGCGACCCGTACACCACCGTCAGCCGCGCCCGCACGCTCAGCCGGGGCCGCACGGTCAGCCGGGGCCGCGCGAGGGCGGGCGGCCGCGCCCTCACCGCGCCTCCAGCCGGTAGCCGGCGCCGGTGACCGTCTCGATCACCGGCGGCTCGCCCAGCTTGCGGCGCAGCGTCGCCATCGTCACCCGCACGATGTTGCTGAACGGGTCGATGTTCTCGTCCCAGGCCCGCTCCAGCAGCCGCTCGGCGCTCACCACGCCGCCCTCGGCCCGCAGCAGTTCCTCCAGCACGGCGAACTCCTTCCTGGTGAGCCGCACCTCCCGGCCGTCCCGGACGACCCTGCGGCGATGGGGGTCGAGGCGGATGCCGCGCCGCTCCAGCACCGGCGGCACCGGCGCGCCCGACCGGCGCGACAGCGCCCGGACCCGCGCGACCAGCTCCCCGAACACGAACGGCTTGGGCAGGTAGTCGTCGGCGCCCAGGGACAGGCCGTCCACGCGGTCGTCGACGTCCCCGGCGGCCGTCAGCATCAGGATCCGGCCCGCGTGCCGCCGCTCCACGAGCTCCCTGCACACCTCGTCGCCGTGGACGGTCGGCAGGTCCCGGTCCAGGACGACCACGTCGTACTCGTTGTAGGACGCGCGCTCCAGCGCGTCGTCGCCGTCGTAGACGACGTCCACCGCCATGGCCTCCTCCCGGAGCCCGTCGGCGATCGCGTCCGCCAGCACACGCTCGTCCTCGACGATCAGTACGCGCATGCGCCGAGCATGGCCGACCGGAGGTTAAACGCCGATAAGGAGGTCAGCGGCGCCAGCAGGTGTAGCTGACGGCGGCCGTGCCGCCGGGGGAGAAGGACACCGTCCCGCCGCCGCCCCCGCCGATGTAGCACGCGACCGTCGGGCGGACCGTCACCGCCACCGTCGCCGAGCGTCCCGCGGCGAGCGTCCCGCCGCCCGCGGCGCTGACCCGCCCGCCCCGCGAGCTCACCGACGCCACCGACCAGCGCACCGGCCCGCCCGCCGCGGTCAGCCGGATCGCGCACGTCCGCGGCAGCCCGGCGACGCCGATCCCCTGGCAGCCCGAGGCGTCCACCGCCAGCCGCCCGCGCCCGGACGCCGCCGCCCGTCCCCCCTCGGGCCTGTCCGCCGGATCCTTCTTAACCTTCTTGTCCGGCTTATCCCGCTCGTCCTTCTGGACGGGCGGCTCCGCGGGCACCCCGCTCGGCGTCGGCGTGGCCACCGCCACCGGCGGCGCCGACGACGGCTTCGTCCGCACGCCCGTCGACTCGAACAGCGCCAGCATCCCGGCCGTCAGCACCGCCGCGCCCGCCACCCCGGCCAGCGCGACCCGCCACCGCCCACGCGCGGACGGGACGCGGCACTCGTCCCGGACGACCTCGAACAGCCAGTCCCGGAACGTCCCCGCGTCCGGGACGTCCTCGGCCCTGGCCCGCAGCGACAGCAGCCCCGTCCGGACGGCCTCCACCGCCCGCTCGTGCTCACCGGTCAGGCCCTCCGCGTACGTGACGAGCTCGGGGCCGTAGACGTTGTAGACATGGCCGACGGCCCCGGGCCGCTGAGCCCGGAGCTCCTCGACCAACCGGAAGTCCTCGTTCAGCGGAGGCGCGGTATGGGTGGGCACGAACGGATTATGTCCGAACGCGCACGTTGCGTAATGCGGCGCGACCACACAGTCCGCGCCCCCGCTTTGTCAATTCGCCACGAAAACCGCCGTCACGGCCTGACCGCGACCACGTCGTAGGGGGTGGCCGGAGTGGGCGGCGTCGTGAAGCGGGCGTTCGGCAGGTACAGCCGCGTCCCGGACCTCGCGACGGTGGAGGGCACGTCGAACCGCGGATCGGTGATGCGCCTGACGACCCGCCCCTCGCTCCCGTCCGCGCTGAGCCTGACGACGGCGACGGTGTTGAGGCGGTTCTGGACGGCGTACAGCGTGCGCCCCTCCAGCAGCAGCCCGTCCCCGTTGACGAGCGACTCGCCGTGCAGATCGACCGTCCTCGTCACACCGGTGCGCGGATCGACCCTGAACAGCTTGCCCGTGTTCGACTGGACGATCAGCAGCGACCGCCCGCCGGGACCGCTGACGATCCCGTTGGCGTTCGTCCCGGCCGCGTAGGCGATGTCACCGCTCAGCGGCAGCGTCTTCACCGCCCCGCGAGCGCCCCGGGGAATCCGGTAGAGGACGGGGTTGGTCGAGTCGGTCAGCCACGCGCCGTCCCGCGTGAGGACCACGTCGTTGACGAACGCCGGCCCCGTCGCGAGCCTGTAGCTGCGGATCACGGCACCCGTCCGGGTGTCCACGACCCGCGCGTCGCCCCCGGTGCCCCCGGCCACGTACAGCCGGTTCCCCTCGGCCTTCAGCCCGAGCGACGGCGTGCCCGGCCCAGGACTGATCACCTTCCCCTTCCCGGTGCGCAGGTCGGCCCGGTAGATCGCGCCGGTGGCCCGCGAACCGAGGTAGGCCACGGGCCCAGGCCCGACCGCGATCCCCTCCGGCTGCCACCCGGCAGGCAACGGAATCCGATCAGGCGGGGCCGGGCGCGCGTTCACGGCCCCCTGCGCCGCTCCGCCAAGCGGAACGAGCAATCCGGTCATGAGCACGCCAGAGACAAGTCGAGACCACATACCCCCAAGATCCACGACTGGGCCCGGCCGTACCAGCCCCTGCCGCGCCCATCTCGGTGAACACTCCGGCGCGTCCGGCCCCGCCACGAGGGAGCCCGCGCCGCCGGCGGCCTGCCCGCGCACCAAGTTCCGGGAACCCAGGACCCCTGACCCGGAACGCGGGGTCAGGGGTCCTGCGGAGGCGCGGCATCTGGTCTGTTCGTGGGTCCTAGGTGGTGATCTGGGCGGTGTAGTCGACGCCGAGCAGGACGTCTCGTACCTTGCCGAAGTCCAGGTCGTTGTTGTCGATGCGGTCGATGGTCACCGTGATGGTCTGGTCGGCCGTGATCCCGCCCAGGGCGTTCAGCGGGGACGGCGGGACCGTGGACTGCGGCTCGGTGATCGGCGGACGGTTCGAGTACGCGACGCCGCCGGGCATGGAGACCGGGACGGTGACGCTCTTGGGCAGCGTGACCGACACCTTCGCCTGGACGGGTTTCGTGCCCTCGGCCCCGCACACCAGGACGGCGACGTTGTTGACGGTCCGGTTCTTCTCCAGCGAGGGCAGGCCCAGCGCGGGCAGGTCGAACAGGAGCTTGGCGTGCACCTTCCCGTCCCGCAGGTCGTCGAGGCCCTCCAGCCCGAGCTTGGCGGCGGAGACGAGGATGAACCGGTCGGCCGGGCCGGACGCGGCCACCGCGTGCGACTGGTGGAGGGCCGCGGAGTACTGGGCCCGCAGATCGAAGGTGATCAGCACGTCCACGACGTCGACCAGCCCCGACTGGTTGGCCGCGGCCGGGAACTCCAGCGTCCACTGGCTCTCCAGCCCGCTGCCCTCGAACTGCATGAGCGCGTTGCCGGGCAGCCCGTAGACCTCGCGGTCGGTGGTGCCCAGGTCGAACTCGGAGATCGGCAGCGCGTCCGCGTCGCGCACGGAGGGTTGCAGCGTCCCGTCCGGGCCGCTGATCTGCGAGACCCCCACGTTCGACAGCAGGCCCCGGATCGGCGCGGTGCCGGCGGCCTGGATCACGCGCGGTGTCACGGCGATGACCCGGTGGCCGTAGGTCCCGGGATAGGCCGCCCGCACGCCGGCCTCCACGGTCGGGAACTGGCACCGTCCGGTGGCGAGGAGCTGCGCGAACTGGAGCGGGAGGTCGCGGGCGAGGGAGATGGTGTGCTTCACCGGGACCAGCTGCCGGACCCCTTCCAGGTACCGGGTCTCCAGGCTCGCCAGGTCGAGGCGCAGCTGGTCGGCCCCGCCCGCGCCGCCCTGCGCGCGGGGGAAGTAGTCCATGCGGACGAGATCGACGGTGGTGTTCTGCTCGTAGGCCAGGGCCTGCTGGGCGAGCCACGCGGTCCGCGTGGCCATGTCGAGGTAGCGGCGCAGGATGCGCTGGAGCAGCGTGGTCATGGAGGACCAGAACTCCACGTTGAGGAAGCGCTGCTGCGCGAACTCCAGCAGGTCGGTGGCGAGCCGGGCGTCGACCTCCGCGACCTGCCGCTGGAGCCCCGCGAGGGCGGCGGACCGCTGCGCGATGTCGAGCTGTGCCTCGGCCGCCGGGAGCACCTTCGTCTGGAGGTCGGTGAGCTGGTTCCGGCGGCCGTTCGCCGCGGCGGCCATGCTGGACATCGTGATGTAGCTGGCGACGAAGAAGGCGCCCATGCCGGTCACCGTGGTCGCCGCGGACCCCATGCCCAGCAGCCCCGAGGTCACCTTGTCGGAGAAGCCCGCCTCGTAGGCGACGCTGGACTGCGTCGGCCCGGTCGCCGCGCCCGGCAGACCGGTCACGATCTTCTTCATCCCGTTCAGGTAGTCGCCCACCTGGCCGAAGAGGCTGTTGTGGTTCTCGATCTCGGACTTGACCTTCTCGATCTGCTGCTTGACCCGTCCGATGGCGATCTGCGCCAGGGCGATCTGGTCGGCGGCCACGCCGGCCTCCTGCTGCGCGATCTTGGACTGGAGCGCCGCGCGCTGGAGCATCGCGGAGTTCTTCATGTTCTCGATGAGCAGGTCCTCCAGCTGCGCCACGGCGTTCAGGAAGTCCTCCTGCGCCGACTGCGCCGACGCCGCCACCGTGTCGGCCGCGGACTTGAGCGTGGAGTAGCGCAGCAGCGGCACCATGTCGGGGGCGAAGCCGAAGTAGTTCAGGCCCGCGTCGATCTGGGCGAAGCCCAGCTGGGCCCGGCCGAGCTGCGACGTCCGCGCCGGGTTGGCGGACTCGGGGACGGGCGGCGGCGGCCCGGCGGACCAGGCCGGGCCGATCGGCGGCGTCGCGCCGTGCACGTAGTAGACGCCCTTGTAGAGCTCGCGGGCGCGCTCGACGTTCGCGGGCTCGTCGGTCCGGTACAGCGCGTCCGCCCACTCCAGCATGGCGGCGCCCAGGTGCAGCCGGAGGTAGAGCTGCTCGACCGGATGGACGCCCCCGGGGATCAGCTCGCGCACCAGCTGCCACGACCCTGAGTCCGGGAGGCCCGCCCCCCAGTAGTGGTCGTCGTCGTCGTTCGGCGCCGGGAGCTTGGGCACGGCCCGGGTGTTGACCGTGTACGGGAGGGAGCCCGCGTGGTACAGCGTGAAGTCCGACCAGGTCGAGCCCTCGGCCCACAGGTAGTGCGACCGCCACGCGTACGGCGCGTCCGGCGCGGCCTTGCCGACGGCGAAGCCCGCGATCTGGGCGGCCAGGCGGATCCCGGGAGCGTAGTCGCCCAGCTCGACCGCCGCCTGGGCGATCAGCAGGGGGATCGCGAACACGTCCGCGTAGGCGACGCCGTACACGACCCGCTCGCGGATGTTCTCGACCCACTGCTCCCACGATCCGTCGGACGGGGACGGCCCGCTGACCGCCCACATCCCGGTGATCTTCGGCAGGTCGTCCAGCGACTCCACCGCGATCTGCCTGCGCTCGCCGAACTCCTGGACCACCGCGTCGATCCCGACCTGCCCGCCGCTCTGGATCAGGGAGAAGGTGTCCGAGGCGGCCGACTTGGCCAGGTCGTACGCGGCCCGGTGGTTCCGGCCGTCCATGAACCGGTACGCCTTCTGGATCTTGTCGAAGACGTCGATGGCCCCGGCGTAGAACTTGAACAGCCCCTGCTTCGGTCCCGGGGTCCCGGCCCGCTCCTTGATCGCCTCCCTGTCCTCCGTCCGGATGTCGAAGGTGAAGATGCTCCGGATCTGGAAGTAGTTCTCCAGCGGAACGGGACGCCGGCGCGCGAGCCATTCGTCCGCCTGGAGGAAGAACGGCGCCCGGCCCTGCATGATCTCCGGCACGATCGGCTGGCCGAGCACGTCCGGATCGGTGTGCGAGGGGTCGGGCGCGCTCTGGAACCCGTCGCGGAAGAACGCCTGCAACGTGCGGACGTTCTCCCACACGTCCGAGGACATCGCGGTGTCGGGCCGGGTGAAGTCCGTCCGGTACCGCAGCGACAGCTCCTGCGCGCTCACTCCGGTGAGCGCGATCAGCGTGTCGAGGTACTGGCGGGCCGTCGCCTCGCCCCGGGCCGGGATCTGGCTCGCGGGGACGCCGAAGCCGAACGTCCCGCCCGCGGGCGCGGTCAGGATCTCCCGCAGGATCGGGATCAGGATCTCGTTCGCGACCCTGAGCTCGGTCGACGTGGCGGCGAAGGTCTGATGGAAGCGGTTCGCGAGCTGCTGGAGCGCCTGCTGCTCGGTGAGCTTGTGCCCGCCGACCTGAACGCGCACGATCATGCTCGTCCACTGCGCCCGCAGGTAGTCGCGGTAGGCGAGCAGGTCGTCCGGCTCCGCCGAGACCGCCGCCGGCGGCGACTCGTCCAGGCCGCCCCTGCGCACCCGCCTCAGAACCGCGTCCTCCGGCCGAGCGTCGATCACCGTGTTCTGCATTTCGGTCCCCCCGCAGAAAATGTGGCCGCCCGTAATTCCCCGCCCCCGCGAGTACGTCGGCCTTGCCAATCAGCGAACATATCAACCTGAATCCGTCGCGTTATCCGGGAACGCACGTACATTGCCCGACCCGAACCATGAACGGCTCTCAGGGCCACCACGTAATATCCGAAACCCTCGAACAAAAGGGCCACAAAAACCACCCGCCACGACCACCCGAAACCCCCAAACCGCCTCCCACGCCCTCCCGAGCACGCGCGACTAATGCGGGTTTAACCCCTGGGGTTGTGTTCTTGCTTGCGCTGGGGCCGTGGGGTTCCGGCGGAGAGGACGTCATGGGGAAGTTCGGGTGGGTCGCGGGGATCGCGGTCTCCGTCGTGGTTGGGCTCTCGGCGTGTGGGGGCGGGGGTGATGGGGACGGGGTCGCCAGTGTCGGGGGGACGGCGGGCGCCAAAGCCTCTGCTTCGCCGACTGCTTCGCTGTCCGCTGAGGACGCGCAGCTCAAGTTCGCGCAGTGCATGCGGGAACACGGGATCGATGTTCCGGATCCGGGGAGCGGGACGGGCGGGGCCGCCCGGCTCGGAAAGGGGACGAACCGGGACAAGCTTCAGGCGGCGCTGAAACAGTGCCAGTCGTGGCTCCAGGCGGGCGGGAAGCTGCCCGATCTGAAGGATCCGAAGGTCCATGACCAGTACGTGAAGTTCGCGCAGTGCATGCGGGAGCACGGGGTCGACATGAAGGACCCGACGCCGGACGGGCAGATCGAGATTCCCAGCGGCAAGGTGAGTCAGGAGAAGGCGAAGAAGGCGCGGGAGGCGTGCCAGAACGTCCTGCCGGGGGCTGGGAGATGAGGTGGGTGCTGGTCGCGGGCGGTGTCGCGGTCGTGGTGGCCGGGGGCAGCGCGGTCGCGTTCGCCAGGGGCGGGGATCAGGCCGAGGCCGGGCATGAGGTCAAGCTGACCACTGCCGTGGTCACCCGGGGCGATCTCGTGGACACCGAGAAGGTGGACGGGAAGCTCACCTACGGCGAGCCGAGGGACGTGTGGACGGGCGCGTCCGGGGTGGTGACGTGGGTGCCCGAGCAGGGGGCGACGGTCAAGCGGGGCGGGACGCTGCTCCGGGTGGCGGGGAAGCCGGTCACGTTGATGTACGGGGGCAGTCCCATGTACCGGGTGCTCAAGGTGGGCGACGAGGGCCAGGACGTCAGGCAGCTTGAGAAGAACCTCGTGGCTCTGGGCTATGGGGGGCTGACGGTCGACAAGGAGTTCACGGGGGCGACGGAGGACGCCGTCGAGAAGTGGCAGGACGACCGGGGCCTGGAGGTCACCGGGACGGTCGGGGAGGGGGAGGTCGTCTTCCAGGACGGGCCCGTCAGGGTGCGGGAGGTGAAGGCGCCCGAGGGGCGGCAGGTGGCGAAGGGGCAGCCGGTCCTGGAGGTGGCGGGGACGACGCGGATCGTCCATGTCGATCTGGACGCGGACAAGCAGGACATCGCGAAGGAGGGGGCGAAGGTGTCGGTGGAGCTGCCCGGGGGCGCGGTCGTGAAGGGGACGGTCAGGGAGGTGAGCGGGGTCGCCGAGAAGACCGGGAGCGGGCAGGACGCGAAGACCACCGTGGGCGTCGACATCGCGCTGGGCAAGGCGGGGACGGGGAGGCTGGACGAGGCGCCCGTCAGCGTCGAGATGGAGAGCGAGCGGCGGAAGGACGTGCTGTCGGTGCCGGTCGAGGCGCTGCTCGCGCCGCGGGAGGGCGGTTTCGCGGTCGAGGTCGTCGAGGGCGCGGTGCGGCGGCTGGTGGCGGTGCGGACGGGGGCGTTCGGCGGCGGGCGCGTCGAGGTGTCCGAGGGCGGGCTGCGCGAGGGCATGAAGGTCGGGGTGCCGGCCAAGTGAACATCGTCGAGCTGACCGGGGTGACGAAGGAGTACGCGGGCGGTGTCGCGGCGCTCAGGGGCGTCGACCTGGTGGTCGGGAGAGGGGAGATGGTCGCGATCGTGGGGCCGTCCGGGTCGGGGAAGTCGACGCTGCTGCACATGATCGGGACGCTGGACCGGCCGACGGCGGGGAGCGTGCGGGTCGCCGGGCACGAGGTGGCGGGGCTGACGGACCGGGAGCTGTCGGCGCTGCGGGCGCGGCACATCGGGTTCGTGTTCCAGCAGTTCAACCTGGCGGCCGGGGTCAGCGCGCTGGACAACGTCGCGGACGGGCTGCTCTACGGCGGCGCGGGGCCGGGGGAGCGGCGGGAGCGGGCGCGGGCGGCGCTGGTGCGGGTGGGGCTCGGGTCGCGGGCGGGGCACCGTCCGCACGAGCTGTCGGGCGGCGAGCAGCAGCGGGTCGCGGTGGCGCGGGCCGTGGTCGGGGAGCCGGAGCTGCTGCTCGCGGACGAGCCGACCGGCAACCTCGACTCGGTGGCGGGCGCGGAGGTGCTGGCGCTGCTCGGCGAGCTGAACCGGGCGGGCACGACGGTGGCGGTGATCACGCACGACCGGGACGTGGCGGCGAAGGCGCCGCGGCGGGTCGCGGTGCGGGACGGGCTGATCGTGGCGGACGAGCGGGCGGGGGTGGGCAGCCGATGAGCGCGCTCGTGCCCGCGCGGCTGGGGCCGGGCGACGTCCTGCGGGTGGGGTTCGGCGGGCTGCGCGCGCGGCCGGCGCGGGTGGTGCTGTCGGCGCTCGGCATCGCGATCGGGATCGCGACGATGGTCGCGGTGATCGGGATCTCGTCGTCGAGCAGGGCGGACCTGCTGCGGCGGCTCGACCGGCTGGGCACGAACCTGCTGACGGCGAAGCCGGGCAGCACGCTGTTCGGGGACCAGGCGGCGCTGCCGGAGACGGCGCCGGAGATGGTGCGGCGGATCGGGCCGGTCACGGCGGTCGGCGCGACCGGGTCGGTGGACGCGACCGTCCGGCGCACCGGCCTCATCCCGGACGAGGTGACGCAGGGCATCGCGGTGCAGGCGGCGACGGTCGACCTGCTCGGGACGCTGGACGTCGGGATGGCGTCCGGCACCTGGCTCAACGCCGGTACCGGACGGTATCCGGGGGTGGTGCTCGGTGCGGAGGCGGCGCGGCGGCTCGGCGTCGGCGGGACGGGGGAGCGCGTGTGGATCGGCAATCGCTGGTTCAGCGTGCTCGGCGTGCTGCGGCCGGCGGAGCTGGCGCCGGAGATCGACCGGTCGGCGCTGGTCGGCTGGGACGCGGCGGAGCGGCACCTCGGTTTCGACGGGCATCCGACGACGGTCTACGAGCGGTCGTCGGACGCGTCGGTCGGAGATGTCCGCGATGTCCTGGCCCGGACGGTTAACCCTGAACATCCGGAGGAGGTGGAGGTGAGCCGGCCGTCGGACGCGCTGGAGGCGAAGGCGGCGGCGGCCGGGGCGTTCACCGGGCTGCTGCTCGGGCTAGGCGCGGTCGCGCTGCTGGTCGGCGGGGTCGGCGTCGCCAACACGATGGTGATCTCGGTGCTGGAGCGGCGCCGCGAGATCGGGCTGCGCCGGTCGCTGGGCGCGACGCGCGGGCAGGTGCGGACGCAGTTCCTCGCCGAGTCGCTGCTGCTGTCGGCGTTCGGCGGCGCGGCGGGGGTGGTGCTCGGCGCGGTCGTGACGGCCGGGTTCGCGGCCGCGAAGGGCTGGCCGCCGGTGGTGCCGGCGTGGGCGCTCGGCGGGGCGCTCGCGGCGACCCTCGCGATCGGGACGGCGGCGGGCCTGTACCCGGCGGCGCGGGCGGCGCGGCTGTCGCCGACCGCGGCTCTGGCCACGGTCTGACGCGGCGGTGCAGAATTGGGACGGCCGACGACGTCCCGCTCCGGGGGAGGTGCCTCCACCGCCATGCCCGTGCCACGCCCGCTGCGCGAGCGCTGCCGCGAGTTCCTCGGGATCGACGGAGAGATCCGGTACATCTTCCCCGCGATGGCCTACGGCGGCGGGTCCGGGTTCATCTTCGTCGTGACCGACGACCAGGTCGCCGTGATCTCCACCGGTTCGCTGAGCCGGAGCACCCCGAAGAGCATCTGGGGCAGCTACCCGCGCGGGACCAGGATCGGGCCGGTGGAGACCGGCGGCGGCGCGTCGTTCGAGTTCGCCGGGGCGGTGTTCGAGGTGGACGACGAGTACGTCCCGGTGGTCAACGCGGCCGACACGGAGATCTTCGCCCGGGACAGCCTGCCGCGGGACCCGCTGCCCGACCTGTGACGGTCAGGCCGTGGGCGCGGGACGGGCGGACGCGGCGGGCCGGGCGGGCTTGGACGGCGTGGACGAGCGCAGGAACAGCGCCATCACCGGCACCAGGTAGACGGCCCACATGACCAGCTGGAGCCAGGTGATCTGCGGCGTGACGTTCAGGACGCCCTGGAAGAGGGTCTGCATCCAGTCGCCCGCCGACCCGAACTTCGCGAAGAACTCGTGGGGCTCCAGCGCGACGGCGTTCAGGCCGGGGAACACCTCGGCCTCCTGGAGGTCGTGGAAGCCGTACCCGAACACGCCCGCGGCGACGACGATCAGCGCGGCGCCCGTCCAGGTGAAGAACCGGCTGAGGTTGATCTTGAGGCCGCCGCGGTAGAGCAGGTAGCCGAGCGCGACGGCGGCGGCGAGCCCGAGCAGCGCGCCGATGATCGGCTGCGTGGAGCCCTCGGACGAGTTGCTGATGTTCGTCCAGAGGAACAGGGCGGTCTCCAGGCCCTCGCGCCCCACCGCGAGGACGGCGACGGTGAGCAGGGCCAGCGGGCCGAGGGTCAGGGCGCCCTCCAGCCGGCCCTCCAGCTCGGCCTTCATGAAGCGGGCCGTGCGGCGCATCCAGAAGACCATCCAGGTGACGAGGCCGACCGCGATGATCGACAGGACGCCGCCGAACAGCTCCTGGGTCTTGAACTGCATCTCCGAGGACGCGGCGCTCAGCGCGATCCCGAACGCGACGCTGGCCGCGACGGCGATCGCGACGCCCGTCCAGACCGGGACGAGGGCCCGGCGGTTGCCGGTCTTCACCAGGTAGGCGATGAGGATGCTCACGACCAGGGCGGCTTCGAGCCCCTCGCGCAGTCCGATGAGGAAGTTGCCCAGCAGCATCCCGACGCTCCTCCGAGAACCTATGGTTTAGGCAAAGCTAACCTAAACAAGTCTGTGCCCGGAGAGCGGCCCCCGCAAGACAGGGTGCCGTGTCGTCCCAGCGCAGGACCCCGGGGCGCTCGCCGAGCCCCAGGGCCACTGCCTCGGGAGACGTCCTAGACGTCGCCTTTGCACTCCAGCCGCAGGAACGCCCGCGCGAGCGGCTGCGCCGTCAGCTCCACCTGCCAGTTCCGCGCGCCGAGCTCCCGCAGCGCCGCGCCGATCGCCGACGCGGACGACTCCGGCGGCGGCGTCCAGGCCAGCCGGCGGACGTAGTCGGGCTGCATCAGGTTCTCCGACGGCATCGAGTGCTCGTCGGCGAGCGCCGCGACCACGGCGCGCGCGGCGGTGAGCCGCTTAGCCGCCTCGGGGTCGCGGTCGGCCCAGCGGTGCGCGGGCGGCGGGCCGTCGCCCGGCAGGTTCGCCTCGGGCAGCCCGCGGTCGGGCAGCGTCCGCGCCCGCGAGACCGCGCGCAGCCACGCGGACTGGTGCCGCCGGGCGCCGCGGCCCCGCATCGTGGGCAGCGCCTGGAGCTCGGCGGGCGTCTTCGGCGCCTTCAGCGCCAGCTCGACGATCGCGGCGTCCTGGAGGACCCGGCCGGGGGACAGGTCGCGCTCCTGGGCGATCTTGTCGCGGGCCTCCCAGACCTCCCGGACGGTCGCGAGCGCGCGCCGGTTGCGGACGCGGTGGATGCCGGACGTGCGGCGCCACGGGTCGGTGCGCGGCGGCTTGGGCGGCGTGGCGAGGATCGCCGCGAACTCCTCCAGCGCCCATTCCAGCTTGCCCGCGGCCTCCAGCTCGGCGTGCAGGGCGTCGCGGAGCTCGACCAGGAGCTCCACGTCCAGCGCGGCGTACCGGAGCCAGTCGTCGGGCAGCGGGCGGGTGGACCAGTCGGCGGCCGAGTGCCCCTTCTCCAGCAGGAAGCCGAGCACGTTCTCGACCATGGAGCCGAGGCCGACGCGCGGGTAGCCGAGCAGCCGCCCGGCCAGCTCGGTGTCGAACAGCCGCCGCGGGACGAGGCCGACCTCGGCCAGGCAGGGCAGGTCCTGGTTGGCGGCGTGCAGCACCATCTCGGCGTCGGCGAGCGCGGCGTCCAGCCCGGACAGGTCGGGGCAGGCGATCGGGTCGATCAGCGCGGTGCCCGCGCCCGCGCGGCGCAGCTGGATCAGGTAGGCGCGCTGCCCGTACCGGTAGCCGGACGCGCGCTCGGCGTCGACGGCGACGGGGCCGGTGCCCGCGGCGAACGCGGCGGTGACACGTTCCAGGGCCGCGGCGTCGGCGACGACGTCCGGCACGCCCTCGCGCGGCTCCAGCAGCGGCTCGGCGGGCGGGCCGGCGGGCGGAGCCGCCTCGGGTTCCGCGCCGGGCTCCCGCGGCACGGTCTCGGTCTCGCCGGGCACGCCCCCGGCGGCGTTCTGCGCGCCCGTGCCGCCCTCGGGGACGTCGGCGCGCGTTTCGGACACTCCCACTTTTTTCGTGTTCTCCCCCGCCGCCTCGGTTCCGGACGCTCTTCCCACGCCCCCTACCGTACGTCGCTCAGGCGCCGGTGCCGCCGGGGCGGTCGGGCAGCGCGGCGACGCCGGCCGGCGGGAGGCCCGCCGTCGTGCACATGACCTCGCACCAGGCGGCCACGTGACCGGCGAGGTCGTCGCCGGTCGGGGACCACGAGGCGCGCAGCTCCAGCTCGGTCGTGGACGGCTCGTCCTTCTTGTCGCCGAAGCTCTCGGAGACCGCCCGGGTGATCGTCCCCGACTCGCCCGCGTAGCCGGCGGGTTCGAGGGCCTCCAGCAGCCAGCTCCACGCCACCGAGCCGATCAGCTCGTCGGCGGCGATCTCGGGCTCCAGGTCGGCCCGGATGTAGGCGACGACCCGGAAGCCGTTCGTCCAGCCGGTGCGTCCGTCGGGGTCGTACAGGACGATCAGCCGCCCCATGGCGACCTCGGTGTCGTCGTCGCGGTAGACGCTGCCGGACAGCGCGGCGGCGTACGGGGCGAGGTTCCGCGGGGCGGGCATGTCCTCCAGGTCGAGCTCCGGCCGGGGGCCGGGGCCGTCGAGGATCTCCCGCAGGGTGTCGAGGGCCCGCTGGAAGGCAGGTGGGTTCATGGGTGTACCGGCCTGGGGGCGGGGACGGGACTCGGGTCGGTGAAGCCGGGACGGGGTGCCGCCGCGCGCGACGGAGGGTACGGGAGGAGAGACAGGCACAGCACAGGTGGTTTCGTGTCGGGGGCCGGGCCGTTCAGGCGACGGCCCGCGTGGAGGCGGTGCGCTCGGAGCCGTCGTGCTGCGAGCCGGCACGCCGGGACGGGGAGGACTCCTGGACCAGGCCGCCCGGGGGCGAACCGACCAAGACGGCCGCGCCGCAGTCGACGCAGACCCGCTCGGGACACTCCTCGCCGTGCCCGTCGGGGCAGGGCGGCTGCTCGAACACACGTTCATCACCGCAGGTGGAGCAGTACAAGGGGGAACCTCCCTCGGCTATGACACGGATCACGTTCGCATGAGCCGGTGACAGAATGCGGGACTTCGCTCGGCGTGTCCGGAACTTCGTCGCGCGGCGGCCCGTCCGGGCCCCCGCCCCGGTGCGTCCGCGCCAGGGTTTCGTGGGACCATCACAACGTGGCTCCTGACGCTGTTCATCCCGACGACGCTTTCCCTCACTCCGCTGACGACTTGGGGGAGAGCCCGTTCCTGCTGGCCTGCCGGCGCAAGCCCGTGCCGCACACGCCGGTGTGGTTCATGCGGCAGGCGGGCCGGTCGCTGCCGGAGTACCTGCGGCTGCGCGAGGGCGTTCCGATGCTGGAGTCCTGCACCCGGCCGGACATGGTCGTGGAGATCACGATGCAGCCGGTGCGGCGGTACGGGGTGGACGCGGCGATCTACTACAGCGACATCATGGTGCCGCTCAAGGCCATCGGCGTCGACCTGGACATCAAGCCCGGCGTCGGCCCGGTGATCGCCGACCCGATCCGCGACGCCGCCGGGCTGGAGACCCTGCGCCCGCTCATCCCGGACGACGTCCCCTACGTCACCGAGGCCGTGCGCGGCCTGACCGGCGAGCTCGGGGGCACGCCGCTGATCGGCTTCGCGGGGGGCCCGTTCACGCTCGCCTCGTACCTGATCGAGGGCGGGCCGTCCAAGAACCAGGACCGCACCAAGGCCATGATGTACGGCGATCCCGCGCTGTGGAACGCCATGATGGGCCGCCTGGCCGACCTCACGATCGCGTTCCTGAAGGTGCAGGTCGAGGCGGGCGCGTCCGCGATCCAGGTGTTCGACTCCTGGGTCGGGGCGGTCGCCCCGCAGGACTACCGCGAGTCGGTGCTGCCGCACACCGCCCGCATCTTCGCCGAGATCGAGGCGCTCGGCGTCCCGCGCATCCACTTCGGCGTCGGGACGGGTGAGCTCCTCGGGCTGATGGGCGAGGCGGGCGCGGACGTCGTCGGCGTCGACTGGCGCGTCCCGCTGGACGAGGCGGTCCGCCGCGTGGAGCCGGGCAAGGCGCTCCAGGGCAACCTCGACCCCGCGGTCCTGTTCGCCCCGTGGGAGGCGGTGGAGCGCCGGGCGCTCGACGTGCTGGCCCGCGGCCGCACGGCCGAGGGGCACGTCTTCAACCTCGGCCACGGCGTGCTGCCGTCCACGGACCCCGGCGTGCTCGCCCGCCTCGTGGACCTGGTCCACGAGGCGAGCGCCGAGCACTAGTCCGCCTGACCGCCGGGCGGTGGGGCCTCGCCTCCCGCGCCGCCGGACACGGCCCCGGCGGGTACGGCCTCCCGGGGTTCCGCTTCCGTCGTGGCGCCGGGCGGGTCCGCGCGGCGGTCGCGCAGCCGGTGCCGGAACGCCAGCAGCGGCAGGCCGATCGCCGCGGCCGCGGCCAGGAACGGGAGCAGCCAGCCGAGGACGGTGGCGACGCCGCCCGCGAACCCGGTGAAGGCGTGCCAGCCGTCGCGGAGCCCGCCGGCGAAGCCGCCGCGGTCCTTCTTCGGCGCCGCCGTCTTGGCCGGTCCCCTCAGCTCGACCGTGAGGGTCGCGTACCGGGTGCTCTGCTGGAGGGCCTTCTGGCGCGCCTGGAGCGCCTCCAGGTCCGCCTCGCGGCTCGCGATCTCCTGCTCGACGTCGATGACCTCGCCGACCGTCCGCGCCCGGTCGAGCAGCTTGCGGAACGAGGCGAGGGCCGCCTGCGCCGAGCGGACCCGGCTGTCCACGTCGGCGACCTCGCCGGTCACGTCCTCGGCCCGCTGGGTGAGCCCCGTCTTCGTGCCGAGGTCGGTGGAGAGGCGGGCCAGCAGCTCGGCGTAGCGCTCGGCGGGGATCTTCAGGGTGAGCTGGGACGACGCCGGGGAGCTTGTCCCGGACTCGTTCTCCACGTAGCCGCCCGCCGCGGTGACGAGCTGCTTGGCCTTGGTGGCGGAGGCGTCCACGTCACCGGCCCTGACCTGGAGCGTCGCCGTGTAGACGACGGAGTGCCCGGCGGGCGGCGGCACCTGCACGCGGGACGTCCCCGTCCCCGTTCCCTTCCCGCTCCCCGGGGCGGCGCCGCCGGTCGTGTCGGTGCCGCCGGTGCGGGACTCCGGCGCCTTCGCGGGCCCGGCCGGGGCGGCGCGCCCGTTCGAGCCGTCGTAGGTGGACGACTCCGACCCACCGGACGATCCGCCCCCGCAGGCGGCCAGGACGGCGAGCAGCAGGACGGCGATCAGCGCGCAGGTCACATGCCTGACATTCCAGACGATCCGCATGGCGCTTGGACGGTGTGGCCCAGGTCACCGTTCCGGACGGGGGATCGCGATCGGGGCACGGGACGGCCACGCCGGGGTCACGGCGCCGCCGCGGCGGCGCCGTGGCAGCGCACGCCCCGGTGCGCGGTTCCGCGGGACGTCTGGGAGGCTTGGGGCATGACCACGTCCCATGCCGTCGTCGTCGGGGGCGGCATCGCGGGCCTCGCCGCCGCGCGCGTGCTGGCCCGCGCCGGCGTGCGCGTGACCGTGCTGGAGGGCTCGCCGCGGATCGGCGGCAAGCTGCGGGTCAGCGAGATCGCCGGGCTGCCCGTGGACGAGGGCGCCGAGTCGATGCTCGCCCGCCGCCCGGAGGGCCTGGAGCTCGTCCGCGAGCTCGGCCGCGCGGGCGACCTCGTGAACCCCGGCACGACGTCCTCGTCGATCCTGAGCCGCGGCGCGCTGCGCCCGATCCCGTCCGGGCAGGTGATGGGCGTCCCGTCCGACCTGCGGGCGCTGGCGGCCGCGCAGGTGCTGAGCCCGGCCGGGCTGGCCCGCGTCCCGCTCGACCGGGTGCTGCCCGAGACGCCGCGCGGCGCGGACGTGTCCGTCGCCGACTTCATCGGCGCCCGCGTCGGCCGCGAGGTCGTCGACCGGCTCGTCGAGCCGCTGCTCGGCGGCGTGTACGCGGGCCGCGCCGAGCTGCTGTCGTTCGACTCCACGCTGCCCGCCGTCGCCGCCGCCGCGCGCACGCACCGCTCGCTGATCGCCGCCGTGCAGGCCATCCGCGCGGCGGCCCCCAAGGACCCGGGCCCGGTGTTCGCCAGCCTGCCGGACGGCCTCGGCACGCTCCCGGACCTCGTCGCCGGCGACATCGCCGCCGCGGGCGGGACGATCCGCACGGACGCGATGGTCCGCGAGCTGCGGCGCCGCCCGGACGGCTGGCGGCTCACGATCGGCCCGGCCCGCGACCCCGAGGCCCTCGACGCCGACGCCGTCGTGGTCGCCGTCCCGGCGGCGCCCGCGGCCCGGCTGCTGGAGGCGGAGGTGCCCGCCGCCGCCCGCGAGCTCGCGGGCATCGAGTCCGCGAGCATGGCGATCGTGACGCTCGCCTACCAGGCCGGGGCGTTCCCGCGCCCGCCGGACGGCAGCGGCTACCTCGTCCCGGCAGTGGAGAACGAGGCGCGGGCGGGCTCGGTGAAGGCCGTGACGTTCAGCTCGGTGAAGTGGCCGCACCTGCGCGAGCGCGACCCTGGGCTCGTCGCGGTGCGGTGCTCGATCGGCCGGTTCGGCGAGGAGCGCGCGCTCCAGCGCAGTGACGACGAGCTCAAGGCCGACGCCATGGCGGAGATGGCCGCGGTCTGCGGTGTCACCGAGCTGCCCGTCGAGACCCGCGTGACCCGGTGGGGCGGCGGCCTGCCGCAGTACAACGTGGGCCACGCCGACCGGGTGGCCAGGGTCCGCGCCGCGGTCGCCGGGGAGCCGGGGCTCGCCGTCGCGGGCGCGGCCTACGACGGCCTGGGCATCCCGGCCTGCATCGCGTCGGCGCGCGCCGCGGCGGGACGCGTCCTCGACCATCTCCGCGAGAGACAGGCGGCCGAGGGGTTCGCGCCCGCGGAGCAGGTGCGCGAGACGTAGGCGCGGTGCGCGGCCGGCGGGCGGCGCGATGAGCGGACGAAGGCAGGAGCAGGTGCGCCGCGGGGAGCGGCGCACGCGAGGAGGAACGGACGATGTCAGCGACGGAGCCGGCGGCCAAGCTGAAGGCGCGCGAGCTCAACAACCTGATCCGCTACACGATGTGGTCGGTCTTCCGGGTCAAGGACCCCGGGACGGTCGGCGAGCAGCACGCGGCCGAGGTGCTCGACCTGATCGACCAGGCCGGCCAGAAGGACGTCACCACGCGCGGCGCGTACGACGTCGCGGGCCTGCGCGCGGACGCCGACTACATGTTCTGGTGGCACGCGCCGACCGCGGAGGACCTCCAGGAGGTCTACACGCGGTTCCGCCGGACGGCGGTGGGCCGCGCCAGCGAGCCGGTGTGGTCGCAGATGGCGCTGCACCGCCCGGCGGAGTTCAACAAGAGCCACATCCCGGCGTTCCTCGCCGACGAGGAGCCGCGGTCCTACGTCTGCGTCTACCCGTTCGTGCGGTCCTACGACTGGTACCTGCTGCCGGACGAGGAGCGCCGCGCGATGCTCGCCGAGCACGGCAAGATGGCGCGCGGCTACCCGGACGTGCGCGCGAACACGGTGTCGTCGTTCGCGCTCGGCGACTACGAGTGGATCCTCGCGTTCGAGGGCGACGAGCTGCACCGCATCGTGGACCTGATGCGGCACCTGCGGGGCTCGCGGGCGCGGCTGCACGTCCGCGAGGAGGTGCCGTTCTACACGGGCCGCCGCAAGCCGATCGCGGAGCTCGTCGCCGACCTGCCGTGACCGGGCCCCGGCGGACACGCCCGCCGCGGGTTCCGGCGGGGACGGGACGGGCCGCCGGAGTGGCAGTAAAGTGCGGCCCGTGACGAAGACTCCCGCCGGGCACTCCCGCGGCCGGCACGCCCGTCCGCCGTCCGATCTCGCGATCCGCTGGAACCGGGCGGCCGGGCGCGTGCTCCGCGCCGGGCGGGGCCGGCGGCGGGCCGTCCTCGCCGGCAC
>NZ_CAACUY010000168.1 GCF_900659615.1 Actinomadura fibrosa | reverse complement strand
CCCGCCGCGCCCACCGCGCCCGCGGCGCTGCTGTGCCCGCCGCACCAACGTGCCCGCCGTGCCCACCGCGTTCACCGCGCCCCCCGCCGTGCCCGCCGTGCCTGCGGCGTCCGCGCCCGCAGACCTCCACCGCACACCCACACCGCACACCGCATCCGCCAAGCCTCAATGCGGGCGCACCCACCGACGCCCCACCCTCGCGACAATCGCCAACCTTGGCCGACGAAGGTTCGCCATCGACATCTCCCCTTACGGCACATCCCGCCAGGTGGCGGCTCGGGAGCATGTGCACCGACCCCACACATCCGCACCACGCTCACCAACCCCGCTCACGCAACGTGCCCACCGGCGTCTCCCTCTCGCCGCAGCACACCCCCACCAAGCCCTCGCCCAGGCACATCCCCACCGGGCCCGCACCCCGGCACACACCCACAGCCCTCACCTCCGCCACGCAACCACCACACCGGCCCAGGGAGCGCGCGCACAGACGCCCACCTCCGCTACACACCCCCCAAGTTCCTCGGCCCGGGCACGGGCACCGATCCTCACCCGCCCTCGCAGTACACCCGCCTCCCCGAATGCCGGAACGTGCTCCCCGGCGTCTCATCTCGCAGAACATCCCCGCCAAGCCCATCCCCGCCAAGCCCCGCCCCCGGAGCACACCCACCGACCCCACCCACCAGCCCCGCCCACCTTCGCGACGGGGCCACCACGCGGCCGGGCGCCTGCTCACGCCCTCGACACGTCGCCACTACTCCATCCCTCTGCCCTCTGCCCTCTGTGTGGGTCAGGGTGTGAAGTCCTTCTCCTCGTAATGCATGAGGTCAATCGCCAGGGCTGCCGCGATGACGAGGACGTGGAGCGGGCCGTGCATCGGTCGACGGAGATCGACCGTGTAGCGGTCGGCGGTGGTGAGCACCTCCTTGCCGAGGCCCGCCCACTTCTTGTCGATCTGTGCGACCTCCACGCCCGCGTGGTCGGTCACCGCGAACCGTCGGCCGAGCCTGTTGCCGGCCAGCTCGCCCACCACTCGGCCAGCGCCATCGTGCAGCGAGTACACAAAAGTGCGGCGTCCGCGGCGGAGGTCACCGATGACGGCGCCCGCCGGATCCAGGACGACAGCCCCGGCCGCGCCCTTGGGCTTGGCGATGACGAACAGCGGAGCGCCGTCCACACCAGTGACCTGGACGGTGCGCGGGGCGCCCCCAGCATCCCCGAACAACGCGCGAAATGCTTGACGCCGCACTGGCACGCGTTCTTCGGCGGCTCTGGCGAGCAGGACGCCCGCTCCGTCCAGGATCGTGTACTTCGAACGCGCCGAGGGGACACCGGGCGGCTGCTCGACCCGCAGGGTGGAGGCAGCGAAGAGGGCATGCAAGGCGAGGCTCTCCAATATCAAGAGGGGCGGTCCCGAAGGACCGCCCCTCTCAGCCGTACACGGTCGTACGGTTTATGGACCTGATCAGAAGTCCATGCCGCCGGCGTCGGGCATGCCGCCCGCCGGAGCCGGGTTCTTCTCGGGCTTCTCGGCGATGACGGCCTCGGTGGTCAGGAACAGCGCGGCGATCGACGAGGCGTTCTGCAGCGCGGACCGGGTCACCTTGGCCGGGTCGAGGATGCCCGACTCGAACATGTTGACGTAGTCGCCGGTGGCGGCGTTGAGGCCCTCGCCCGGGGTGAGCGAGCGGAC
Organism: Actinomadura fibrosa; assembly: GCF_900659615.1. Classification (GTDB taxonomy): domain Bacteria; phylum Actinomycetota; class Actinomycetes; order Streptosporangiales; family Streptosporangiaceae; genus Spirillospora; species Spirillospora fibrosa. Next base: position 18,528 of record NZ_CAACUY010000168.1, on the reverse strand, counting down.
CTTCTCCACCACGACGCCGCCCTCAAGGCCGGCGTTCACGGCGATCTGCTTCAGCGGCTCCTCCAGAGCGCGCTTGACGATGTTGGCACCGGTGGCCTCGTCGCCCGCGAGCTCCAGCTTGTCGAACGCCTTGGCGCCGGCCTGCAGCAGCGCCACGCCACCGCCGGGGACGATGCCCTCCTCGACCGCGGCCTTGGCGTTGCGGACGGCGTCCTCGATGCGGTGCTTGCGCTCCTTGAGCTCCACCTCGGTCGCGGCGCCGGCCTTGATGACCGCGACACCGCCCGCGAGCTTGGCCAGGCGCTCCTGGAGCTTCTCGCGGTCGTAGTCGGAGTCGGTGCTGTCGATCTCGTTGCGGATCTGGTTGACCCGCCCCGCGATCTCGTTGGCGTCACCGGCGCCGTCCACGATGGTGGTCTCGTCCTTGGAGACGACGACCTTGCGGGCGCGGCCCAGCATGTCGAGCGAGGTGTTCTCCAGCTTGAGGCCGACGTCCTCGCTGATGACCTGGCCGCCGGTCAGCGTGGCGATGTCGCCCAGCATGGCCTTGCGGCGGTCGCCGAAGCCCGGGGCCTTGACGGCCACGGACTTGAAGATCCCGCGGATCTTGTTGACGATCAGCGTGGCCAGGGCCTCCGCCTCGACGTCCTCCGCGATGATCAGGAGCGGCTTGCCGGACTGCATGACGCCCTCGAGGACGGGCAGCAGGTCCTTGTTGGCCGACACCTTGTTCTGAACGATCAGGATGTACGGGTCCTCGAGGACCGCTTCCATCCGCTCGGGGTCGGTCACGAAGTAGTGCGAGATGTAGCCCTTGTCGAAGCGCATGCCCTCGGTGAGCTCGAGCTCCAGACCGAAGGTCTGGCTCTCCTCGACCGTGATCACGCCTTCCTTGCCGACCTTGTCCATCGCCTCGGCGATCATCTCGCCGATCTGCGAGTCACCGGCGGAGATGGAGGCCGTCGAAGCGATCTGCTCCTTGGTCTCCACGTCCTTGGCGAGCTTGGACAGCTCCTCGCTCACCCGCTCGACCGCGGCCTCGATGCCCCGCTTGAGGGACATCGGGTTGGCGCCGGCCGCCACGTTCCGCAGACCCTCGCGCACCAGCGCCTGGGCCAGCACGGTCGCGGTGGTGGTGCCGTCACCGGCGACGTCGTCGGTCTTCTTGGCTACTTCCTTGACGAGCTCCGCGCCGATCTTCTCCCACGCGTCCTCGAGCTCGATCTCCTTGGCGATCGACACACCGTCGTTGGTGATCGTGGGAGCGCCCCACTTCTTCTCCAGCACGACGTTGCGGCCCTTGGGACCAAGGGTCACCTTCACGGCGTCAGCGAGCTGGTTCATGCCGCGCTCGAGACCGCGACGGGCCTCCTCGTCGAACGCGATCATCTTTGCAGCCATAGGCTCCAGTCCTCCCGGAACAAGGTGGCTTAAAAGGATCGAGCCGACGCCCGCGACGGACGGCCCCCGCCGACGACTGCCATTCCGCCGCCGGACTGAGGCCTCATCGCCCCGACCCAGACTGTGAAGCTGTCACTCTCCACAGTAGAGTGCCAACCGTTTGTTTAGCACTCTACCCCGTCGAGTGCAAGCGTCGTACATCCCCACCAGGGAAAGTTCGATCAACCTGACCACACCCGGCCTGACCTGCACCCAAAGCGCCCAAAAGGTCGCCCCACGTGTGCCACCGCACGCCACCGCACACAGCCCTACGTCGCTGTTCGCGCAGAACGCGACTGTGCGACGAAGGAGCGGAGGGATGCTCCGTTCCGCACGCTCCGCAGCCGAACCGGCGTCCTGCACCCAGCCCGGACGCCCCCGCCCCGCGGCCCAGCCACCACCATCGCGCTCCCTCGGCCCCAGCCACACCGATCAGTCAGTGTGGTCGTCCCCGATCGAGCGGCAGGCCGTCTTCCCCTCTGCCGTGGCCATACGCACCGGCGGCCCCGACGGCGCACTACGCGTTGCCGAGCTGGCAGACAGGGCATGGGCAGCAGGCGCCCGGTATGCGCCTGACGACCGTCACGCGCTACCTTGCCGCTTCAGCCCGCTGCCTCCGACACCCCCACTTCGAGCGCAACCCACTCGCCATCCAGCTCAGGCAACAGATCCGCGAGTGCAAAGCAGCCGCTCTGACCGATGACGCCGAAGAAGTGGGAGCGACGTGAGTCCTCTGCCGGCCCAAAGGACCAACCGTTGGCAGGCTCGCGACAGCAGCCGGGCCGCGCGTTGCGGCACCTCAGGGCGGCCTCGTCCTGCCTGCTCGTCGCAGGCCGCGCCGCCGCACTGTTGCTACTTCATGCAGCGGACAGAGTCAATTCTCCCTCGCCCGGCTCCTCGACACGCACGTTGATCGTCGCATTCTCGTCATCATCGAATCGCAGGGTGAAGTAAGGCGACAGCGCCACGAGAAACATCCAACTCTCCCGCTCTTCGCCGGTCAGCGGAGGAATGAGGGTCGCCGAGATACGCCATCCCGAAGCGTCGCTGACAATGACGACGTGGACGTTCACGGAGCACAGGCACGTGTGCCGGTTCGCCCACCACTCCAGCCGGGCCGCACCTTCATACGTGTCCATGGCCGCGAGTATGGCGGGGGCTTAGGCACGGTGGCGATCACCCATCGGACGGATACCCATGGTGGCGTGATGTTGCCGCTTGGGTCGGGAGAGTGCGGAGCTCCCTCTGACCCGAGGTCTTGAGGACGGCGGCTGCCGGAGCCGGTCTACGGCACCCTACGGGCGTCGGTACCCGGCCTGACCTCCGTCCTAGGCGTCCGACAGGGCGTCCTGCCTGTGCCGCTTCGTAGATCGACCCCGAGAAGCGATCTAGATCGCCTTTGCCGTCTTGGTTGCGCAGTGTATTCGTTCGCTACTTAGGGTAGTTATTGGTGGGCTCTACGCCGGATTGGAGTCGACTCTGATGAAGATGAACCAGGTTGAGACCGTTGCGATGAACAGCGTGGTAAGGCGCGTGGTGCAACGTCGGCTCGTGTTTCCGCTGATGCAGGAGCTCGGGGGTCCGTTGCGGTCGGGTTCGCGGATTCTGGAGCTCGGTTGCGGCTCCGGTTACGGCTCCCAACTCTTGCTCGACGAGGTTGAAGCCGCTCACGTGGACGCGATCGATCTGGATCCGGCGATGGTCGCGCGGGCGCGGAGACGGCTGGCGCCCTATCGGGGCCGGGCGCGGGTCGGGGTGGCCGACGCCACCGATATGGCGGCGCTCACGCCTGTTGACGGTTGCTACGACGTGGTGGTCGCCTTCGGAACGCTGCACCACATCCCCGACTGGCAGGCCGCTCTGGCGGAGGTCGCCCGGCTTCTCAGGCCGGGCGGGGTCTTCTACTTCGAGGAGATGACCGTTCATGCCCTCAATCGCTTCTGCTTCAGGCATTTCACCGAGCATCCGACTGTGAACCGGTTCACCGACGTCGAACTGCTCGGCGAAATGGAGTCCCTAGGTCTGGCCGTGACGGGGCACCGTACGTTCTGCTCGGGCCAGGTCGTCTATGGCGGCTGCCAGCGAATCGGCTGACTCAAGGCCTCCGCAGCGCTCTAGGAAGCGTCAGGCGGCCGTTGCGCGGTTGCGGCAGCCAGTGGTCGGTGGTGTGGTTGGTCAGCGTGTCGTGGTCGTCCATCGGCGCCCGTTGTGGGCTATCGGGTGTGCTCGATTTGGGGCCTTCATCGCGCCTGTTGTGTGGTCAGTCGCCTGTTAGGTGGAGTTCCAGTCGTGGGTCGCTTTGGCACTCTGCGGCAAGTCGCTCGATTCGGGTGAGGATCTCGTGTTCGGCGGGTGTCTGCGCTAGGGGGCGGAGTGCGGTCAGTTCTTCGAGGAGTTGCGGCATCTCTACGGACGTCAGCAGGAGGTCTCGGTAAGGATCGATGCGCTTCAGCATCGGTAGTCCGTCGATGTGGTGGGTGCGGGTTACCAGTCGGGCCCAGGTGTCGTGGTCGTCGTGGACGGGCGGGCCTGCTTGTTCGAGTTGGCGGTGGCGTGGGCTGGTGCCTTGGTGGGTGAGCTTCATCAGGGTGACGTCGATGCCCATGGGCGGCTCTCTTGATCTAGGTTTTCAGGGTGCGGATTGTTTCTCTCAATGCTTGGGGCGGGGCGATGTTCGATGACCTCGCCCGGTGGCTGGACGGGTGCGAGGCCAAGGTGCTGTGTTTCCAGGAGGTGACGCATACGCCTGGGCTCGGCGGGTGGACGCGGTTCGACGATGCCGAGCGGTCGCTGCCGCAGCGGGCGAATCTGCTGGACGATATCCGGTCGCGTCTGCCGGGGCACCATGCGCTGTTCACCGTGAGCGACGCCGGGCCGGTCAGGGACGGCGGGGCTTCCTCATATCGGCAGGACTTCGGGCTCGGCACCTTTGTCGCCGAGACGCTGCCCATCGTCGGCATGCGGTCCGCGTTCGTGCATGGCGAGTACGCCGAGTACCGCGAGGAGTGGCCGGTCGATGGACGTCCTCGGGCCGCTCAGGCCGTGCGGGTCTTCGATCGGGAGGCTCGGCGGTTCGTCACCGTCGTGCAGGTCCATGGGTTGCGGGATCAGCGGGGGAAGGTTGATAGTCCGGCTCGGCGGGCGCAGGCCGAGCGGCTCGCGGCCTTCGTTTCGGGCGTGCGCGAGAAGGACGACCTCACCGTGGTGTGCGGCGATTTCAACGTGCTTCCCGACAGCGAGACGTTCGGCATTCTCGGGGAGCTCGGGCTGGTCGATCTGGTGCGGGACGCGGACACGAGGACGTCCCGTTATGCCAAGCCTCTCCGGCACGCGAGCTATCTGCTCGTGTCCGATCCCGGTGTCGTCAAGGGGTTCGAGATCGTGGCCGAGCCGGAGGTGTCCGACCACCGGGTGCTGATGCTCGACCTATAGCGCGCGGACGGACTCGGCCTGGGGGCCGCGGTCGCTCTGCGTGATCTCGAATTCGACCCGCTGGCCCTGTTCGAGGCTGCGGTAGCCGTCCATCTGGATCGCCGAGTAGTGGACGAAGACGTCGCGGCCGCCGTCGACCGCGATGAAGCCGTAGCCCTTGTCGGCGTTGAACCACTTGACCGTGCCCTGCGCCATACCGACCCTGCCGCTCGTCCGTGGTCTCGGCCACGGTGACCTCGCGGCCCCGCCCCTTCTACCGCGGGCCGCGAACCACCCGTGTCAGCGTGGCCCGGCGGGCCGTGGCGGGGTCGACTCGGCGTGATCGGGGACGACCATATACGTCAGGAGCGGAGTCCGGACGGCCGGTAGCGGTCACCGTCCCGGAGCCGGACGAGGGGCAGGATCGCCCGTTCGAGGTCCCTGGGCACGTGCAGGCCGTAGCGGGTCTCCAGCCGGTCGCGGGCGCGGATGAAGCGGGACGTCGCGTCCTCCAGCGTGGGAGGGACGGTCATGATGCCGAGCGGTTCGAGGATGTGGCGGCTCATCTTGAGCAGTTCGCCGCGGACGCGGTCGGACCGGGGGTGCTTGCTGAGCAGCCACAGCGTCCAGTCCCAGAAGTGGGCGTCGATGGCGCCGAGGGTGTCGGGGCCGACGCGCCAGGGCGGGTTCGCGGTGCGCGGGACGTCCGGGAAGAGCAGGTCGACCTTGGCGGGGCCCGGAAGGATCAGCAGGTAGCTGGCGAACTCGGCGAGGGGGTCCCACTGGGCGGCGAGCGGCCCGTGGGGCTGGACGAGCCGGGGCAGGTCGGCGGCCAGCCGGCCGAAGTCGTCGGCGGTGACCAGGTAGTCCCAGCCGGACGGCTCGGCGTCGGGGCCGCGCGTCCGGCAGCCGATGAGCTCGACGCGGCACACGGTGGCGTGCGCGCGGATCGAACCGGCGATCTCCTCCGCTATGCCCATGCAACCGCTCTACCCCGTGCAAGCAGGAGAAAAGCCCCTTCCCGGGGCCGATGCTCCGGGAAGGGGCGAACGTCCGCGGGCGGTCAGCCGCCGGCGACCGCGGGGATGATCGAGATCTGGGCGCCCTCGGGGGTCGGGGTGTCCAGCCCATCGGCGAAGCGCACGTCCTCGTCGCCGACGTAGACGTTGACGAACCGGCGGATCTTGCCCGCGTCGTCGAGGATGCGCGCGGAGATGCCGGAGTAGCTGGCCTCCAGGTCGGCGACGACGGCGCGCAGCGTGGCGCCCTCGGCCTTCACCTCGGCCTCGCCGCCGGTGTAGGTCCGCAGGATCGTCGGGATGCGCACGGACACGGTGCTCATGGCTGCTCCTTTTCTCAGGCGAGGCCCGCGGCGCGGAACGCCTCAAGCGACGGGGCGATGTGGGCGGACGGCGCGACCACCGGCGCGACGGCGTCCAGCGTCTTCAGCCCGTCCCCGGAGTTGATGATGACCGTCTCGGCGGACGGGTCGAGCGTGCCGGCCTCGGCGAGCTTGCGGAGGGTGGCCACGGTGACGCCGCCGGCGGTCTCGCCGAAGATGCCCTCGGTGCGGGCGAGCAGCCGGATGCCGTCGACGACCTGCTCGTCGGTGACGTCCTCGACGGCGCCGCCGGTGCGGCGGGCGACGTCCAGCACGTAGGGGCCGTCGGCGGGGTTGCCGATGGCGAGCGACTTGGCGATCGTGTCGGGCTTCACCGGGCGGACGACGTCGTGCCCGGCCTTGAACGCGCTGGCCACGGGGCCGCAGCCGGCGGCCTGCGCGCCGAACACCCGGTACGGCTTCTCCTCGACCAGGCCCAGCTTGATCAGCTCCTGGAACGCCTTGTCGATCTTGGTGAGCTGGGAGCCGGACGCGACCGGGACCACGATCTGGTCGGGCAGCCGCCAGCCGAGCTGCTCGGCGATCTCGTAGCCGAGCGTCTTGGAGCCCTCGGCGTAGTACGGCCGGACGTTGACGTTCACGAACGCCCAGTCCTCCTGCTCGCCCGCGATCTCCGAGGCGAGCCGGTTGACGTCGTCGTAGTTGCCGTCCACGGTGACGAACGTCCCGCCGTAGACCGCCGTCGTGATGATCTTCTGGGCTTCGAGGTTGGACGGGACGAACACCGCGCTGCGGATCCCCGCCCGGGCCGCGGCCGCGGCGACCGCGTTGGCCAGGTTGCCCGTGGACGGGCAGGCCAACACCTTGAAGCCCAGCTCGCGGGCGGCGGCGAGGGCGACGGCGACGACGCGGTCCTTGAACGAGTGGGTCGGGTTGCCGCTGTCGTCCTTCACCCAGAGCCGCTGGAGGCCGAGGGACTCGGCGAGGTTGTCGGCCCGGACGAGGCGGGTCAGGCCCGGCTCGGTGTTGGGCGTGTCCGCGACGTTGGACGGGACGGGCAGCAGCCCGCGGTACCGCCAGATGTTGCGCGGCCCCGCCTCGATGTCGGCGCGGGTGATCCCGCCGAAGTCGTAGGCGATTTCGAGGGGGCCGAAACACTCCTCGCACGCGTAGAACGGGCCGAGGTCGCGGCGCGTTCCGCATTCGCGGCAGACGAGGGCGGTAGCGGGTCCGAGGTTGCCGGCGGGCGTGAGCTCGGCGCTGGCAGGCGTGAGTGCCATGTGGGCGAGGCCTTTCTCCCCATCTTCCCTGCGCCACCTTGGTCGCAGGCCGGAGTTGGCACCATCTCCCGGCCGGCCTCGCAGGGTAGCGAGCGCGCACTAGCCGAGTGGTTGCCGGGGCTTCGCAGGGCCGGTCCCTCCACCCCTCTGGATGAGCGTTATTCAGTTGTCCGGGGGCTGAGCTGGAAGACCGGCCCGTCGGCCACTGTGCTTCCTGCACCCCTCTGGATGAGCGTTATTCAGTTGTTCCACACGAGCACTATCAGCTCGTATGCGTGACTTTACATGATCTGACCGGATGGCAGACAGGCGGGTCCCACCGATTGAGACGTTACCCGGGAGTGCGCTTGATCACGCCGGCGGGTCCGTCATCTCGGGTCGGTGACGGGGGTCTCGGCCTCCTCGGCGGCGGGGCCCGTGGCGCGGGGGGCGCCGGGGCCGCTGACGCGCGCCGGCGGGCGCTGGGTGGGGTCGAGGAAGACGTGGCCGACGATCGGGACGCGCTCCCGGAGCCTGCGGTCGATCTCGCCCGCGACGTCCTCGGCCTGGTCGGCGCTGATGTCGTCCGAGAAGTGGACCTTCGCGGCGACGAGCAGCTCGTCCGGGCCGAAGTGCATGGTGAGCAGCTCGTTGACGCCGGTCACGCCGCGGGCGGAGGCGATCTCGTCGCGGATCTCGCGGAGCGTGGCGGAGTCGGTGGCCTGGCCGATCAGCAGGTCCTTGCTGTCGCGGCCGAGCGCGAAGGCGACCACGACGAGCAGCAGGCCGATGAGGACGGACGCGAGGCCGTCCCAGAACGCCGAGCCGGTGATCTCGCGGAGGGTGAGCCCGGCGGCGGCGATGGCGAGGCCGACCATGGCGGCGGTGTCCTCGAACAGGGCGGCCTTGAAGGTCACGTCGGGCGTCTTGCGGACGTGCTCGACGAGCTGCCTGCCGTTGTCGCGGGTCTCCTGGCGGGCCTGGTGGAAGGCCCGCACCCAGGACGTCCCCTCCAGGAGGGCGCCGAGGACGAGGACGGCGTAGGCGAGCCAGACCTGCGTGCCCTCGTTGCTGTGGCCGCTGATGGTGAGGATGCCCTCGAAGATCGAGAATCCGGCGCCGGCGACGAGGATGCCGAACGCGGCGAGCAGCGACCAGAAGTAGCGCTCGTTGCCGTAGCCGAAGGGGTGGCGGGGGTCGGGCGGGCGGGCGCTGCGGCGCAGCGAGGCGAACAGGAAGCCCTGGTTCAGGGTGTCGGCGACGGAGTGCGCGCCTTCGGCGAGCATCGCGCTCGATCCGGCGAGGACGCCGGCGATCAGCTTGGTGATCGCCAGGATGAGGTTCGCGGCACCGGCCACGAGCACGGTTTTCTTCGTTTCGGACCTGCTCACCCCGCCCAGGTACCCCTCGCGGATTCCCTTAATCCAGGCGGTTTCCGACTCATTGGTACTTATTCGCCTCCCGCTTGACCGATCCCCCGGGTCACTTTGGTGCGCACCGCTCCCAACTGAGACCCTGCCCGTATGAGCCAAGTGCTGGTGGCCTCGAACCGCGGCCCGGTGTCCTTCTCCCTGTCCGAGGACGGCGCGCTCACCATGCGGCGGGGAGGGGGCGGTCTCGTCTCCGGCCTCGCCGCGGTCACCGGCGCCCCCCGCGATCCCGGCCCGCCGCGCGCCACCCCCGACGGGTCGGGGGCGGGCGAGCACGATGGCGTCCCGGACGTCCTGTGGGTGTGCGCCGCCCTCGGCGACGCCGACCGGAAGGCCGCGCGGCGGTCCCCGGACGGGCGGCTCGACCAGGCCGGATACGGGACGGGCGGCGCCGCGGTGCGGATGCTCGACATCCCGGCCGCCACCTTCCACCGCGCGTACAACGCGGTGGCGAACTCGACGCTCTGGTTCGTCCACCACCTGCTGTACGACACCCCGCGCAGCCCGCACTTCGACGCCCGCGCGCGGCGGGACTGGCAGTCCTACGAGGCGTACAACGCCGCGTTCGCCGACGCGCTGGCCCGGGACGCCGCGCCGGGCGCGAAGGCCGCGGTGCAGGACTACCACCTGTCGCTGGCGCCGCGGATGCTCCGCGACCGGCGTCCCGACCTGCGGATCGTGCACTTCTCCCACACGCCGTGGGCGCCGCCGGAGTACTTCCGGCTGCTCCCGGACGACATCGGCGAGCGGATCCTGCGCGGCATCCTCGGCGCCGACCACGCGGGCTTCCTCACCGAGCGGTGGGCGTCGGCGTTCCTCGACTGCTGCGCCGCGCTGCTGCCCGGCGCGCGTGTGGACCGGGCCGCGCGGACGGTAACCTGCGGCGGGCACACGACCCGCGTCGGCGTCCACGGGCTCGGCATCGACGGGCCGGCGCTGCGCCGGAGGGCCGCCCAGCAGGACGTCGTGGACCGGGCGCGCGCGCTGCGCGAGCAGGTCGGCGACCGGCAGCTCATCGTGCGGATCGACCGGACGGAGCTGTCGAAGAACATCGTCCGCGGGCTGGCCGCGTACCGGGAGCTGCTCGTCGACCATCCCGAGTGGCGCGGCCGGGTGGTGCACCTGGCGTTCGCCTACCCGTCGCGCTACGACCTGCCGGAGTACCGCGAGTACACGGCCGCGGTGGAGCGGACCGCGAAGCAGATCACCGAGGAGTTCGGCACGCCGTCCTGGGACCCGCTGATCCTCCAGGTGAACGACGACTACCCGCGCTCCCTCGCCGCCTACGGCCTCGCGGACGTGCTGCTCGTCAACCCGATCCGGGACGGCATGAACCTCGTCGCCAAGGAGGGGCCGGTGCTGTCCCGGCAGGGCTGCGCGCTGGTGCTGTCGCGGGAGGCGGGCGCCGCGGCGGAACTGGCGGACGGCGCGCTGCTGGTCAACCCCTACGACGTGTCGCAGACCGCCGAGACGCTGCACCAGGCGCTGCTGATGCCGCGCGACCAGCGGGCCGAGCGGTGCGCCCGGCTCGCCGCCGCCGCGACCGCGCTGCCGCCGCAGCGCTGGTTCGCCGACCAGCTCGCCGCCCTCGACTGATCCGGGCGCGCCCGGCCGGCCGTCCCGAGGACGGGGTGAGCGTCGACCGGCGGCGCGGGCCCCCAAGGAGCCTCGGAAAAGGGCGCCGCGCCGCCGGTCAACGGATGGGGGCTGGGGTGGACGTCTTCGCGGCCGGAAGGCAGACGACCGGGTTCGGCTCGTAGCGCCGCTGCCAGCGTTCGCGCAGGTCCGCCTTGCGCTGCGCCATCCGGCGGTGCGCGCTGGTCCGGGTGAAGCGGGCGAGCTGCGCCGCGGACGGACCGGGCAGGCCGCTCGGCTCGTAGCCGTACTCGGCAAGCCGCTCCCCGAACGCCGCCTCGGCGAGGCCGATCTCCCACGGTTCCAGCCGCTGCGCCCACGCCCCCACGCGGTCGGATGGCACCGGGCCCGAGCCGTCGACGGCGCGGCGGCGCTCGCGCAGCCCGCGGTCGCGCGGCGCCCGCGCGAGCGACCCGCGCTGCGGCGGGACGGGCGGGGCGGTGTTCCCCGTCCAGGTCATCGCCGGGTCGTAGTCCTCGCCGAGGAAGCCGCACAGCCGGATCAGCTCGTCGGCGGGGTCGGCGATGAGCCGCTCGTACTGGAGCTCGTAGTAGGCGTCCGGACCGAGGCGGGTCGCGAGCCGCCGCCCGGTGTCGATCGTCTCCCGCCACACGGAGATCGCGTGGTGGACGTCGTGCTCGAACCAGGGCATCTCCTGGAGCGTGGCGACGCAGTCCCGGCCGTCCCGGACGAGGTGGACGAACTGCGCGTCGGGGAACATCCGCAGCAGCGTGCCGACGTGCTGGGCGTAGGCCGGCCGCCGGTCGCCCCAGCGCGGCTTGCCGAAGCGGCGGGCGTACGCGCGGAACACGATGCCGAGGGCGGAGCCGAGCGTGGGCGGCCCCGCGGCGATCTCCGCGGCGACCTCCGCGGCGTCCAGGCCGAGCTCGCTGAACCGGGTCTCCGGACGCTCGGTCAGCCAGGTCGCCAGCGCGCGCCTGTTCTCCCTGTCGTTCAGGTCACCGAACTCGCACCGCGCCGTGTAGGCCGGCAGGACGAACCTCGTCTCGGTCGGGATCGCGATGCGAGGGTGCGCGTGCAGCATCGAGCGCAGCAGCGCCGTTCCGGAGCCGGTGCAGCCGAACAGGAAGATCGGTCGCTCGGGACGGGAGGCGAGGTCGGGTGACATGCACGGCATGCTCGCCGACGCACCCGCCCCGCGCCGCGCGTCCCGGGCCTCGCTTGCCGACCGCTTACCGATGCTTGACGGCCGGTGACCTGCGGGTTCCGCACGATCTACGTGGCGGCCCCGCGGGCGCCCGGCGTCAGGTGTAGGACTCGCCCAGGGTCTGCCTGACCTGCTTGCGGGCCTCGTGGATGCGCGACTTCACCGTGCCGAGCGGCAGCTTGAGCTGCTCGGCGATCTCGGCGTACTCCAGCTGCGACACGTCCCGCAGGACGAGCGCCTGGATCAGGTCGGGCTTGCGTGCTTCGAGGTCCTCCATGGCGTCCAGGATGTCGACGCGCGAACCCGCGATGACGCTGGTGCGACGCGGGTCGGGACGCTGCTGCGGCAGCTCGCCGGCCTGCTCGACCGAGCGGCGCTTCAGCGAGCGGTACGTCGAGCGCGCGGAGTTCGCCACGACGACGTGCAGCCACGTGCTGAACCTGGACCGGCCCTCGAAGCGGTGGATGTTCCTCGCGACCTGGAGCAACGCGTCCTGGCAGGCCTCCTCGGCGTCCTGCCGGCACGGCAGGAAGCGCGAGCTGTGCCGCAGCACGTCGGGCTCGATCTTGCGGAGGAGCTCGTTCAGGGCGGACTGATCACCCTGGGCCGCCTTGACGGCCAGCTCCTCGGTCCTTTCATCGAATGCCATGCCGCGCCTCTATGCTCGATCGCACACACACCCCGTTTGTTGGGCATGATACGGGAGTGTCCTTCCCACCATCAGTCGGCCGTTATCGAATCGATCGCGTCCTGGGTTCCGGGGCGTTCGCCTCTGTGTGGCTCGGGCACGACGACGCACTCGAGTCGCAGGTCGCCATAAAGGTCCTGTCCGGCAGCCTCATCGACGACCTGGACGTGCGCAATCGCTTCCTGGAGGAGGCCCGGATCCTCCGGCGGGCCGATTCCGAGCGGCTGGTGCGCGTGCACGACATCGGGGAGCTCCCGGACGGGCGGCCCTACTTCGTCATGTCGTACGCGGACCGCGGGACGCTCGGCGACCGCATGCGCGAGCGGCCACTTCCGGTCAGCGAGGCGCTCGTCCTCGCCGAGGAGATCGCCTACGGCGTCGAGGTCATCAACACGCTCGGCGTGATCCACCGCGACCTCAAGCCGTCCAACGTGCTGTTCCAGTCGACACCGGACGGCGGCGAGAAGCTGCTCATCGCCGACCTCGGCCTCGCGAAGGCGCTCGCGCACGCGTCCGGCGCGTTCACGCTGCCCGTCGGCACCCCCGGCTACATGTCGCCCGAGCAGGCCCGCTTCGGCGGCGGCCTCGACGTCCGCGCGGACGTGTACGGGCTCGGCGCGCTGACCTACCACATGCTCACCGGACGGGCCCCGGGCCCCGCGCCGGTCAAGGTGCCGCCGAGCGAGCTGCGCGAAGGCGTCTCCCCCGCGTTCGACCAGGTCATCCTGCGCGCGCTGGAGGTCGAGCGGGAGAAGCGGTGGCCGACCGCCGAGGCGTTCGCCGAGGCCCTGTCCACGCTGCGCCCGACGTCCGTGCCCGGTCCGGCGCCGTCCTCCCCGGCGGGCCGGGCGCAGGCCCAGGGCGGGTCGCAGGCTCAGGGCGGGCCGCAGGCCCCGGCGCCTCCGCAGCCGCGGGCACCCGTCATCGAGCCGGACGCGACCATCCAGGACTTCTACCGCGACGGCCGGGTCGCGCAAGGCCAGGGCGCACCCCCGCCGCAGGGCCCGGGCCAGCAGCAAGGCCAAGGCCAGCCCCAGGGCCAGCCCCAGGGGCAGGGGCCGGTGCCCGTTCCGCCGGGGCCGGGGCAGACGCAGCCGCCCGGGCCCGGTTCGTCCAGCGGTGCCGCGCCGGACATGCACACGCGGTTCGACCAGCCCCCCTCGGCCTTCGACCGGCCTTCGAGCGAGGACGACGTCCACACGTCGGAGATGCGCGTCCCGCCGAGGCCCCCGTCGTCGCCGGGCGGCGAGCCCGCGACGATCGTCGACCAGCCCAGCGAGCGCGGCACGCCGTTCGGACGGGTCGAGGCGCCGACCGATCCCGACGACGACCGGACGGTGGGCATCCAGCCGCCCGCCGCGCCGCCGCAGCCGTCCGGTGGCGGCGGAGGCGTGGGCGGCGACGGCAAGACGGCCGTGTTCCCCACCCAGCCGCCGCAGGGCGCGCCCACGCCGCAGGGCCCGTCCGGTCCGGGCGGCCCCGGTCAAGGGCCCGGCGGCCCCGGCGGCCCCGGTCAAGGGCCTGGCGGGCCTGGTCAGGGGCCGGGCGGGCAGCCTCCGTTCGGCCAGGGGCAGCAACCGCTGCCTCCCACCGGCTTCCAGCCTCCGCCGCCCGGTCCCCAGGGGCCCGGTCCCCAGGGGCCCGGTCCGCAGGGGCAGGGCGGAAAGGGCGGCGGGTTCCTCGGCAAGCTCAAGGGCGCGGGCGGCTCCAAGGCAGGCGGCCCAGGCGGCTCAAGTGGTCCGGGTGGTCCGGGTGGTCCGGCCGGAGGTCCGAAGAAGTTCCTCGGGCCGCCGCTGATCATCACCGTGGTCGTCCTCGTGGTCGCGGTCGTCGGCGGGCTCACGCTCGGCATGCTGTTCAACGGCGGCGGGGGCGGCAAGGACGGCGACGGCGGGAAGGGCGGCGGCGTCCCGAAGGACTTCGCGCAGGTCGCCGACGCGTCCGGGAAGATCAAGGCGGCGGTCCCGAAGGCCTGGCCGAAGCAGCCCGACCCGACGTGGACGCCGTCGACGGTCCGGCTGAACGACGCCCAGGCGCGGCCGGTGCTCCGCGCGACCCCGAGCCAGCCCGCGTTCGTCGGCGACGGGAAGGGGCCCGGCGTCTTCATCGGCCTGACCACCGACCTGCGGCCGGGGCAGCTGCCGCCGCCGAGCGCGGCCGTCCACCCGCAGTGCACGAAGGCCGCGCCGGAGAACTACACCAGCCCCGACAAGGCGCTCACCGGGACGATCACCCGCTTCACCGGCTGCAAGACGGGGACGCCGACGGTCACCGAGGTCGGCCTGAAGGACGCGGCGGGCAAGTTCGGCCTGTGGATCCGGGTGAAGGAGACCGACGGCCGCAACGCCACGAAGGACATCCTCGACAGCTTGAAGGTCACTGGTCCCTGACCCACAGGTCAGAGGACGCCGGAGGACGGGCGGCGGCCCGCCGGGAGAGGATCTCCGCGGTGGGCCCGTCGGCCGGGAGGAACGCCTCCAGCCTCAGCTCGGCGATGGTGATGTCGGTGGCGGTGGCGAACGTGGTAACGGTCGTCATCAGCCGCAGGGCGCCGTCCGCCGAGCGCAGGTGCAGGGGGACGGCGAAGCCGAGGACGCCCGCCGGTTCGGTGCGCGGCCCGACGTGACCGGTCAGTTCGGCGTGGAGTTCGGTGAGCCGCTCGTCGGGGTCGCGCTGGTTGGCGTTGGCGATGCCCTCCAGGATGTGGCGTGCCCAATCGGCGAAGTTCTCGATGCGGGGTGCGAGACCGTCCGGGTGGAGGGCGAGACGGTAGGCGTTCACGGGGGCGTCCAGGAGGGCGGGCGCGCATCCCTCGGTGAGGATGCCGAACGCCGCGTTGCCCGCGACCAGGTCGCCGTAGCGGTCGATGACGATGGCCGGGTACGGCATGTGCGCGACCAGGAGGTGCTCCAGGGCGGCGCGGACGGGGGCGAGCACGGGATCGTCCAGGGACGTCTGCGGGTAGACGGGCGCGTACCCGGCGGCGGTCAGGAGGGCGTTGCGCTCCCGCAGCGGGAGTTCGAGCGACTCGGCGAGGCGGACGACCATCGCGCGTCCCGGCTCGGAGCGGCCGCTCTCCAGGAAGCTGAGGTGCCGCTGGGTCGTCCCGGCGCGGATCGCGAGTTCGAGCTGGCTGAGGCGTCGGTGGGTCCGGCGCTCGCGCAGCGCTTGAGGAAAGCTCACGGGAGCAGTTCTAACGTCCGCGGCGTCGTCCCCGCCATTCCCGGGCGGGAATTGCCGGGGCGCACGGACGGCTCGGACGATGCCGCCCATGAACACGATGCGAGCCGTGGACACGGCGGGGCCCATGGCCCAGGACATCAGCGTCGGCGTGCTGCTCCCGATCGGCAAGGCCCAGTGGGGCGGCTCCGATCCTCGCGAGCTCGTCGCCTTCGCTTCGCGGGCCGAGCGGCTGGGTTATGACTCCCTGTGGGTCAACGACGGGATCACGGAAGCGCGCATCGAGGCCCTGACGATGCTCGCGGCGGCCGCTCCGGTGACGGAGCGCGTCACGCTCGGGACGGCCGCGCTCATGCCCGTCCTGCGGCGTCCCGTCCAGGCGGCGCAAGCGCTCGCCTCGCTGGACCTCCTCTCCGGCGGGCGTCTGGCGCTCACCGTCGGCGCGGGCTTTCCCGGCCGTTTCGGTAAGCCGATCTATGAGCTGTCCGGGGTCCCCTGGGCGAACCGCTTCACCCGCTTGGACGAGACCGTGTCGCTCTGGCGACAGCTATGGAGCGGCTCGGAGAACACGTCCTTCCATGGGGAGGTCCTCCACTTCGACGGTCTCCCGCCCGTCGCGACCCCGTCCCGGCCAGAAGGACCGCCCATCTGGCTGGCCGGCAGCACACCCGCGGCGCTGGACCGTACCGGACGCATGTACGACGGCTGGCTCCCGTATCCGCCACGTCCCGCGGACTACGAGACCGCCTTGGCGGATGTCCGCCGCGCCACCGAAGCCGCCGGACGTCCCGCGCACGCGGTCACACCGGCCCTGTTCGCGTCCGTGCTGGTCGCCCCGGACGTTGCGGCGGGACGTCGCACGCTTCAGGAGTTCTGCCTCGCCAACTACCGGCTTCCCCTCGACGAGGTGGAGCGGATCCAGGCGGTCGCCACGGGCACGGCCGAGCAGGTGGCGGCGCGGCTCGCCGAGTACACGGCCGCCGGTGCCCGCCATCTCGTCCTTCGGCTGGGCGCGACGGACCTGCCGTCGGCCCGCGACCAGCTCGAACGCATCGCCTCGGACGTCCTGCCGCGGCTCCGCGAGCCCTCCCCGCCCGGGTTGCCGTAACTCGCGGTTGCATCGCGAGCAGTCTCGATATATCGTTAATGCATCGCAACCGATCAACGATAAGGAGACTGCGATGCGTGAACCCACGAGAAGGCGCGGAGGCTTCCGGAACCCCGAGGAGCGCGCGCGACGCGGAGACCCGTTCGGCCCCTGGGGCGGTCCCGGCCCGGGCTTCGGCCCCGGTTTCGGACCCGGCCGGCACGGGCGGGGCGGCCGGGGCGGCCGCCGCACCCGGCGCGGCAACGTGCGGGCGGCGCTGCTCGCCCTGCTCGCCGAGCGGCCGATGCACGGCTACGAGATGATCCAGGAGCTCGACTCCCGCACGGGCGGGGTCTGGCGGCCGAGCCCCGGCTCGGTCTACCCGACCCTCCAGATGCTGGAGGACGAGGGCCTGGTCAGCAGCGAGGAGCAGGGCGGCAAGCGGCTGTTCTCCCTCACCGACACCGGCCGCGAGGAGGCGTCGGCGCAGACCGTCTCCCCCTGGGACGAGGTCACCGAGGCCGCCGGCGAGAACGTCCTGCGCGAGCGCGAGGCCTTCGGCCAGATGCTCGGCGCCCTCCAGCAGGTCATGGCCGTCGGAAGCGACACCCAGAAGGAGCGCGCGCTGGCCGTCGTGAACGACGCCCGCCGCCGCATCTACGGGATCCTCGCCGATGACCCCGAGGCCGAGTGACCCGAACCCGTCGTGGCCTCCGGACCCGTCCGGAGGCCACGACGCTCACCCGGCCGGTCCCGCGCACGCGGGGGCGGCGCGGGATCGGCCGGGCGACGCCGAGACGCGGCGGCCGTCCGCGGGCCGCGGGAGCTCCGCGGGCCGCGTGAGCATCCCGGCCTGGCGCGTGTTCCGCCTCCTCAGCGGATCCGGCTGAGCCCGGCCGGGAAGGAGCGCGGCGACTCAGTCCGGGAAGGCCGAGGGCGAGTCAGTTCGGGAAGGGCGCGTGCTGGGCGAGCCTGTCGGCCATGTACAGCTGCTTCCAGACGTACAGGCCCATGTCCGCGCGCGACAGCCGCCGCGCCACCGGCACGTCGACCGTCGCGCGCACCAGGTAGGACGAGCCGCCCGGCATGTACCTGTCGCCGCCGTCCCCCGCGATCAGCTCCCCGCCGGCCAGCCGCCGCAGCACCTCGCTCTTCGTCGGCGGCGTGCACATGTCGTCCGGGACGCCGGCCTGCGGCATGCACCGGCCGCGCGCCTGCGGCGTGACGAGGTCGCGCTTGAGGAACACGTCGCCCGGGAAGTCGAGCAGCACCTTGCCGCGCGTCGGGTTCGTGAGGACGTACTCGATGTAGGCGAACGACGTCCCGGACGGCGGCTTCTGGGACGTCGTCACCAGGCCGTCGTCGACGCCGCCGGTGACCGCCGCGATCCGGTACCGGGCTCCGTCGGCCGTCCCCACCTCGATCGGCGTCCCGCTGCGCGGGAGCTTCGACCCGCCGATGCCCGCCTGCGTCCCGGCGGCGCTCTGCCCGTCCTTCGACTGCGAGGTCAGGACGATGCCCGCCGTGACCAGCCCGGCGAGGACGAGCACGCCCACCGCGACGAGCCCTCTCCGGCGGCCGTTGCCCCGCGGGCGGACGTCGCGTCCACGCTCACGGATCTCGGGTCCGCGCGCACGGACGTCGGGTCCGCGTTCGCGGGGCTCGGGTCCGCGTTCGTCGAGGGAGCCGAGGCGCACCTGCACGCCGCTGGTCTCGCGGATGCCCATCGGGCCCGTGGTACCGGACGGCGACCGGGCTCCGCCCGGCGGCAGGGGGACGCCGGCGTGCGGGTACGACGCGCCGGGCGGCGGCACCTGGATCGGCGGCGCCGCCACGACGATCGGCCGCGTCGGCGCACCCGGCGGGACCGGCCCCCCGGCCGGCGGTG
>NZ_CAACUY010000167.1 GCF_900659615.1 Actinomadura fibrosa | reverse complement strand
GCCGGCGCCGGCGCCCGCGACCGGTCGAGCAGGCCCGCGGCCTTGGCGGCGCAGGACCGGTTCCCGACGCCGCGGCAGCCGATGACCGCCTGCGCCGCGTACTCGGCCGCCTCGCGCGGCAGCCCCATCGCCTCGTGGATCTCACCGAGCAGCAGCAGGCTCTCGCCGCGCCCCCACGCGTCGCCGATCGCGGCCTGGATCCGCTCGGCGTCCAGGGCGTGCGCGCGGGCCCGGTCCCGGTCGCCCGCGTCGAGGCGGATCCGCGCCATGACGTCGAGCGTGTCCGCCGTCCCGCGGCGGTCGCCGATCTCCGCGCGGATCGCCAGCGACCGGCGGGCGTGCTCCAGCGCGCCTCCGGTGTCGCCGAGCCGCCGGAGGAGGCGGGCCATGGTGGTGAGGCTGTCGCCTTCGCCGCGCCGGTCGCCGATCTCGCGGCGCAGCGCGATCGCCCGCGTCGCGTGCTCCATCGCCTCGGGATAGCGCGAGTGGTACCGGTGGACGCGGGCGAGCAGGTCGAGGATCTGGCCCTCGCCGTACCGGTCGGCGATCGCGCGCCGGATCCGCAGCGACTCCCGTCCGGCGGCCAGCGCGGCCGCGTCGTCGCCGAGGCGCCACCGGGCGTGCGTCAGCGTCTCCAGGCTCTCCGCCTCGCCGTGCCGGTCGCCGGTGCGCCGGTGCAGCTCCAGCGCCTCCTCCGCGACGGCGGCCGCAAGCTCGTTGCGCCCGAGCCAGCGGTGGACGCGCGACAGCGTGTCGAGGCTCTCGCCCCGGCCGCGCCGGTCGCCGAGCCCGGCGCGGACGCGCAGGGCGGTCTCGGCCTCGGCGAGGGCGTCCTCGTAGCGGGCGAGCAGGTGGTAGATCCGGGCGAGGTCGTCGCGCGCCTCGCTCTCCGCCCCGAGGTCGCCGATCTCCCGGTGGATCCGCATCGCCGCGCGGGCGTGCCGGATCGCCTCCTTGTAGGCGGCCCGCCGGCGGCAGACCTCGGCGAGCGCGTTGCGGGTCCGCCCCTCCGCCGCCCGGTCGCCGATGCGCCGCTGGATGAGCAGCGCCTCGTCCAGGCTGCGGGCGGCCGTGCGGTAGCGGGCGAGCCTGCAGTACTGGAGCCCGATGGTGTACAGGGTCTCCGCCTCGCCGTACCGGTCGCCGCGCGCCCGCTGGACGGCGAGCGCCTCGGCGAGGTCGGCGAGGGCGCCCGCGTGGTGGCCGAGGTGCCCCCGCACCCTGCCGATGAGGGTGAGCGACTCGGCCTCGCCCGTGCGGTCGTCGATCTCCCGCTTGATCTCCAGGGCCCGGCGGGCCGCCCGCAGCGCGCGGCCGTACTCGGCCTGCCTGCGGTCGTTGTGCGCGAGGGTGAGCAGGTCGTCGCTCTCCCCGTGCCGGTCGCCCGTCCGCCGGCAGATCTCCAGGGACTCCAGGGCGCACCGCCGCGCCCGCTCGTAGTGCCCGACCCGGGAGTGGACGCGCGCGAGGATGTACAGGGAGTGGCTCGTCCCGGCCAGATCGCCGATCTCCCGCTGGATCGCGAGCGCCTCGCCGGCGGCGGCGAGAGCCTCCCGGTAGCGGCTGCGGTGCCAGTTGACGAGCGCGACGCTGGCGACGCTCTCCGCGATGCCGCGCGGGTCGCCGATGGCGCGGGCGATGGCCAGCGACTCCTCGGCGAGGGCGGCGGCCGCGCGGTAGCGCGCGGTGCGGATGCAGATGCGGGCGAGCACGTCCAGGGTGGTGCTCTGGCCCGCCCTGTCGCCGATGTCGCGTTGCAACCGCAGCGCGGCGCCGGCGTGCGCGGTGGCCGCGCGGTGGTCGCCCATCCGGCACTGGAGGCGCGCGATGGTGGCCAGGCTCTCGCCCATGCCGACGCGGTCGCCGCCGGCCCGCCGGACGGCGAGGGCGTCGCGGGCGCGGGCGAGGGCCGCGGCGTACCGGCCGGCGCTCCGCTCGGTCTCGGCGAGGTTGTTCAGCGTCTTGCCGATCCCGTAGCCGTCCTTCATGCCGCGCTGGAGCGCGAGCGCCCGCTCGGCGTCGCGGCGCGCGTCGGCGTGCCGGCCGAGCCGCCGCTCGACCATGGCGATCAGGTTGAGGATCGAGGCCGCGCCGTGCTGGTCGCCGATCCGCTGCTGGATGGCGAGGGCCTCCCGGGCGCGGCCGATCGCCTCGTCGTAGCGTCCGGAGTCGTGGTACAGGGTCGCGATGGTGGACAGCGACTGCGCCTCCGCGTAGCGGTCCCCGATGCCCCGGCCGGTCTCCAGGGCCCGGCGGGCGCCGTCCAGGGCGCCCGGGTGGTCGCCCTGCTTCTGCAGGATGCGGGCGCGGCTGTTCAGGCTCGCCGCCACCCCGGCGAGGTCGCCGATGTCCTCGCGGATGCGCACCGCGCCGTCCGCGCGGCCCAGCGCCTCGGCCAGCCGCCCGGTCCGCCGCGCGATCCGGGACAGGGTGTCCAGCACCTCCGCCTGGCCGCGCCGGTCGCCGAGCCGCTCCCGGACGGCGAGCGCCTGCTCCGCGGCCTCGCGCGCCCGCCCGCACCGGCCGAGCCGGCGCAGGACCCGCGAGACGGTCTCCAGCGCGTCGGCCTCGCCGGAGTCGTTCCCGATCTCCCGCTGGATGCGCAGCGAGTCCCGCGCGTGCCGCAGGGCGGCGCCGTAGCGCGCCAGCCGCCACTCCGCCTCCGCCATCCGCTCCAGGGCGTCCCCGACACCGCGCTCGTCCCCCTTGCCGCGCAGGATCCGGCAGGCCCGGTCGGCGAACAGCAGCGCGTCCTGGTAGCGGGAGCAGGCGTACTCCACGCGGGAGCGCGTGACGAGCGCCCACGCGGCCCGGTGGTCGTCGCCGAGCGCCGTGAAGATCTCGAAGGCCGCGGTGGCCCCGGCGAGCGCGTCGCGGTAGTGCCCGAGGTCGCGGTGCACCACCGCGAGCTGGTCGAGCATCAGCGCCTCCGCCCGGCGGTCCCCCGCGGCCCGCGCCGCGGCGAGGCCCAGCTCGTGGACGTCGAGGTTGTCGCTGCCGTGCTTGCCGCAGCGCAGGAACTGGTGCAGCGCGTCCGCCAGCGTCCAGGTGAGCTCGTGGTCCCGCCGTTCGGCGGCCTGGCGGGTCATGGCGACCAGCCCGGCGCGCTCGGCCTCCAGCCAGGCGAGGGACTCCGTGACCTCCCGCCGGGGCCCGCCGGCCGTCCCGGGCGAGCCCCTCAGGTTCGTGAGGAACCACGCTTGCAGGCGCCGGACCGCCGCGTCCGCGGTCTCCCCGCCGGCGCCGCCGTCCGTGGCGTCGAGGCGCTCGCGCGCGTACTCGTTCAGCAGGTCGTGCAGCCGGAACCGGCCACCGGGCGCCGGCTCGACCAGGTGCCTGCGGAGCAGCCGGTGCAGGATGCGGCGGGCCTCCCCGCCGGAGACGCCGAGGAGCGCCGCGACCCCGTCCCGGCAGAAGTCGGGGCCCGGCATCAGGCCGATCATCCGGAACGCGCGGCGCTCGCCCGGGTCCAGCTTGTCGTACGACAGGTCGAACGCCGGGCGGACGCCGAGGCCCGCGTCGTCGTCCACCGCGAGCATGTCGAGCCGGCCGCCGGCCCTCAGGTCGTCGACCAGCTCCGCGACGGACCCCCCGGGCCGCGCCTCCAGCTCCGTCACGGCGATCCTGATGGCCAGCGGCAGCCGCGCGCACGACTCGGCGAGCTCGGCGACCGCGCCCCGCTCGGCGTCCCGCCCGCCGCCGAGCAGCCGCAGGACCAGCTCGCGGGAGTCCGCGGCCGTCAGCGGCGGGACCGGCACCGAGACGGCCCCGGCCCCGGCGAGCAGCCCGACGAGCCGGGCCCGGCCGGTCACGACCGCGAGGCAGCCGCCACCGCCGGGCAGCAGCGGCTCGACCTGCTCCGACGACGCCGCGTTGTCGAGGACCACCAGCACCCGCCGGTCCGCCACGAGGGACCGGAACAGCCCGGCGCGGCGGTCCTCGTCGACCGGGATCTCCCCGGCCGCCATGCCGAGGCTGCGCAGCAGGTCGAACAGCGCGTCCCCCGGCGGCACGGGCCGCCTGCGCGAGGCGCCCCGCAGGTCCACGAAGATCTGGCTGTCGAAACGGGCGGCGGCCCGGTGCGCCCAGTGCAGCGCCAGCGACGTCTTGCCGACGCCCGGCATGCCGTGCACGTGCACGACCGCCGCGGACGCGCGGCCCTCCAGGCCGGCGAGCGCGGCGTCCATCGCGGCCAGTTCCTCGTCCCGGCCCACGAAGTCGCCGGGGGCGGGCGGGAGCTGCCGGAGGGGCGGCACGAACCGGGCGGCGGCCTCGAAGACCACCTTCTGGCCCATGACGAGGTCCCCCGACGCGCGCACCGGGCCGTGGAAGTGCGCCGCCGTCCCCTTCTGCCGCGGATCACCGTCGCTCAGCGTCATGGCCACCTCTTCGTGCACGGCGACGCACCGGGGCGCCCCGCCGTTCGCGCTCTGACCGGTCGCCTTCAGCAGACCTCCGGTCCGGTGCCCGCACAACCGAGTGAGGAAAAATCCGTACACACTCGTACGGCTCGCATTCCCATCCGTCGCCGTGCCGTCTCGTGGAGTGACCTCGGCCAGGGGCGGGCGCGCAGCGCGTCCGGCGGCTTGGTCTACGGGGGGTCGTCGTTCGTGTGCCAGAGGTGTTCCAGGTCGGCCAGTTCGTCGTCGTCCAGGACGATCGGCTCGGGTGCCGGGGGCTCGGCGTCCTCCGGCGCGACCGTGCGCGCCGCTTCGGCCAGGGCCGCCACCGTGCGCCGCTCGAAGACCTCGCGGGGGGTGATCTCCAGGCCCCGGTCGCGGGCCCGGGCCACGAGCTGGATCGCGATGATGGAGTCGCCGCCCGCCTCGAAGAAGTCGTCGTCCACGCCGACGCGCTCCAGCGCCAGGGTCTCCCCGTAGAGGCGGCAGAGGATCCGCTCGGCCTCGGTGACCGGGGCCCGGAACCCCGCGGAGACCGCCGGGTCCGGTGCCGGGAGGGCCCGGCGGTCCACCTTCCCGTTGGCCGTCACCGGGACCGCGTCCAGCGGGACGAACGCCGAGGGGACCATGAACTCCGGCAGGGCCGCGGCGAGGTGGTCGCGCAGCTCGCGGGCATCGAAGCCGCCATCGAGGGTGGGGACGACGTACGCGACGAGCCGCTTCACGCCCGGACGGTCCTGCCGGGCCATCACGACGGTCTGCGCGACCGCTCCATGATCGACGAGGGCGGCTTCGACCTCGGCCGGTTCGATGCGGAAGCCGCGCACCTTGACCTGGTCGTCGGCACGGCCGACGAACATCAACCGGCCCCGGCCGTCCCAGCGGGCCAAGTCACCCGTCCGATACATGCGTGAACCCGCAGC
This sequence comes from Actinomadura fibrosa, assembly GCF_900659615.1. Classification (GTDB taxonomy): domain Bacteria; phylum Actinomycetota; class Actinomycetes; order Streptosporangiales; family Streptosporangiaceae; genus Spirillospora; species Spirillospora fibrosa. Next base: position 15,022 of record NZ_CAACUY010000167.1, on the reverse strand, counting down.
CCCGAAGGGATCGGCGACGAACCGCTCCGCCGACAGGGCCGGGCGGTTCACATACCCCCTCGCCAGCCCATCGCCACCGACGTACAGCTCACCCACCACGCCCTCAGGCACCAGCCGGAGCGCGCCATCCAGCACATACAGGACGGAGCCGTCCATCGGTTCGCCAATCGGGACGGTGTCCGGCACCGTTTGAGCTGATTCCATGACGAACCGGGACGCGAACACCGTGGTCTCCGTCGGACCGTAGCCGTCCACCACCTCCAACCCCGGACACGTCTCCATCACCCGCCGCACCGCCCACCCCGGCACCACGTCCCCGCCCGTCCAGACGCGACGCAGCTTCGCCAGGCACGCGGGGTCCTCGGCCGCGACGAGGGTGAACAGTCCTGCCGTCAGCCATGCCGCCGAGACATCGGAATCCTCCACCAGCCGTCTCAGCGTCTCCACGTCGAGTTCGCCCGCGCACATCACGACCCCGCCGCCGTTCAGCAACGGCACCCACAACTCGAACACCGACGCGTCGAACGCCTGCGCCGAATGCACCAGCACCCGCCCCGACTCCCCCGGCCCCCACACCCCGTCATCGGCCAACCGCAACACCGCACGGTGCGAAACAGCCACGCCCTTCGCCCCACCGGTCGATCCCGACGTCCACATCACATAGGCCAGGTCGTCGGCACTGACACGTACCGGGACGCGATCGGGGACGGTTGGACCGTCCAGGTCGAGGTCGCGGAGTGAGACCACCGCGACGTCCGGTCCGAGGGACAGACCGCCGGAATCGGCGTCGGTGAGGACGGCGCGGGCTCCGATGTCGCGCGCCACCTCGCGGAGCGCCGACTCGGGGAAGCGGGCGTCCAGCGGCACGTAGGCGCCGCCCGCCTTCAGCACGCCGAGGAGCGAGACGACCTCGTCCGCCGAACGGCGCTGGAGGATCGCGACCCGGTCGCCGGGCCGGACGCCGAGCCCGGTCAGGTGCCGGGCGAGCCGCTCCGACCGGGCGTCCAGCCCGGCGTAGGTCAGCGAGGCGCCGCCGGACACCACGGCCACGGCGTCGGGGGACTCCGCCGCGCGCCGGGCGAAGCGCTCGGGGATCGACGACCGGACGTCCGGGGCGGCGGGACGCGCGGCGCCGCCCCACTCCAGCACGCGGGCGCGCTCGGCACGGGACGCGGGATCGAACCGGGAGACGGGCAGGTCCTCGTTGCCGGAGAAGGACTCCAGCAGGTGCCGCACCCCCGCGGTGAACGCCTCGGCCGCGGTCCGGTCGAGCGCGCCGGCCCGGTGGTTCAGCTCCAGCCGGAGCCGCTCGCCGGGGAACACGGTCAGGCTGAGGGGGTAGTGGGTGGCCGCCACGACGGCTCCGGAGCGGTCGACCGTCACATGCAGGTCGTCGGTGACGGCGGTCCGGGACAGGGCGTCGCCGACGGGCACGTTCTCGTAGACGATCGTCGTGTCGAACAGTTCCCCGGCCCCGGCCAGGCGCCGGATCTCGGCCAGTCCCAGGTACTGGTGGGGCAGCAGCGCCGTCTGCTCGTCCTGGATCCGCCTCGCCAGGTCGCGGAGCGTCTCGGTCCCGTCCAGGCGGACGCGGACGGGCACCGTGTTCATGAGGAGCCCGACCATGGACTCGACCCCGGCCAGCTCGGGCGGGCGCCCGCTGACCGTCGTGCCGAAGACCACGTCCCGCCGCCCGGTCCGCGCGGCGAGGAACAGCGCCCACGCCACCTGGACGAGGGTGCTCACCGTCACGCCCAGGTCGCGGGCCGAGGCGGCCAGCGCGGCGGTGGACGCCTCGGGCAGCTCGGCCGCCAGCAGCTCCGGGAGCGCGGTCGGCGCCGTCTCGGCCGACCCCGGGGCGAGCAGCGTCGGCTCGTCGATCCCGGCGAGCGCGTCGCGCCAGGCCGCCGCCGCGGCGCCGGCGTCCCGGGCGGCGAGCCAGGCGAGGTGGCCGCGGAAGTGCGCGGGCTCGGAGAGTCCGGCGCCGTCCGCGCCGTGCGCGTACAGGTCGAACAGGTCCTGGAGCACGCGGACGAGCGACCAGCCGTCCAGGAGGATGTGGTGGTGCGTGAAGGCCAGCACGTGGTGCTGCTCGTCCAGCCTCAGCAGCGTGAACCGCACCAGCGGCGGGCGGTCCATGGCGAACCGGCGGGTGCGCTCGGCGGCCAGCGCCTCCGCCGCGCGGGCGCCGCGCGCCTCCGCGTCCACGCCGGTCAGGTCGATCTCGGTCCACGGGACGTCGGCCGCCTCGGTGACCGCCTGGACGGCCCGTCCCGAACGGCACTGGACGAACCCGGCCCGCAGGGCGGGATGCCGCGCGGCCAGCCGCCGGCATGACGCGCGCAGCAGCGCGGCGTCCAGCACGCCCGTCAGGTCGCAGGCGACCTGCACGTTGTAGAAGTCGACCCCGCCGGTGTCGTAGAGGGCGTGGAACAGCAGGCCTTCTTGCAGGGGCGACAGCGGCAGGTACTCGGCCGCGCGTCCGGTGCCCGCGCGGGCCAGGTGCGCGAGCTCGTCCTCGTCGAGGTCGAGCAGCGGCTCTCCGGCGGACGCGTCTTCGGGCTCGGCGGTGACGTCGCGGGCGATTCCGGCGAGGCCCGCGACCGTGCGGTGGGCGTAGACGTCGCGCGCGGTGATCTCGCATCCGGCCGCCCGCGCGCGGGCGACGAGCTGGATGGCCGTGATCGAGTCCCCGCCCAGGTCGAAGAAACCGTCGTCGGCGCCGACCCGCTCCCGCCCGAGCACGTCGGCGAACAGCGCGCTCAGCATGGTCTCGCGCGGTCCCCGGGGCGCCCGGTGCCGGGTGGCCGCGGTGAACTCCGGAGCGGGCAGGGCGCGCCGGTCCACCTTGCCGTTCGCGGTCCTCGGGACGGCGTCCATCGCGACGAAGGCGGAGGGCAGCATGTAGTCCGGCAGGACGGGTGCGAGGTGGTCGCGCAGTGCCGCCGCGTCCAGGCCGTGCGACCCCTCGGCCGGGACGACGTAGGCGACGAGCTGCCTCGTTCCGGGACGGTCCTGCCGCGCGATCACCAGCGCCTGGCGCACCGAGGGGTGGCGGGCCAGCGCGGCCTCGACCTCGGCCGGTTCGATGCGGAACCCGCGCACCTTGACCTGGTCGTCGGCACGGCCGACGAACATCAACCGGCCCCGGCCGTCCCAGCGGACCAGATCACCGGTCCGATACATGCGCGAACCCGCGACCCCGAAGGGATCGGCGACGAACCGCTCCGCTGACAGGGCCGGGCGGTTCACATACCCCCTCGCCAGCCCGTCGCCACCGACGTACAGCTCCCCGACCACGCCCTCAGGCACGAGTCGGAGTGCGCCATCCAGCACGTACAGGACGGAGCCGTCCATGGGTTCGCCGATCGGCACGACATCCGGCACCGCCTCCGCCGAATCCATCACGAACCGGGACGCGAACACCGTGGTCTCCGTCGGACCGTAGCCGTCCACCACCTCCAACCCCGGACACGCCTCCATCACCCGCCGCACCGCCCACCCCGACACCACGTCCCCGCCCGTCCAGACACGCAGCAAGCCCGCCAGGACGCCCGGCTCCTCCGCGGCCACGAGGTCGAACAGGCCCGCCGTCAGCCAGACCGCCAGCACCGCCCACTCGTCCACCAGCCGCCCCAGCGTCTCCACGTCGAGTTCGCCCGCGCACATCACGACCCCGCCGCCGTTCAGCAACGGCACCCACAACTCGAACACCGACGCGTCGAACGCCTGCGCCGAATGCACCAGCACCCGGCCCACCTCCCCCGGCCCCCACACCTCGTCATCGGCCAACCGCAACACCGCACGGTGCGGGACGCCCACGCCTTTCGCGCCGCCACTCGACCCTGACGTCCACATCACGTACGCCAGGGCATCGCCGCCGACGGGCACCGGGACGGCCGGCTCGTCACCAGCGGACGCGGTGCCGTCGTCCTCGGCCGGCTCCTCGCCGACGGGGACCACGGCGACCGCGTCCGCGAACTCCGCGCCGCCCGACTCCGCGTCGGTCAGCAGCACCGCGACGCCGAGGTCGCGCATGACGGCCCGCACGGTCGCCGGGGGGAAGCGGCGTTCCAGCGGGATGTAGGCGCCGCCCGCCTTCAGCACCGCCAGCAGGGACACGACGAGGCTCGCGCCGCGTTCCTGGAGGACGCCGACGGGGTCCTCGGCGCGGACGCCGAGCCGGACCAGGCGGCGGGCCAGCGCGTCCGACCGCGCGTCCAGTTCCGCGTAGGTCAGCCGCCGCCCGTCGAACACGACCGCGACGGCGTCCGGGGTCCGGGCGGCCCGGCGGGCGAACTCCTCGTGGATCGTCGGTGCCGTCCGCCGGGGCGGGCGGGCGTTCCGGCCCCACGCGCCGAGGAGCGCGTCCCGCTCGGCGGGGGCCGCCAGCTCGAAGGCGCCGACCCGCTCCCGCGGTCCGGCCGCCGCGAACGCGGCGAGCAGGTCGCGGAGGCGGTCGCGGTGCCGCGCGACCGCGGCGGCGCCGTACCGGCCGGCCACCGCGTCGACGTCGACGACCAGCCCGCCGGACGCGCCGTCCGCGGCGATGGTGAGGGTGAGGTCGCGGACGGGCCCGTTGTCCAGGGTCCGGACGGTCGAGCGGTGGCCCGCGAACGTGAGGCTCCCGTCGAGCGGCATGATGTTGACCGAGACGCCGAAGAGGTGCCGGTCCCCGTCCGCCGGGGCGGTGCCGTCCCCCTGGTCACGGCGCAGCTCGCGGCGCAGCTCGTCGTAGGGGAAGCGCTGGTGCCGCAGCAGGCCGGCCAGCTCCGCCGACACCTGGCGGACGAGCTCGCCCTTGGTCGTCGCCGGCCCGAGCGACAGCCGCAGCGGCAGCTCGTTGGAGACCATGCCGGGGCCGGCGAGCATGGCACCGCGCCGCGCCGCCACGGGGATCCCGATCGTGAGGTCGGCGGCGCCGGTCATCCGGTGCAGGTACGCGGCGACGGCCGCGAGGACGAGCACCGTCCAGCTCGTCCGCTCCTCGCGCGCCGCCCAGGTCAGCGCGCCGAACGCGTCCGCGGACAGGCGGGCGGTCGCGCGGTGGAACGGCGGGGCGTGCGGCCCGGCCGCCCCGGGCCCGCCCGGGCTCACGGGCTCGGCCAGGCTGATGGGCTCGGGCAGGTCGGCGAGCCGCCGGGTCCAGTAGGCGCGGTCGTCCTCGCGGTCGGCGGAGGCCCGGTAGTCCGCCTCGGCGCGGAGGAGTTCGGCGACCCCGCCGAGGCGGGTGCCGGCGTCCGGCTCGGTGCCGAGGACCCCGGCCGTGTACAGCGCGGCCATCCGGCGGTGGTAGAGGGCGCCGCCGAAGCCGTCCACGACGAGGTGGTGGCACCGGCTGTACCAGCGGTAGCGGTCGTCGGCGAGCTTGTACAGGACGTCCTTGGACAGCCGGTCCCGCAGGAGGTCGAACGGGACGGCCCGGTCCCGCTCCATGGCGCGGTCGGCGGCGGCGGACGGGTCGGGCTCGCCGCTGAGGTCCACCACGGGGACCGGGGCGGGGCACGGGCCGCCGAGCACCTGGTAGGGCCCGTCCTCGTCCTCGCCGATGCGGACGTCGAACGTGCCGCACTCCGCCTCCGCCCGCCGCAGCGCGTCCGCGAAGGCGGCGGTGTCGACGGGGCCGTGGACGTCGACGCACTGGACGAGCTCGAACGCCCGGGACGCCGGATCGATCCGCTGGGCGAGCCACACCCCGTACTGCGCCGCGGTCAGCGGGAGGCGTGCGGGGGCGGCGGTGTGCGTGCTCATCGATCCGGCTGCCTTTCAGCGGAGGCGAGCGGCGCGGGCGCGCCGGCCGGCTGCCAGTGTCGGCCCGCGCGGACGGCGGCGGCCAGGCAGGACGCCGGAAACCGGGGCGGGCCGATTGCCGCGCGGGCCGGGCGAGTTGCCGGGCCGCTGCCTGGGGCGGGACCGCCGCGCCCGCCCACAATTGCGGGAAGTCGCCGTCGTGGGGCAGCGCGGAGAAGGGGAGGCCGGACGTGCCGATCGCGGACAGGTCCCTGTTGCAATGGCTCGACGACGCGGCGCCGGACCGCGGCCTGCGCTTCGCGCGCCCGGACGGCGGCTGGGACTTCTGGCCCTATCCGCGGCTGCGGGAGCTGACCCTGCGGGTCGCCGCCGGCTGCGCCGCGCGGGGCGTGGGCGAGGGCGACGTCGTCGCCGTCGTCCAGCGGTGCGGCCCCGGCTTCGTGGCGAGCCTGTTCGGCGCCATCGCCGCCGGCGCCACCGTCACCTCGATCGCCCCGCCGTTCGCGTTCCAGCGCGGCGACGACTACGAGCGGCACCTCTCCCACGTCCTCGGGATCGCGCGCCCGGCGCTGACCGTCACCGGCGGCGCCGACCTGGGCCGGGTCGCGCCGGTCGCCGGGCGCGCCGGGCTCGCCGCGCCCGTCCGGTTCGAGGACCTCGTGGCGGGGACGCGGCCGGTGCCGCCCGCCGAGCACCGCGCCGGGACGGCGCTGCTCCAGTTCACCTCCGGGTCGAGCGGCTTCTCGCGCGGCGTGCGGATCCCCGCCCGCGCGCTCGCGGCGAACGTGAACGCGATCCGCCGCCACCTGCGGCTCGCGCCCGACGGCCCGATCATCAACTGGATGCCCGTCCACCACGACATGGGCCTGATCGGCGGCCTGACGACGATCGTCGTCACCGGCTGCGACGGCTGGCTGATGCAGCCGGAGGACTTCATCCGGACGCCGCTGCGCTACCTGGCCTGCATCAGCGAGCAGCGGGTCCGGTTCGCGCCGATGCCGAACTTCGGGCTCGCCTACATCCTGCGGCGGGTCCCGCCGGAGCGGCTGGCGGGCCTGCGCTTCGACTCGCTGCGGGCGATCATCCTCGGCGCGGAGCGGATCGACCCGCGCGTCCTGGAGGGCTTCGAGCGGCTGCTCGGGCCGCACGGCCTCGACCGGCGCGCGCTGACGCCCGCCTACGGGTCCGCGGAGGCGACCCTCGCGGTCACGATGCTGCCCCTCGACGAGACGTGGTCGACCGCCGCGCCGGACGGCGGGTCCGCGCCGCTCGTCGGCTGCGGCCGCCCGATCGCCGGGACCGGCGTGCGGGTCGTCGACACGCAGGGCGACCCGGTGCCGGACGGCGTGACGGGCCAGATCGTCGTGACCGGCGCGTCGCTCGCGAGCGGCTACGCGGGCGGCGCCGGCACCGCGTCCGGCACCAGCGTCGGCGGCGGCGTGCTGAACACCGGCGACGCGGGCTTCCTGCGGGACGGGCAGCTCTTCGTGCTCGGACGGCTCGGGGACGGGCTGAAGGTCCGCGGCCGGATGGTGTTCGCGGAGAGCCTGGAGGCGCGGTTCTGCGAGCTCGGCATCCCGGAGCGGCGGGCGGCGGCGCTGCTCGGCGTCCGGGACGGCCGCCCGACGGCCGCGGTCGTCCTCGCGGCGCCCCGGCCGGACTGGGCGGAGATCGCCCGCCGGGTGCTGGCCGAGCACGTCGCGGACGCGGACCTCCTCGCGATCACCGTGCCGCGCGCCGGCCTCGCCGTCACCTCCAGCGGCAAGCCCCGCCGCCGGGTGATGTGGCAGGCGCTGTGCGACGGGACGCTCCAGGGCGAGATCAGGCCGCTGGCCCCCGCGGGCACCGGCGCGCCCTGAGGCGACCCCAGCAGATCATCACCACACGACCCGAAGGCACCACACCGACCCGAAGGCACCACACCGACCCGAAGGGAACGAACCCATGCCCGAGGCCAGCCCAGCGGCCGGCGCCGACCTGGTCGCGCCGGTCGTCCACGAGATGGTGCGGATCCTCGCGCCGAACCCGGCGGAGGTCGTCGTGCCGGACCACCGGCTGATCCACGACCTCGGCTTCCACTCGCTGACCCTGACCGAGCTGGCCTTCGCGCTGGAGGACCTGTTCGGGCTGGACTCGGTGACGCCGGAGCAGGCGATGCTGCTGGCCTCGGTCGGCGACGTCGTCGAGCTGATCGAGGACGCGGTGGCGCGGTCCGAGGCGCATCCGGCGAGCCCGGCCGAGGTCGCCGAGTACTGCGCGCGGTACGGCGTCGAGCGGGACCCGCGCGGATGACCGCCCCGCCAGGCCCGGCGGCGGCGGAGGTCTTCGCCGCCGCGTCCGCCCACCTCGTCGCCGGCATCGCCGAGCGGCAGCGGATCCTCGGCTCCGGGGCCTATGAGACGGCCGCGGAGGGCGCCGAGGTGCGCCTGTCGAGCGGACGGACGGTGCTCGACTTCGGCAGCTACGCCGTGCCGCTGTTCGGCCACCGTCCCGCGCCGGTGCTCGACGCGGTGCGCGGCGCGCTGGACGGCATGCCGGTGTCGACCCGGCTACTGGCCAATCCCCATGCCGCGCTCCTCGCCGCCCGGCTCGCGGCCCTGCTGGACCCGGGGCGGCTCAGCAGGGTCTCGTTCGGGCTCAACGGCGCGGACGCCGTCGAGACCGCGCTGAAGCTCGCGATCGCCCGAACGGGCAGGCCGTCGGTCCTCGCCGTCGAGGGCGGGTTCCACGGCAAGAGCATGGGCGCCCTCGCCGTCACCCACGACCCGCTCCGCCGGGGCCCCGTCCAGGGGTTCCTCGGCGACGCGCGGCACGTCCCGCCGGAGCCGGACGCGGTCGCGCGCGCGGCCGCCGAGGCGCCGTTCGCGGCGCTGATCGTCGAACCGGTGCAGGGCGAGGGCGGCGGGCGGGCCCTCCCGCCGGACCTGCTGCGCCGGTGGAGCGCGGACGCGCACGCGGCCGGGGCGCTCGTCCTGGCCGACGAGATCCAGTGCGGCCTGCGCCGCTGCGGGCCCGTGTCGGTCGCGGTCGCTGAGGGCGTGCGGCCCGACGCCGTCCTGCTGGGCAAGGCGCTCGGCGGGGGCGTCATGCCGCTGTCGGCGGTGGTCGGCACGCCGGAGCTGTTCGCCCCGCTCGCGGCGGACCCCTACTTCCACACCGCGACGTTCGGCGGGCATCCCGCGTCCTGCGCCGCCGGCCTCGCCGCGCTGGACCTGCTCGACGGCGTGGCGGAGCGGCTGCCCGCCGTCGCGGCGGGCCTGGCCCGCGGGGTCGCGGACCTCGCCGCCGCCCATCCCGGGATCGTCGCCGACGTCCGGTCGACGGGCCTGCTCGGCGCCGTCGAGTTCACCGGCGAGGCCGTCGCGGGCCTCGCCGTCCTGGAGGCCGGGCGGCGCGGCCTGCTCGCCGCCCAGAGCCTGAGCCGCCCGGCCGTGGTGAAGCTGCTCCCGCCCGCGGTGACGAGCACCGCGCAGCTGGAGCGGGCGTTCGCGATCCTGGACGCGAGCTGCCGGTCGGCGGGACGCCGGGTCGCGCGCACCGCCTCCGTTGGTTCCGGATAGGCCACGCCCCCGCGCGACGGCGCCGGCGGCTCGGATGAGCCGCCGGCGCCGTCGGTCGTGCGGGCGCTTCCCCGCGCGGGTCACGCCTCCGTGGCCGCCTTCTCCAGCGCCGGTTCCGCCGCGGCGTCCTGGGCGAGCACGTCCATGGCGGCCAGGGACCGCGTGAGGTGGAGCGCGAGGGCCAGCAGCGTCACCGGCACGAGGAGCGCGAGCACCGCTCCCGGGACGCCGAACGCGCTCGCCAGCGCGCCCGCGATGAGCGGGCCGGTCCACTGGAGCGCCATCGTGCCGAACCGGCCGGCGGCGGCGACCCGGCCGGAGAACTCGTCCGGGACGACCCGGACCACCGCCGCCTGGAGGACGACGTTCAGCGGGACCATCGTCAGCATGGCGACGGTCACGACCGCGCCGATCTGCCAGGGCCGCGGGACGAACGCGCAGGCGGCGAGGATGGCCGCGAACGCCCACGCCGCCGCGTACATGACCCGGCGCGGTCGGACCCGGCGCGCGATCGACGGGCCGGCCACCGCGCCGGCTACGCCGCCGAGCAGGGCCAGCGAGCTGATCAGGCCGACCTGGGCCGGGCCGCCGCCGCGGTAGCGGATCAGCGCGATGAACAGCAGGGTGAACGCCTCGGTGACGGTGTTGAGGAGCGCGCCCCAGACGACGGTGAAGCGCAGGAACGGCTGCCCTCGGACGAACCGGATCCCGGCCGCGATGTCGCCGAGCACGCCGCTCCCCCGGTCGGCGGCGGACCGGTCGGGTCCGAGGGGGCGGCGGATCAGCAGCGCCCCCGCCGAGGCGAACGCGAACGAGACGGCGTCGGCGGCGAACGGGAACCACCGGGCGACGGCGAACAGCACCCCGCCCAGCGGGGCCCCGACCAGCTCGGCGCCGAGGTCGCGGCCCATCATCTGGCCCGTCGCCGTGGGCAGCTGCTCCTTCGGGACGATCCGGCGCAGCGCCGAGGTCTCGGCGCCGGTCACGACGCCCGCCGCCAGGCCGCCCGCGAAGGCCGCCGCGACGAGCAGCGGCATCGTCGCGTGCCCGGTGGCCACGGCCGCGGCCACGGCGCCGAGCACGGCGCCCTGGACGAGGGGGCTCAGGACGAGGATCGCCTTGCGGGACACCCGGTCGGCGAGCGCGCCGCCGAGGAGCGTCGTCAGCAGCACGCCCGCGAGGTTCGCCGCGCCGATCGCGCCGGCCCTCGCCACCGAGCCGGTCGTGTAGAGCACCAGCAGCGGGAACGAGATCGCCGACAGGCTGGTGCCCACGGCGGAGACCGTGTTGCCCGTCCACCATCCCGCGTAGTCGGGGTTGCGCCACAGGGACGGCGGGGCGTCCCGCCCGCTCGCCGGCCCGCTCTCGCGGCCGCTCATCGCGCGAACGCCTCGGGCGCCGCCAGCGACTCGGCGAGCATCAGGTCCCGGAGCCCCGGGGTGAGCATGCCGATCTGCCGGAGCACCTGGACGACCTTGAAGAACAGCAGCCGCCGGAACGCGGTCATCCGCGGGTCGCCGCGGACGAACCGGCGGCCCGCCGCGGCGTCGGCGCCGAGGCGCTCCCACACCTCGCCGAGCAGGAACCGCTGCGCCATGACGTGCACCGCCTCCTGGAGGAACGCGTCGCGGTCGGCCAGCTCCGCGCTCGTCATGTCGCGGTACAGGCCGTCGAGGGCGACCACGCCGAACGAGATGTGCCGCGCCTCGTCCCGGGCGACCAGGCGGGTGATCGCCTGGATGACCGGGTCGCCGAAGCTCGTGCTCGCCACCCGCGTCGCGACCAGCGCGAGCCCCTCGATGACGACCTGGACGCCGAGGTACAGGACGTCCCAGCGCGACTCGCCCAGCAGGTCGCGCAGCAGCCGCTCCAGCCCGGCGTTGACCGGGTAGGACGCGCCGATCTTCTCGTCGATGTAGCGGGCGTACGCCTCGACGTGCCGGGCCTCGTCCGCGACCTGCGCCGCGGCGTAGGTCTTCGCCTCGATGTCGGGGACGGTCTCGACCAGCCGGGCGGTGGTCAGCAGCGCGCCCTGCTCGCCGTGCAGGAACTGGCTGACCATCCAGACCTGGAACTCCCACAGGAAGGCGTTCCACAGCTCCGGCGGCACGGGGCTGCCCGGCGGCGCGACCGGGGGCACCAGGCCGTCGCGCGGGTTCAGCACGGAGCCGAGGCGGACCTCCGGGGTCCAGTCGATGTCGGTGGAGACGTTCCACTGGGCGACCTTGCTGCGCTCGTAGAGCTGCCACAGCCGCGTGTCGCGGTGGCCGTAGTCCCAGTTCAGGCACGCGCGGATGTGGGCGTCGACCTCAAGGAGGGTGTCCCCGGCGCGGACGGGCGGCATCAGCGTCCGTCCCCGTCCATCCGGGCGGCGAGGCTCGCCGGCCGCATGTCGGTCCAGTGCTCCTCGACGTAGTCCAGGCACGCCTGCCGGCCGTCCTCGCCGTGGACGGTCCGCCATCCGGCGGGCACGTCGGCGAAGGACGGCCACAGGCTGTGCTGGCCCTCGTCGTTGACCAGTACCAGGAACCGGCCGTCCGGGTCGTCGAAGGGGTTCTTCACCGTGGCAGTCCTTTCATGGGTGTCTGTTCGTTTCCCGTGGGGCTCGGTGACGCCGCGCGCCCGGGTCGCCGAGCAGCGCGGCCAGCGCGGCGGGCGTCGGTGCCTCGAAGACCGCGCGGAGCCCCACGTCCGCGCCGAACGCGGCGCGGAGCGCCCCGTGCAGGCGCAGCGCCCGGACCGAGTCCCCGCCGATGGCGAAGAAGTCGTCGTCCGCTCCGACCCCGTCCACGCCGAGGACCTTGCCGACGAGGGCCCGAACGGCCTCCTCGGTCTCGCCGCGTTCCCGGCGGGCCATCGCCAGGAGCGTCCCGACCGGCGTGTCGAGGTCGGCGCCCATGGCGTCGAGCACTCGTCGCAGGGACGACAGCACGGCTTCGGCGGCCGTGGCGGCGATCAGCTCGGGCCGGTGGCTCAGCTCCAGCGACAGGCGCTCGCCGGGGACCGCCACGAGCCGCAGCGGGTAGTGATAGGCGTCGCTCCCGCCGAGCCGGGCGATCCGCAGGCCGCCGCCGATCCGCAGGTCCTCGGCCGCCGCCTCGGAGGAGTGGTTCTGGAAGACCGTGCAGGTGTCGAACAGGGCGCCGCGCCCGGCGAGCCGCTGGACGTCGGCCAGGGCGAGGTGCCGGTACGGGGCGAGCGCGGACTGCTCGTCCTGCGTCCGGGCGAGCATCTGCCCGGCCGCCTCGGACGTCTCCAGGCGCACCCGGACCGGCAGCGTGTTGATGAGCGGCCCGACGGCCCTGGCGGCACCGTCCAGTTCGTGCGGCCGGACGGCGACGGTCGCGCCGAACACCACGTCGCTGCGTCCCGTCAGCCCGGCGAGCACGATGGACCAGGCGCCCTGGACGAGGGTGTTGAGGGTGAGTCCGGCGCGCCGCGCGGTCGCGGCCAGCGCCGCCGTGCGCTCGGCGGTCAGGTCCGCGCGCACGGTCTCCGGCAGCCGGTCCGGAGCGGTGAACCGCGCGGCCGGGGCGACAAGCGTGCCTTCCGCGAGGCCATCGAGCGCGCTCCGCCAGGTGGCCTCGGCGGCGGGACGGTCCTGCCGGACGAGCCACGCGAGATAGTCCTGGTAAGGCATGGCCGGGAGCGGGGGCGTGCCGCCGTCCTCCGCGTAGGCGTCGAAGATCTCGCCTAGGACGAGGGAGAGCGACCAGCCGTCCAGCAGGAGGTGGTGGCAGGTGAACACGAGCACGTGCCGCAGGTCGCCGAGGCGGACGAGGGTGAACCGCAGCAGCGGCGCGGCGTCCAGGTCGAAGCGGCGCAGCCGGTCCCGCGCGAGCAGTTCACCGAGGCGCTCGTCCCGCTCCCCCGGCTCGACGTCGCGCAGATCGGTCTCCTCCCAGGGGACGGTGACCGTGGGGGCGATGCCCTGCGCCGACATCCCGGTCGGCGTCCCGGTGATGAAGGCGCGGAGGGCGGCGTGCCGATCGACGGGCACCCGGCAGGCCGCCCGGAGGCGGTCGGCGTCGAGGGTCCCGTGCAGTTCGACGGTGGACTGCATCTGGTACACGTCCACGTGCCGCTCGTCGAGACGGGAGTGGAACAGCAGCCCCTCTTGCAGCGGCGTCAGCGGGAGCACACTGGGCTCGTCCCGATCCGTCCGATTCCGCTCGGTCGCGGGGACGGTGTCGTCCGGTACGGTCTCGCGGGCCGCTTCCGCCAGCGCGGCGGCGGTGCGGAGGGTGAACACCTCACGCGGGGTCAGCGCCAGCCCGGCGACGCGCGCCTGTGCGGCCAGCCGGATCGAGATGATCGAGTCGCCGCCCAGCTCGAAGAAGTCGTCGTCCGCGCCGACCCGCTCCAGGCCCAGCACTTCGGCGAACACCTCGCACAGCACGGTCTCCCGGGGTGTGCGCGGGGCGCGGTACTCCGCGGACGCGTCGGCCTCCGGGGCAGGCAGGGCGCGCCGGTCGAGCTTGCCGCTGACGGTCGCCGGGAGCGCCGCCAGCTCCACGAACGCCGCGGGCACCATGGACTCCGGCAGCACGGACGCCAGGTGGGCGCGCAGCGCGCCCGCGTCCACGGCGTGCCCGTCCGCCGGGACCACGTAGGCGACGAGCCGGACGGCGCCCGGCCGGTCCTCCCTGGCCGCGACCGCGGCGCGGGCCACGGCGGCGTGGGCGCTCAGCGCCGCCTCGATCTCGCCGAGCTCGATCCTGACGCCGCGGACCTTGACCTGGTCGTCGGCCCGGCCGGCGAACACGAGGCGGCCGTCGTCGTTCCAGCGGACCAGGTCGCCGGTCCGGTACATCCGGGTGCCCGGGTCGCCGAACGGGTCCGCCACGAACCGCTCCGCCGACAGGCCCGGCCGCTTCAGGTAGCCGCGGGCCAGACCGGCGCCCGCGATGTACAGCTCCCCCGCCACACCGGGCGGGACGAGCCGCAACGCGCCGTCCAGCACGTAGACCCGCGTGTTGGCCAGCGGCAGCCCGATCGGGATGGAGACCTCGCGCGTCCCGGTCCGGGACTCGAACGCGGTCGAGGCCAGCGACGTCTCGGTGGGGCCGTAGAGGTTGTGCAGCTCGGCGTCGAACAGGGCGTGGAAGCGTTCGGCGAGGGCCGTGCCGAGCGCCTCGCCGATGCACAGGACGCGGCGCAGGGACGGGAGGTCCCTTAGGTCGGGCGTCCCCACGAACGCCTCCAGCATGGACGGCACGAACTGGACCGTGGTCACCCCCTGCCGCTCGATGAGCCCGGCGAGGTAGGCGGGGTCCTTGTGCCCCTCGGGAGCGGCGACGACGAGCGCCGCGCCCGCCAGCAGCGGCCAGAAGAACTCCCAGACCGACACGTCGAAGCTCGCGGGCGTCTTCAGCAGCACGCGGTCGTCCGGGCGCAGCGGGTACTCCTCCTGCATCCACAGGAGCTGGTTCACCACCCCGGCATGGGGGACGACCACGCCCTTGGGCCGGCCGGTCGAGCCGGAGGTGTAGATCACGTAGGCGGCGTCGAGCGGGTCCGGCGCGGCCGACGCGTCGGGTGCGGGCGCGTCCGGTGCGGGCGCATCCGCGGCGGCGAGTTCCGCGTAGCCGTCGGGGGTGATGACCGCCACGGCGCCGGTCTCCTCCGCGATGAACCGCGCCCGGTCCGGGGGCAGGCCGGGATCGACGGGCACGTACGCCGCGCCGGTGCGGTGGACGGCGTGCAGGGCG
>NZ_CAACUY010000166.1 GCF_900659615.1 Actinomadura fibrosa | reverse complement strand
AGCCCCGCCCCCGCCGCGACCGCGCACGCCGCCGCCACGACCACCGGCGCCGGGCGCCGCCCGTCCAGCAGCGGCCCGACCACCGCCAGCACGACCGGCACCGTCGCGATCACCGTGCCGATCGTGGCCGGGCTCGTGTCCCGGGTGGCCGCCACGATGCACACGTTGAACGCGACGAGGCCCGTCGCCGCGAGCGCCGCCAGCAGCGCCCAGTCCCGCGGCGCCGCCCGCCGGACGGGCCGCCCGTCCCGCCCGCAGCGGAGCCGGGCGACGGCCAGCAGGATCAGCGCGGCCGCCGCGTACCGGACGGCCTGCCCGCCGAACACCGGGTAGTCCGCGATCGTCGCGGAGACCGCGGTCAGCGAGCCGACGAGGGACATGGCGGCCGCGGCGGCGACCGTGCCGCGGCGATCGGGAGGTGCGTTCATGAAGGCGACGCTAGGGCCGCCCGTGGTCCTTCCGACAGAACCAATCACACGGCTCTGACCAGGACCAATGCGGAGCCCGTGACACGCGCCGCCCCCGGCGGCGCTGAAGCTGGTGTGACCGACCTTCATCTCCCCATCGACCGGACCGCCGGGCGGCTCTCCGCGCAGATCGCCGCGGGCTTCCGCGCGGCGGTGCGGTCGGGCCGGCTGACCGCGGGGACCCGGCTCCCGTCGAGCCGCGACCTCGCCCGCGACCTGGACGTGTCGCGCGGCGTCGTCGTCGCCGCCTACGAGCAGCTCACCGCCGAGGGGTTCCTCATCGCCCGGCGCGGCGACGGGACCCGCATCGCGCCGCTCGCCCGCCCGGACGACCCCCGCGACGGCACGGCGCCCCTCGCGGACGCCGCACCGGACGGCACGGGCGCGAACGCGGCGCGGAGCCGCCCGGACCTGGCGCCGCCGGGCGTCCCGGGCCCGTCGTACGACCTGTGGCCGGGCCACCCCGACCTGGCGGCGTTCCCCCGCGACCGCTGGCTCGCCGCCGCCCGCACGGCACTGCGCACGCTCCCGAACGACGCCCTCGCCTACCCCGACCCCGGCGGGGTGCCCGCGCTGCGCGCCGAGATGGCCGGCTACCTGTCGCGCGTCCGCGCCGCGCACGCCGGCCGCGACCGCGTGGTGATCATGAACGGGGTCGCGCACGGGCTGTCCGCCGTCGTCCGGCTGCTGCTGGCCGACGGGCACAAGACGCTCGCCGTGGAGGACCCGACCAGCGCCCGGCAGCTCCCGATGCTCCGGGCGACCGGCGTCCGCCTCGTCCACGTCCCGGTGGACCGCGACGGCCTGGACGTCGAGGCGCTGGCCGCGACGGGCGCGCGCGCCGTCCTCGTCACCCCCGCGCACCAGTTCCCCACGGGCGTCGTGCTGTCCGCGCCGCGCCGCGCCGCGCTCATCGCCTGGGCGCGGCACGTCGACGGCCTCGTCATCGAGGACGACTACGACGCCGAGTTCCGCTACGACCGCGAACCGGTGGGCTGCCTCCAGGGCGTGGACCCCGACCGGGTGGTCCTGCTCGGCTCGGTGAGCAAGGCCCTGGCGCCCGCGCTGCGGCTCGGCTGGGCGGTGGCGCCCCCGGCCCTCGCCGGGCGGCTGCGCGCGCACCGCGGCAACACCGACCTCGGGGCGCCCGTCCTGGAGCAGTACGCGCTCGCCGAGTTCGTCCGGAGCGGTGCCTATGACCGGCATCTGCGCATGATGCGGCGCAGGTACCGGGCACGGCGCGACGCGCTCGCGGACGCTCTCTCCGCTCATGTTCCCGGCGCGATGGTTCAAGGCGTCTCAGCGGGCATTCACCTCTACGTGGAGCTTCCGCACGGGTGTGACGAGGAGCGTGTCGTGGAGGACGCGGAGGGCCTGGGCCTGTCGGTCTCCGGCGCCCGGAGCATGTGGTCGCCCGAGCGCGCCGGGAGCGCGCCGCCCGCGCTCGTCCTCGGATATGCCCGCCACGGTGAGACGCGCCTTGCGGAAGCGGCGGAGCTCCTGGGACGAGCGATTACCCAGGGTGCTCGCGGGTAGGAGAACGGTCCCCGGTGTAGGAGGTATGCATGAGTCTGGAAGAGGCCGCGCGGCAGCTCAAGATGGCCGGTCACGACGCACAGGTGGCCTTCGACTGCGTGGGTCTCGGCGAGATCGAGCGAGCGGTGGAGCACGCCGTGACCCTCCGCGCGGCGGCCGACGCCGCCATGGTCGCGCTCAGCCGAGCCCTGGAGGACATGACCCCCGAGCAGGCCCAGGCCGCCGGCGAAGAAGCCATCACCGCCATGGCAGAAGAGGCATAGCCCGGATTCGGGTCGGTCAGGCTACGGGGCGTTCCATGGCGGGAGCGTCGGGTTTGGCGCCTTCCACGGGCGTCGGGTCGAAGCCTCGGGCTGTGGCGAAGACGACGAGGATCAGGGCGGTGGGGACGATGAACGCCAGGCGGAGGCCGTGGTCGTCGCTCACCGGCGCGACGGCGCCGACCACGGCCGCGCCGAGGACGAAGCCCACGTAGTTGAAGATGTTGACGCGGGCGACGGCGACGCCGAGGCCCGTCGGGTCCACACGGCCCGCGGCGGAGAACGAGACGGGGGCGATCACGCTGAGGCCGAGCCCGGCGACCGCGAACGCCGCGATGGCGAGGGCGGCGTCGGGCGCCGCGACCACCCCGGCCATGCCGGCGATGCCGACCAGGCCGCCGAGCCGCACCACCCTGACGGGTCCCGAGCGCCGCACCGCGAGGTCGGCGACGGCCCGGCTCACGACCATGGCGATCTGGTAGGCGACGTAGCCGAGCGGCGCGACCCAGTCGCTGCCGGACAGCTCGTCGTCCAGGTACTTGGCGCCGTAGTTGGAGATCGCCGAGTCGGCGAGGTAGGCGACGGCCATCGCCGCGCCGACCACGAGGATGGGCCGCCACGGGACGCTGCGCCCGGCGGCCTTGAGCTCGGCGGCGGTGGGGCCGTCGCCCTCCTCGTCCCGGCGGTAGAGGAGGTGGCCGGTGCCGAGCGACGCGGCGATCCCGACGGCGGCGGCGATCGCGAAGCCGGTCAGCAGCGCGAGGTCGAGCTTGTTGGCGAGGGACGCCCAGAGCCCGCCGAGGATGCCCGCGACGCTCCAGACGGCGTAGAAGCCGGTGATCAGGCTGATGCCGTAGCGCCGCTCGACGGCGATGGCCTGCGCGTTCATCGAGGCGTCCACGGCGCCGACGAACAGCCCGAACAGCGCGACCGCGCCGTACAGGGCGGGGTCGTTGTCGCCGGTGAGGCCGATCAGCACGATCGTCAGGGCCACGGCGGGCTGCGCGACGCGCAGGACGAGGCCGCTGCCGACCCGGGGGAACAGCGCGCCGGACGCGACGCTGCCCGCTCCCGCGACGAGCGGGACCATCAGCAGGACGAGGGAGAGCGTGGCGTCGCTGAGGTGGTGCGCGTCCTGCATCTTCGGGACCTGCGTCACGAGGGAGGCGAAGCAGAGCCCCTGGACGGCGAACGCCGTGTAGGCGGCGAAGCGGGCGCGCGCGTCCCGGGTCGTGATGCCCTCGCTCATGGGGTCCGACCTCCTGAGCCGCGGAATATGAAGAAGATTCGCGTCAGCGTAGAGACCGGGGACGTCCCAGGTCAATGACCGGCGGCGGGTCTCAGCCGATGAGGCGGCGGCGCATGCCGCGGACGGCGATCAGCCACATCAGCGCGGCGAACAGCACGAGGGCGCCCAGATGGCCGAGGTCGGCCAGCGGGCGGAGCCCGAAGACGGCGTGCCTGACCAGCTCGACGCAGTGGAACAGCGGGTTGAGCTGCGCCGCGTGCCGCGCCCAGCCGGGCAGCGTGCCGACGGGGAAGAACGTGCCGGCGATCAGGAACAGCGGCGTCACCACGCCCGTGATCACGTAGTCGAACGAGTTGATCGACGGGACGACCGAGGACGTCCACATCCCGAACAGCCCGAAGCCGAGCGCCGTGAAGAACGTGACGATCGGCACCAGGAGCATGCCGGGCGACGGGTCCAGCCCGAAGAACAGCGCGACGATCAGCGGCGTGCACGAGTACACCGCCGACTTGGCCGCGATCCACAGCGCCTCGGCCGTCACGAGCTCGTGGACGTCCACGGGGGTGGCGAGGATCGCGTCGTAGGTGTGCTGGAACACGCGCCTGATGTAGCCGTTGAACATCCCCGGGAACACCGACGTGAACAGGGCCGCCGTGCCGACGACGCCGGTGGCGACGAAGTCGAGGTAGCGGTAGTCCCCGATCGCCGCGACCATCGACCCGAACCCGTAGCCGAACGCGAGCAGGAAGAACGTCGGCTCGACCATCGACGCGAACGACTGCGACTTCCAGTAGCGCTTGTAGAGGGCCAGCTCGTGCCGCCAGATGCCGCGCACCGGCGCCAGCTCGAACCGCCGCAGCCGCTCCGGCCGCCGCGGCGCCCCCTCGGCCCGGACGATCATTCCACCCGCTCCCCGGTCAGGACGACGAAGACGTCTTCGAGGCTCGCCGCGCGGCGCACCCCGTCCGGGCCGAGCCGCTCGTCCAGCGACGGCGGGATGCTCTCGGCCCGCAGCACCGACACCGACGGGCCCGTCCGGCGCGTCGGCAGCCCCGCGCCGCGGGCCAGCCGCTCCACGTCCGCGAGCCGGTCCGGCGGGCCGTAGTGCTCGACGACCCGCGCGCCCGCGTGCTCGGCCACCAGCCCCGCCGGGCTGCCGCGCGCGATCACCCGGCCGTGCGACATGAGCGCGCACTCGTCGGCGAGCCGCTCGGCCTCCTCGATGTAGTGCGTGGACATCAGCACCGTCGTGCCGCGCGACCGCAGCCCGTCGATCAGTCCCCACAGCTCCGCCCGGACCTGCGGGTCCAGGCCGACGGTCGGCTCGTCCAGCAGGACGAGCGCCGGCCGGTGCACCAGCCCGCGGGCGATCAGCAGCCGCCGGCGCATGCCGCCGGAGAGGTCGTCGACCTTGGTGCGCTGCCGGTCGGTCAGGTGCGCGAGCGCGAGCGCGTCGTCGACCGCCCGCCGCCGCTCCCCGCGCGGCACCCGGTACAGGTGCGCGAACACCTCCAGGTTCTCCCTGGCCGTCAGCTCCTCGTCGAGGTTGTCCTGCTGCGGGACGACCCCCATCGCCGCCCGCGCGCGCTTGGACTCGCGTGGGACGGAGAAGCCGAGCACGTCGATGGTGCCCTCGTCCGCGATGGCCTGCGCGGTGAGCATCTTCATGGTGGTGGACTTCCCGGCGCCGTTCGGCCCGAGGAGCCCCAGGCAGCTCCCGGACGGCACGTCCAGGTCGAGCCCGTCCACCGCGGTGAAGTCGCCGAAGCGCTTGACGACCCCGCGAAGGCTGATCGCCGCGGCGCCCCCGCTCGCCTCCGTGGTCGCGAGCCTGGCACCGTGCAGCGTCATGCGGTCACCCTAAGGAGAGCGGCGCCGAAAACCCCACTGGTTTTCCCCCGCCGCGTTCTGGAGGCCCTCGGCCGTCCGGCCGCTAACCTCTAGGTGTGGACATCCCCCGTCGCCCGGCCGCCGAACAGCCGACGCGCGTCCGCGACCTGCGCGCGTCCGACGCCGACCGGGAACGCGTCGCGACCATGCTCGGCGAGGCCCTCGCCGACGGCAGGCTGACCATGGAGGAGCACGCCGACCGCTCCTCCCGGGCGCTCTCCGCCCGCACCCTCGGCGAGCTGACCGGCCTGACCAGCGACCTCAGCCCCGAGGAGGCGCAGCCCATCCTCGTGGACGACCGCCCCGTCTCGGTCTTCTTCGGCCGGACGCGCCGGGAGGGCCGCTGGGTGGTTCCCGTGAAGCTGCCCCTGCTCGCGCTGTTCGGAACGGTCGAACTGGACCTGCGCGAGGCCGTCCTCCAGCGCCGCCACATCGTCGTCGACTCGATGGTGCTCGGCGGCCGGATCCGGCTGCTGGTGCCCGAGGGCGTCCGGGTGGACGTGACGAGCCGCACCATCCTCAGCACGCGCGAGGTGCGCACCCGGCCCGTCCCGGAAGGCCCGACGATCGAGGTCGGCGGCACGCTGATCTTCGGTTCCGTGCGGGCCCGGGCGCCCCGCCGCACGCTCCGCGAACGCGTCCGCGGCCGCCTCGGCCGGGGCCGCTAGGGCGGCGCCTACCGGCGCGGCGCCGTCAGGACTTCGAGGTCGGCTGCGCGGACGGCGTCAGGCCCGCGCCCTGCTTGGACTGCGGCCTGAGCGAGGCCGCGAGGACGGCCAGCTCCTCGTAGGACGCCGTGCCCGTCACCACCAGGCTCACCCCATCGGGGAGCGTCCGCGCCAGCGAGTTGGCCTTCTTGTCCTTGCGGTAGTACTTCGTCCAGGTCACCCCGGCGACCTGCTGCGTCCCGATCGGGTTCTTGTTGTTCGTCATCCGCGGGACGTACTCGGACGCCTTCTCGTTGCTCTGCTCCAGCGCCGCGTACTCGTCGCTGGGCGTCACGAACCCGAGGTGCCAGGCGACGGGCTTGCGTCCGGACCCGTCCAGGCCGTTCAGCCGGGAGCTGGTGGGCCGCCAGCCCGCGGGGAGCCCCTCGGGCGCGTAGGACGTGTAGGGCGCGTCGTTGCGCATCGCCCACAGCTGCGAGCCGTAGTCGACCGTGGGGAGGACCTCCTCGTGGCTGCGCGGGGTGATCAGGAAGATCGCCAGCACGAGCAGCAGGCACGCGCCCATCGCCATCGTGAAGCCGCCGAGCCCCGTGGTCAGCCGCTTGTGCACGGCCGGGCTCACCTCGACGACCGCGGGCGGCCCGGCCGGCGCCGCGCCGGGCTCCTCCGGGCGCGCGGCGGGCTCCTCGGCTTCCTGGGCGGGGGCAGGGGTCTTGTCGGTCACCCCTCCAGGATCCCGCACGGTCAGGGCTGCTCCGTACCGGGGTTCCGGATCGTGCCCACGATGGCCATGATCTTGGCCGCGTGGTCGCGGGCCGCGCTCTCGTCGTTCATCAGCGAGATCTCCGACACCGCGCCCGCCATCGCCCCCGTCAGCACCGTGACCAGGGCCTCGTCGGTGCCGCCGTCGGCGGTGTGGAACAGCGCGGCGTTGCGGCGCGCCCACTTGTTCAGACGCTGCCGCATGACCCGGTCGAAGCCGGGCGGGCCGTCCCCGGAGATGAAGAGGCGGGCCACGTCCCGCTCCTCCAGGCAGCCGTCGAGGTAGGCGCCCGCCCCGGCGATGAACTGCCGCATCGGGTCGGTCTCGCCGGCCTCCCGCACCGCGTTGATCGCCTCGCGGGTGCGCTCCTGCTGCCCGGCCTGGAACTCCTCGAACAGCGTCAGGTACAGGTCGGCCTTGCCGTTGAAGTGGTGGTACAGGCTGCCCACGCTGGCGCCCGCCTTGGCGACGATGTCGGTCACCGCGGCCTGGGCGAACCCGGACTCGCAGAAGACGTCCCTCGCCGCGGCCAGCAGGGCGCCGCGCGTGGCGGCCCCGCGGTCGGAGGTCCGCGCGGGGCCGTCGGAGGCCCGCTCGGGCACGCCGGTGGCACGCGCGCCGCCGCTCCGAGTCACCCGGCCGGACGAGACGCCGATGTCGCTGCTCATGAGGCTTGAGATTACGCCCTCTTCCGCTGGGGAAACGATCCCTTGCCCGTGCGACCGTCAAAATCACGCGTCCGCCACGGTGCCCGGCGGCTCCGGCCGGCCGGCTCTGGTCTGGTCCAATTTGTGGCCCGGCGTCCGGTCCGCAGAGAATCCGAGCACCACCGACCGAAGGGCTGCCCCGCGATGTCCGAAGAAACACCCGTCTCCTCCCCGCTCACGACCGAGCCCGCCGCGCCGGACCGCAACCTGGCGATGGAGCTCGTCCGGGTGACCGAGGCCGCCGCCATGGCCGCGGCCCGCTGGGTCGGCCGCGGGGACAAGAACGGCGCCGACGGCGCCGCCGTGAACGCGATGCGCCAGCTCATCAACACCGTGTCCATGCGCGGCGTCGTCGTGATCGGCGAGGGGGAGAAGGACAACGCCCCGATGCTCTACAACGGCGAGGAGGTCGGGGACGGCGGCGGCGCCGAGTGCGACGTGGCGGTGGACCCGGTGGACGGCACCCGGCTCACCGCGCTCGGCATGAACAACGCGATCGCGGTGCTGTCGGTGGCGCCCCGCGGGTCGATGTTCGACCCGTCCGCGGTCTTCTACATGGAGAAGCTCGTCACCGGGCCCGAGGCGGCGGACGTCGTCGACATCGAGCGCCCGATCGCCGACAACATCCGCGCGATCGCGCGCGCCAAGGGCTCGTCCACGCACGACGTGACCGTCTGCATCCTGGACCGGCCCCGGCACGAGCACATCGTCAAGGAGGTCCGCGAGGCGGGCGCCCGGATCAAGTTCATCCTGGACGGCGACGTCGCCGGCGCGATCATGGCGTCCCGGCCGGGCACCGGCGTGGACCTGCTGCTCGGCATCGGCGGCACCCCCGAGGGCATCATCGCGGCCTGCGCGATCAAGGCGCTGGGCGGCGTCATCCAGGGCCGGCTGTGGCCGCAGGACGACGCCGAGCGGCGGAAGGCGATCGACGCCGGCCACGACCTCGACCGGGTCCTCACCACCGACGACCTGGTCACGTCCGACGACGTGTTCTTCGCGGCCACCGGCATCACCGACGGCGAGCTCGTCGACGGCGTCCGCTACAGCAAGGGCACCGCGGTGACGCACTCGCTGGTCATGCGGTCCCGCAGCGGCACGATCCGGACGATCTCCAGCCAGCACCAGCTGGAGAAGCTGCGCGCCTACAGCGCGATCAACTTCGACACGGCGGTCTAGAAGGGGCCGGGTCTAGAAGGGGGCCGGGCCGGTCTCGCCGCCGTCCTCGGGGCGGGCCATTGCGGCGGCGAGCCTGGCCCGCGCCCCCTCCAGCCACTCCTCGCAGATCGCGGCGAGCCGCTCGCCGCGCTCCCACAGCGCGAGGGACTCCTCCAGCGTCAGCCCGCCGGCCTCCAGCCGCCGGACGACGTCGGCCAGCTCGTCGCGCGCCTGCTCGTAGGACGGCTTGTCAGCTGTCTTCTCGTCGGCCACACGCCCCACCCTAGAGCCCATCGCGGTCTGCCACGGTCACCCCGAGCCGCCCGTCGGACAGCCGCACGAGGAGGCGTTCCCCGTCCTTCACGCCCGCCGACTCGCGGACGACGGCCCCGTCCTCGCGCTGGACGACCGCGTAGCCGCGCTCCAGCGTCGCCGCGGGGGAGAGGGCCAGCAGCCGGGCGCGGGTGTGGGACAGCTCGTCCCCCGAGCGGTCCAGGGCGCTCGCCAGGCAGCGGCGCGCCCGGTCCCGCAGCGCGAGGACCTGCTCGGACTGCCGCTCGACCTCGCGGACCGGATCGGCCAGCGCGGGCCGCGACCGGACCCCCTTCAGCCAGGCCAGCTCCCGCTCGACGCCGCCCGCGAGGCACCGGCGGCCCCGGTCGCGGAGCTGCCGGACGAGCTGGAGCTGCTCCCGCACGTCCGGGACGGCCTTCTTCGCGGCGTCGGTCGGGGTGGACGCCCGCACGTCGGCGACGAGGTCGAGGAGCGGGCTGTCCTGCTCGTGCCCGATCGCGCTGACCACCGGCGTCCGGGCCGCGGCGACGGCGCGGACGAGCGCCTCGTCCGAGAACGGCAGCAGGTCTTCCATCGCGCCGCCGCCCCGCGCGATGATGATCACATCGATCCCGGGATCGGCGTCCAGCTTCCGGAGCGCCTCCATCACCTCGCCGACCGCGTACGAGCCCTGCACGGCGGTGTTCTCGACCTGGAACTCCACGGCCGGCCAGCGGCGCCGCGCGTTCTGGAGCACGTCGTGCTCGGCGTCGGAGTCGCGCCCGCAGATCAGCCCGACCTTGGCGGGCAGGAACGGCAGCGGCCGCTTGCGCTCGGGCCGGAACAGGCCCTCGGCGGCCAGCACCTGCTTGAGCCGCTCCAGCCGGGCCAGCAGCTCGCCGACGCCGACGGGGCGGATCTCCAGGACGCTCAGCGAGAACGTCCCGCGGTTGATCCAGAAGTCGGGCTTGGCGTGCACGACGACGCGCGCGCCGTCCGTGACCGCGGGACCGGCGGCCTCGAACACGCCGCGCGGCCCGACGACGCGCACCGACATGTTCGCCACCGGGTCGCGCAGCGTCATGTAGACCGTCCCGCCGCGGGCGTTGAGGTCGGTGATCTGGCCCTCGACCCAGATGCGGCCCAGCTTGGCGATCCACCCGCCGACGGCCTGCAGGACGGTCCGCACCGGCACGGGGGATTCGGCCGTGGTCTCCATCGCCATGCCCGGAAGCCTACGGTGTCGGGCGCGGCGTGTGACCGGGAAGACACCCGGGCCGCCTTGATTCTTAGCGCGACTAACTTAGACTGACTAAGTAATTGGAGGAGAGCACCGTGACCGATTCCGCGACCGACTCCGGGACCGGCTCCGCGCGGGACCTCGCCGAACGGCTCAACCGGCGCCTCCGGCACGTCGTGCTGATGCTGCGGCAGGCCGGCGCCGACCAGCCGATCACCAGCCAGCAGCTGTCGGTCCTCGGCTCGCTGGAGGCCGGCGCGCGCCGCATGACGGAACTGGCCGCCGAGCACGGCGTCCGGCTGCCGACCATGACCGCGCAGGTCAACCGGCTGGAGCGGGACGGCCTCGTGGAGCGCGGCCGGGAGCGCTCGGACGCCCGCGTCGTCACCGTCCGGCTCACCGGGCCGGGCCGGGAGCGGCTCGCCGCCGGGCGCGAGCGGCGGATCGCGTTCCTGACGGAACGGTTCGAGGGCCTCACGGACGCGGAGCGCGCGGCGATCGCCGCGGCCCTGCCGGCCCTGGACAAGCTCTTCGCCTCTCCCTAGATATCCCTGAGAGGAAGGTGACCATGGACGCTGAGCCCTCCACCCGGGGCGGCGGCATCCTCAGGCAGCCGATGTCGGTGTGGGCGACCGCCTTCGCCGCCGTCGTCGCCTTCATGGGCATCGGGCTGGTCGACCCGATCCTGCCCGCGATCGCCACGAACCTGGACGCCACGCCGAGCCAGGTGTCGCTGCTGTTCACCAGCTACTTCCTGATCACCGCCGTCGCCATGCTGGTCACCGGCTGGGTGTCCAGCCGGATCGGCGGCAAGCGGACCCTGCTGATCGGGCTGGCCCTCGTCGTCCTGTTCGCCGCGCTCGCCGGGACGTCCGACACCGTCGGCCAGCTCGTCGGCTTCCGCGCCGGCTGGGGCCTCGGCAACGCCCTGTTCGTCGCCACCGCGCTCGCCGTGATCGTCGGCGCGGCCACCGGCGGCGCCGAGTCCGCGATCATCCTGTACGAGGCCGCGCTCGGCCTCGGCATCTCGCTCGGCCCGCTCGCCGGCGCCCTGCTCGGCGACCTGAACTGGCGGTTCCCCTTCTTCGGCACCGCCGCCTTGATGGCCGCCGGCTTCCTGCTGATCGCGACACTGCTCGGACGCATGCCGCGGCCCGCCGAGAAGACCCGGCTGAGCGCCCCGATCCGCGCCCTCGGGCACGGCGGCCTGGCCACGACCGCGTTCACCGCGCTGTTCTACAACTACGCGTTCTTCACCGTCCTCGCCTTCACCCCGTTCGTGCTCGGCATGAGCGCGCACGGCATCGGCCTCGTGTTCTTCGGCTGGGGCGTCATGGTGGCGCTCGCCTCGGTGTTCGGCGCGCCCGCCCTTCAGCGCCGCATCGGGACGGTCCGGGTCATGCACCTGGCGCTGGCCCTGCTGATCGTGTTCCAGCTCGGCCTGGCGTTCCTCGGGCACGGCGGGATCATCGCCTGCACGATCCTGTCCGGCATCCCGATCGGGCTGAACAACACCGCCTTCACCGAGGCCGCGATGGAGGTCTCGGACAACCCGCGGCCGGTCGCCTCGGCGGGCTACAACTTCGTCCGCTGGCTCGGCGGCGCCCTCGCCCCCTACTTCGCGACGAAGCTGGCCGAGGAGGTCAACCCGCACCTGCCCTACGTCGTCGGCGCGGCCTGCTGCGCCGTCGCGATCGGCATCCTCGCGGTGCGCCGCCGCCACCTGGGAACGCTGGAGCGGGTGGACGTCGACCACGCCTTCCAGGACGTGTCCGTCCCGGCGTGACGTCCGGCATGATGCTCATGGAACGCGAAACGGCCCCCGGAGCTCCGGGGGCCGTTCCTTGTGCGCTGTCGCCCTGGACTCGACGTCCCGGGCCGGGGGCTTCGACCTCAGCTGAGGCCGTTCAGCTTGGAGATCCGGTTCTCGTACATCCTCAAAACCTCGGCGCGGGCGAGGTGCTTGCGCTCGTACTCGCGCAGGAGCTTCACCTGGTCGGCGGACAGGCCCCGCAGGCGCGCGCGCAGCTGCGGCAGCGTGGCCGCGTCGTAGTTCGGCACCGGAAGGTCCTTCGCGGCCCGCTCGGCCTCGGCCTGTGCGGCGGGCTTCAGCTCGGGCCTCGGCTCGAACGCGGCCTTCTCTGGGTCCGGCTCCGACCCGGCCTCCGGGGCGCCGTCGGGGGCGGCCTCCGCGGCGAGCTTCGGAGCCGGCTCCGGGCTCGGCACCGGCTCCGGGCTGGGAGCGGGCTTCGCCTGGGCCTCCGCCTCGGGCTTCGGCTCGTCCACCGCGGGGTTCGGCGCGGGCTTGGCCACGGGCCCGGAGTCCGGGCGCGCGTGCCTCGGAGTGTGCTTCGCCGCGGGCTCGCCTGCGGCGGTGTTCGCGGAGGCGGGCTTCGCGGCGGGCTTGCCGATGGAGATCTCCGCTCCGGCCCCCTCGTCCTCGGTCGTCCGCCGCGCCGTCGCCCTGGCCCGGGAGGCGGGCTCCGGCTCGGGCTCCGCGTCCCCGCCGCGGACGCGCCCGACCACGTGCCCGACGATGCTCCCGGCGGTGCCCGTGACCTTCCCGGCGGTGCCCGTGACGTCGGCGCGCAGCCGGCCGATCACCGGCTTCACCCCGCCGCCCTCGGTGAGCTCCTTGTAGTCCCGGGTCACCCGGTCGCTGAGCAGCAGCGCCCGCCCGACGCCGAACATGGCCAGCCGGACGGCGTGCAGCGGAAGGTCGCGGACCTGCTCGCCCACCGTGTCCTGGACCTGCTGTTTGAGGCGGCGCGGTGATCTCGTCATCGTCATCCCTTCTCCTGCCGTCCTGAAGTGCCGCTGTAGTGTCGTTCCGCCGCCGCCGACGGCCTCCCCGCCGTCCCGTCGCCGACCTGATGCCACCACGTTCACTGTGCCCCATGGGTGCATTGCGGTCACCCCGGGTTAATGGATTTCTGTCCAAAAGCGACGTGGATTCAATCACACAGCGGGCTTCACCAGAGCTTTGACCCCCGCGGCACCTGGCCCGCGGGGCTCGCGGGCCCCCGGGCGGACCCCCTCCCGCACTGCACGGGACGGATGGGACGGCTCGTACGATAGGAGCATGACCAACAGCCAGCGCCGTGTCCTGCTCGCCAAGCCGCGTGGTTACTGCGCGGGCGTCGACCGCGCCGTGCAGACGGTCGAGATCGCCCTGGAGAAGTACGGGGCGCCGATCTACGTCCGCAAGCAGATCGTCCACAACGTCCACGTCGTCAAGACGCTGGAGGAGCGCGGCGCGGTCTTCGTGGACGAGACCGAGGAGGTCCCCGAGGGCGCGATCGTGGTGTTCTCCGCCCACGGCGTCGCCCCGGTCGTGCACGAGGAGGCCAAGGGCCTCGACCTGCGCACCATCGACGCGACCTGCCCGCTGGTCACCAAGGTCCACAAGGAGGCCGTGCGGTTCGCCGCGCAGGACTACGACATCCTGCTCATCGGGCACGAGGGCCACGAGGAGGTCATCGGCACCACCGGCGAGGCCCCCGAGCACATCCACCTGGTCGACGGCCCCGACGACGTGGCGAACGTCACCGTCCGCGACCCCGAGAAGGTGGCCTGGCTGTCGCAGACCACCCTGTCGGTCGACGAGACCGTCGCCACCGTCGAGAAGCTCCGCGAGCGGTTCCCCAAGCTGATGGACCCGCCGTCCGACGACATCTGCTACGCCACCCAGAACCGGCAGACCGCCGTCAAGGAGATGGCCGCGCAGTCCGACCTCGTCATCGTCGTCGGCTCCACGAACTCCTCGAACTCCGTCCGGCTGGTCGAGGTCGCCAAGGAGCACGGCGCCGACGACGCCCACCTCGTCGACTACGCCGAGCAGATCGACCCGGCCTGGCTGGAGGGCGTCACGACCGTCGGCGTCACCAGCGGCGCGTCCGTCCCGGACGAGCTGGTCCAGGGCGTGCTGGCGTGGCTGGCCGAGCGCGGCTTCGGCGCGGCGGAGGAGATCGAGTCCGTCCAGGAGAGCATGCGCTTCGCGCTCCCGCACGAGCTCCGCAAGGACCTGCGCATCACCCCGGTCTGACCGGGCCGATGCGGCGGGGTCAGTCGACCTCGCCGTGGTGGAGGCGCCGCTCCCGCCTGGAGGGCGACTCGTCCCAGCGGACGGGGTTCTCGTTCTCCTCCTTCTCGAACAGGCGCACCCCGGCGAGCTTGTCGCGCAGCTCCCGCACGTTCTCCGGAAGCCCGCGGAACAGGCAGATCACGAGCACCAGCAGCGTGCCGAAGAACAGCCACGGCGCGGTGGCCGCCAGCGCGGTCAGCACCCCGACGGTCAGGCCGCGCGCCAGCGAGCCGTCCCCGAGCGTGGTGGCGAACACCGCCGCGAACGTCGCCGCGAAGAACACCAGCGGCGGGCTGACGGCGAGCGTGAGCAGGTCCGCGGGACGGGTCGCGAACGCGGCGAGCACGCACCCGACCGCGAAGCCGCCCCCGGCGAGCAGCGGCACCCCGAGCCAGCGCGACAGCAGCGCGCACACGAGCCCGGTGCCGAACATGACGACGATCCCGCCGCGTCCGGTGAGGGTGACCGGCGCCGCGGAGGAGCTCTCCGCCTTCGGCCGGCCGGAGGCACCGCGCTGACGTCGCACTGGACCTCCCGGGGACGGCGAGGCGCCCTCCGGCGCGTCGCGGACCGTCGATCTGCTCATTGCCACCTCTCCCGCTGATCAACCTGATCAGGGATGGCCCATTCGCCGAAACCTACCGGTTCCGCGGCGGAGGCCGGGCGGAATCGCCCGCCGTCGCGATCGTCACCGAGGCCGTCACCGAGGTCATCGCCGAGGTCATCGCCGAGGTCGTCGCCGTCCTCACCGGCGGTCCCGTCGCGGTCGGCGGCGTGGCCGGTCTCGCCCTCGGTCCGGTTGCGGTCAGCGGCGCGGGGGCGAGGGAAGGCTTCGGGGCGTTCGCCGTCGAGATCGCCGTTCGCGAGGGCGCCGGACGGCCCGTCGGACGGCTCGCCAGGCATGGTCAGTTCGGCCGCGGACAGGGCCCGGGGGCTCTCCTCCACGGGTTGCGGACCGTCCAAGGGGCCCTCGACGACGCCCAGCTCGTTCAGGCGGCGCGCGCTGACGAGCACCCGCGTCTCCAGCGAGCCGACCGTCCGGTTGTAGGACTTGATCGCCCCGGTGAGCGCGCGGCCCAGCTCGTCGACGTGCTGGCCCATCGTCCCGAGCCGCTCGTACAGCTCCTTGCCCAGCTCGAAGACCGCGCGGGCGTTGCGCGAGAGGGCCGCCTGCTGCCAGGCGTACGAGGCCGTCCGCAGCATCGTGATCAGGGTGGTCGGGGTGGCGATGTGCACGCGCCGCCGCATCGCGTACTCCAGCAGCCCGGGATCGCGGTCGAGCGCCGGGGCGAGGAACGCCTCGCCCGGGATGAACAGGACGACGAACTCCGGCGCCGGGCTGAACGCCTGCCAGTACGACTTGGCGGCGAGGCGGTCGACGTGGTCGCGCAGGTGGCGGGCGTGCGCGTCCAGCCGCACCGGGTCGCCGCTCTCGGCGGCCTGGAGGTAGGCGGCCAGGGACACCTTCGAGTCGACCACGATGTTCTTGCCGCCCGCGAGCCGGACGACCATGTCCGGCCGGACGGTGCCGTCGCGGGTGGCGGCGCCCGCCTGCTCGTCGAAGTCGCAGTGGTGCGCCATCCCCGCCAGCTCCACGACCCTGCGGAGCTGGAGCTCGCCCCACCGCCCCCGGGCCTCCGGCCGCTGGAGCGCCCGCACGAGCGACTGGGTCTCGCGGCGGAGCTGGTCGGAGCTCTGCCGGACGAAGTCGACCTGCTTCGCGAGCATGGCGTGCGACTCGCGGCGTCCCGTCTCGACCTCGCGGAGCTGCTCCTCGACCTTGGACAGGGTCTCCTTGAGCGGGGCCACGAGGTGCTCGACGGCCTGCTGGCGCCGCTGGAGCTCGCCCGCCGCCTCGGCGCCCGCCGCCTTGAGCCGCGCGTCCGCCAGCTCCAGGAAGCGCTGGTTGCTGGCGTCCAGCGCCTTCGCGGAGAGGTTCTCGAAGTGCTCGGCCATCCGCCCCTCGGCGTAGGCGAGCTTCTCCTCGGCGGCCCGGGCCCGGGCGATCAGCGCGCCCTGCCGCCCCGTCGCGAGCGCGTACCCGGCGACGACGCCGAAGACGGCCCCGACGAGGAGGCCGGCGAACAGCGCGAGATCCATCCCTTCATCGTGACAGCGGATGTGCGCGGTGCGACCGCGACGCGCCGGAAGCGGTCCCGGACGGACAATTGGCCGCACTGTTCGCCAACGGCCGCGGCGCGCCGGGGCGCATACCCGGCACATGCCGCGGAGGCGGCCCGGCCACCGCGGGGTCTCGCGGGCGGCCACCGCGGGGTCCCGCGGGGCGCCGCGGCCGGGCCACCCGCGGAAACGTTCATCCGATCGTCGTCTGGAGTGGGCCCCCGGGGCCCATAAACTTGACCGCCGTGAGCCTCTCCATCGGAATCGTCGGGCTGCCCAACGTCGGCAAGTCCACCCTCTTCAACGCGCTGACCAAGAACGACGCGCTGGCCGCCAACTACCCGTTCGCGACCATCGAGCCCAACGTCGGCGTGGTCGGGGTGCCCGACCCGCGGCTGGCCGCGCTCGCGGAGGTCTTCGGCTCGCAGAAGATCATTCCGGCGACGATGGAGTTCGTCGACATCGCGGGCATCGTCAAGGGCGCCTCCGAGGGGCAGGGGCTCGGCAACAAGTTCCTCGCCAACATCCGGGAGACCAACGCGATCTGCCAGGTCATCCGGGCCTTCGAGGACGCCGACGTCACCCACGTGGACGGCGACGTGGCCCCGTCCCGCGACATCGAGACGATCAACACCGAGCTGATCCTGGCCGACCTCCAGACGATCGAGAAGGCGCTCCCGCGCCTCGACAAGGAGGCGCGCACCAAGAAGGACAAGGAGAAGCTCGCCGTCGTCGAGGCCGTCACCGCGGCGCAGAGGCTGCTCGACGAGGGCGTCACGCTGTTCGCGGGCGCCGAGAAGGCCGGCATCGACCTCGCGCTGCTGCGCGAGCTCCACCTGCTCACCGCCAAGCCGTTCCTCTACGTCTTCAACCTCGACGAGGAGGAGCTGGCCGACGAGGACGTCCGCGCCCGGCTGCGCGCGCTCGTCGCCCCCGCCGAGGCGATCTTCCTGGACGCCAAGATCGAGGCGGAGCTGATCGAGCTGCCCGACGACGAGGCGCTCGAACTGCTCCAGGGCATGGGCCAGGAGGAGTCCGGGCTGTCGCAGCTCGTCCGGATCGGGTTCGACACCCTGGGGCTCCAGACGTACCTGACCGCGGGCCCGAAGGAGTCGCGGGCCTGGACGATCCGCAAGGGCGCCACCGCCCCGGAGGCGGCCGGCGTCATCCACACCGACTTCCAGCGCGGCTTCATCAAGGCCGAGATCGTGTCCTTCGGCGACCTCATGGAGGCCGGCTCCATGGCGGCCGCCCGCACCGCGGGCAAGGTCCGCATGGAGGGCAAGGAGTACGTCATGCAGGACGGCGACGTCGTGGAGTTCCGCTTCAACGTCTGACGCCCGCGCGCACCGTCCGCGCCGCCCGCCTCGCCAGGGCCCCGCCTCCGGGTGGGGCCCTTGGTGCCTCCGGGGGTTGTGCGCCTCGCGGGACGGGTGTTGCATGTGGTGCGCACGCTACCGGACGTAGGGGATATATCGCGCTATGTCCCGTAGCGGCCACGTTGACCGCTTCTTTCGGGGAGAGGTTGCGGTCGGGAACGCCAGCAGGTCAGCAAGCACCGTCCGATTCGAGATGCTTGTCATCTAACGAGCCAAACGCACCTTTCGGAGGTATCGCTCCGCGATAGTCACCGTTTGGCAATCCTCCCCGTTCCTGCTGAGGTGGATTGCATTATCCACAACCGCGTGCCGGGGCTGTGCTTCGCTGCGATGCGCTGGAACAATTGACGCCCGTGGTTACCCTGGGCCCGTGGTGGGTCCGGATTCGGCCACCAGCACACGACCAGTGAACAGGAGCGCGCCGACCGGGGGCGAGGCGCGAGCGGAGGCAGGATGGCTCGCAGGTCGGCCGTTGCACGCGGCCGTGACACCGCCGTCGTCGAGGAGACGTCCGCGCCCGGCCGGGCGCTCGGCACGTCCGTCGACCCGTGGGACGTGCCGCGGCAGGGCCGGCGCCGCGGACGCTCGGGCGGTGACGGCGGGCGCGGCGGCGGACGCTGGGGCGGATCCGGCGGCCGCTGGTGGATCTGGGTCGGGCGCGCCGTCCTGTGGGCGCTCATCCTCGTCATCCTCGTCAACGGGATCCGCGCCCCCTTCGAGCGCTTCACGGCCGACGACCAGCCCGCCACCACCGGCGAGCCCAAGCCCGGCCGGACCGCGCAGTTCCCGAGCAGCGCCGCCGGCGCGTTCGCCCTCCAGTTCGCCAACGTCTACCTGAACTACGACCAGAAGAGCGCCGCCGCCCGCGCGCAGCAGCTCGCCACCTTTCTGCCGGAGGGCGCCGACTCCCAGTTCGGCTGGAACGGCGTGGGCTCGCTCCAGGTTCAGTCCGTCCAGGTCGCCGGCATCGACGCGCGCGACGCCGACAACGCGACGGTGACGCTCCTCGCCCGCACCCAGGACAAGTGGCTCCGCCTCGCCGTCCCGGTCTACGCCAAGGGCGGCGCCATGGTCGTCTCCGGCCGCCCCGCCCTGCTCCCCCCGCCGACCAAGGCCGCGCTCCCGCAGGGCGGCGTCCAGGACCGCGACACCGCCCTGGAGAGCGAACTGCAACCGTTCCTCGGCGTCTTCTTCGGCGCGTACGCCCACGGCGACCAGGCCGCCCTGTCGCGCTTCTCCGACGGCACCCCCATCGCCGGGCTCGCCGACTCCGTCGGCTTCGTCTCCGTCAAGGAGGTCGTCGCCCCCAAGGGCGCCGCGGGCGAGCGCACCGTCACCGCGACGGTCGTGTGGCAGGTCACCGGCAGCGGCACCGCCGGCAACGGCGAACTGGAGCAGACGTATCAGCTCACGATGGTGAAGAAGAACACCACCTGGTACGTGCGGGACATCCGCGGCACCACCGAGCCGAGCGCATCATGAGAGAACAGCGGGAACCGACCCCCGTCCCACCCGCCGATCCAGGAAGGTAGCCCCATCGATGCTGAACCACATGATGGCGTCGATCCCGCACGAGATCTTGGCGGCGCCGAACGACGAACTCAAGACCGACCAGCTCGCGGACTGGCTGCGCCAGATCTTCGGCCCGCTGTTCCTCGTCATCGTCTCCATCGTCGCGATCTTCTTCCTCTTCACCCGGGAGATCACGCGCTTCGTCCAGTTCATCGTGCTGGCGATCGGGATCGGCGTGGTCTTCTACGTGCCCAACATCATCGAGACCACGGCCAAGGCCATAGCGAAGGCCCTGGGAGTGGACATCACCTGACTTCCGCACCGGTGGACACCGAGGTCGGGCGCCCCCCGCACGGGACGCCGCAGCCGACACCGTGCTCGCACAGTTAGGGGAGTAGGGGCGTGGATCTACCCACGTACACGAACATATGGCGCATCGAGAAGCGGCTCTACAAGCTGTACGACCTACGGCTGCCGATGCCGCTGCCGCTCGTCCAGATCGGTGTCTTCGCCGGCGTGTTCGTCCCGTGGATCCTGCTCCTCAAGGTGGCGGGCATCCCCTTCGAGTCGCCCTGGCACGTCCTGTACATCGTCCCCCCGGGCGTCCTGACCTGGCTCGCAACCCGTCCCGTCATCGAGGGCAAGCGCCTCACCGAACTCCTGCTCTCCCAGAGCCGCTACCTCGCCGAACCCCGCACCTGGTGCCGCCTCACCCCGATCCGCGAACCCCGCGAGGTCGTCGTCGTCGCCCGCGTCTGGCGCCGCCCCGCCGCCCCCGCCCCCGTCGCGGCCCCCGAGCGCGCCGCCATCAAGTCCCGCCGCCGCACCCGCGCCGCCCAGGCCGCCGTCCCCACCGCGGCCACCATGCTCCCGCGCCCGGACGTCGCGTCCGCCCCGCTGTCCCTCGCCGAGTACGCCGCCCAGCGCGACGGCGAGCACACCCTCCCCGACCCGATGGTGGCACCGCCGGTGTCAGTCCGGAACCGGCAGATGCGCGTACAGGTCCATGGCGTCCACGGACGAGGGCAGATCGCTGACCTGGCCGTCGCCCACCTCGA
>NZ_CAACUY010000165.1 GCF_900659615.1 Actinomadura fibrosa | reverse complement strand
GAGGAGCCGCGCGAGCCGGGCGGTGAGCGGGCCGGGGCCCGCGAGCGCGGCGCGGGTCAGCTCGCTCTGAGCGGCGTACGCGCGGCGCGTGTCCTCGAACCGCTCGTCGGCGAGCAACTGCGAGACGGCCTTGCCGATGGCGATGAAGGGCGTCGGCCGCGGCACCTCCAGCAGCGCGAGGCCGCGGTCGCGGGCCGCCGCGAGCAGCTCCGGCGGGACGGCGGCGTGGATCACCCCGACGGCGAAGCCGAGACCGGAGACGCCGCGGGCGACGAGGCGGTCCACGTAGGGGGCGGCGTTCGCGGGGGTGAGGCGCATGCCGGTGGTGAGGACGAGCTCGCCGCCCTCCAGGAACGGGGTCGGGTCCTCAAGCTCGCTGACCGCGACCCACGCGACCGGCTCGTCCGGGAGCGGGCCGGTGAGGGACCGGAGCCCGAGCCCGCGGAGGGCGGCCACGGCGGCCAGGCTGGGCGGCATCGCGTTCCTTGTGCGGAGTGTCCAACGGGCGGGCCGGATTTCGCCGTCCCGTACGTTCCAGCGTAGCCGCCGCCGGACTTACGTTCGGGCCATGACCAGCCAGGACGGCGGCGGCCCGCGGCTGCCGCAGGAGAGACGCGTCGTGACCGAGATTCCGGGGCCGCGGTCGCGGGAGCTTCAGGAGCGCCGGACCGCGGCCGTGCCGCCGGGGGTGGGCAGCGTCCTGCCGGTGTACGTGGCGGACGCCGGCGGCGGCGTGGTCGTCGACGTGGACGGCAACTCGCTGATCGACTTCGGTTCCGGCATCGCGGTGACGAACGTCGGCAACGCCAGCCCGCGGGTCGCGGCGCGGGTGAAGGAGCAGGCGGACCGGTTCACCCACACCTGCTTCATGGTCGCGCCGTACGAGTCGTACGTGGCGGTGTGCGAGAACCTGAACCGGATCACGCCGGGCGACCACGAGAAGCGCTCGTTCCTGGTCAACAGCGGCGCCGAGGCGGTGGAGAACGCCGTGAAGATCGCCCGGTACGCGACCGGGCGGCAGGCGGTCGTCGTGTTCGACCACGGCTACCACGGCCGGACGCTGCTCACGATGACGCTGACGGCCAAGAGCATGCCGTACAAGCACGGGTTCGGGCCGTACGCGCCGGAGGTCTACCGGATGCCGATGGCCTACCCGTTCCGCTGGCCGACCGGGCCGGGGAACTGCGGGCCGGAGGCGGCGGCGCAGGCCGCCGACATGATCTCCAAGCAGATCGGCGCGGCGAACGTGGCGGCCGTGGTGGTGGAACCCATCCAGGGCGAGGGCGGGTTCATCGACCCGGCGCCCGGATTCCTGCCCGCGATCGCCGGGTTCTGCCGGGCGAACGGCATCCTGCTCGTCGCGGACGAGGTCCAGACGGGCTTCGCGCGGACGGGCGACATGTTCGCCTGCGAGCACGAGGGGATCGTCCCGGACATCGTCGCCACGGCGAAGGGCATCGCGGGCGGGCTGCCGCTCGCCGCGGTCACCGGCCGCGCCGAGATCATGGACCGGGTGCACGGGGGCGGGCTCGGCGGCACCTACGGCGGCAACCCGCTGGCCTGCGCGGCGGCGCTGGCCGTCCTGGAGGAGATCGAGGAGGGCAAGCTGACCGAGCGGGCCCGCCGGATCGGGGAGGTCATGCTGCCCCGGCTGCGCGGGCTCGCCGGGCGGTACCCCGCGATCGGGGACGTGCGCGGGCGCGGCGCGATGATCGCGATCGAGCTGGTCCGGCCGGGCACCAAGGAGCCCGACGCCGCGCTGACCGCCGAGATCGCGCGCCGCTGCCACGCCCGGGGCCTGCTCGTGCTGACCGCTGGGACGTACGGGAACGTCCTGCGTTTCCTGCCGCCGCTCGTGATCCCCGAGCACCTCCTGAACGAGGGCCTGGACGTCCTCGAAGCGGCGTTCGCGGCCTGACCCGCGCGGCCGCATCAGGCGCGGCCGCGTCAGGCGTGGCCGCGTCAGGCGCGGGCGGGGGAGGGGGCCTCCGGGCGGGCGTCCGCGCCCAGGCCGTACAGGTCGGCGAGGATGTCGTAGGAGCGCAGCCGGTCGGCGTGCTCGTACACCATCGTCGTGACCATGACCTCGTCCACGGCGGTCCGCTCGATCAGGGCGTCCATCTGCCGCCGGACGGTGTCCGGGCCGCCGACGACCTGGTCCGCGACGCGCGCGTCGATGATCTGGCGCTCCAGCGGCGTGTACGGGTGCGCCGCGGTCTCCTCGGGCGTGGGCAGCGGCCCGGGGCGGCCCTGCCGCAGCCGCAGGAACGACAGCGCCTGCGGCCGGGCGAGCTCGCGGGCCCGCTCGTCGGACTCGGCGGCGGTGACCGAGACGCCGATCATCGAGTACGGCGCGTCCAGCGTCGCGGACGGGCGGAACGAGTCGCGGTACAGCGCCAGCGCGGGCTCGGTGTTCTCGGAGCTGAAGTGGTGCGCGAACGCGAACGGCAGGCCGAGCAGCCCGGCGAGGCGGGCGCTGTAGCCGCTGGACCCGAGCAGCCACACCGGCGGCTCGTTGCCCGCGGCGGGCGTGACCGCGCTGTCGGCGCCGAAGTAGGAGCGCAGCTCGACGACCTGCTCGGGGAAGTCGTCCACCGACAGGGCGTCGGGGGAGCGGCGCAGGGCGCGGGCGGTGGCCTGGTCGGTGCCGGGGGCGCGGCCGAGGCCGAGGTCGATGCGCCCGGGGTAGAGCGCCTCCAGCGTCCCGAACTGCTCCGCGACGACCATTGGCGCGTGGTTCGGCAGCATGATCCCGCCGGATCCGACCCGCATCCTGGACGTCGCCGCGGCGACCTGCCCGATCAGCACGGCCGTGGCCGAGCTGGCGATGCCGGGCATGGCGTGGTGCTCGGCGAGCCAGTAGCGGTGGAAGCCGAGCCGTTCGGCGTGCCGGGCCAGGTCGAGGGTGTTGCGCAGGGCCTGGCCGGACGTGGAGCCGCTGACGACGGGGGCCAGGTCGAGGACGGAGAAGGCGACGCTCATACCGGGTGACAACCGGCGGCGGTGCCGTCCTCTTCCCGAGGTCAGCCCGTCGCTGCGCGGATCGCCGCGACGACGACGGCGATCGCGCCGGCGACCAGCAGCGGCAGGACCGTGATGCTGAGCCACGACCAGATCACGAGCCTGCGGCCGCCCTGCACGTCGTTCGTGGCGAACCGGTTCTCGGCGTTGGTGTACAGCAGCGCGGCGACCACGACCAGGG
Source organism: Actinomadura fibrosa (assembly GCF_900659615.1). Classification (GTDB taxonomy): domain Bacteria; phylum Actinomycetota; class Actinomycetes; order Streptosporangiales; family Streptosporangiaceae; genus Spirillospora; species Spirillospora fibrosa. The sequence continues at coordinate 17,459 of NZ_CAACUY010000165.1, read as the reverse complement.
GCAGGAAGACGAACGTGGTGAGCAGGCCGAGGACGAACGCGAAGACCTGCCCGGTCCTGGTGTAGGTGCCGTCGGGTCCGATTCCGAGAGCGGGCCGGCGGGGAACGGCTTCGTTCATGGGGCGCACCGATCTCGTGGGGGATGGGAGTGACCTGGATCATACGCTCGGTCACCGAGCCCGGCCAGAGTGGTCCGGATCACAACCGAATCACGTTCAGAAGTGCGGCGCCGCCCCCGCGGGCTGCTCGGCGGGGGCGGCGCGGTCGTGCGTCGGTCAGCGGAGGTGGAGGCCCACCAGGACGGGGTCGTGGTCGGACGAGCGGAACGCGTCCGGCTTGTAGAACGCCGGCGGGTTGTACTCGGTGTTGTAGTCGAGGATCGTCGCCTCGTCGCTGTTGATGTGCCAGATCGTCGCGCCGGTGACGCGGCGCGACAGGCCCTTGCCGGCCAGCACGTGGTCCAGCTCGCCGGACTGGCCGTCGAACACGTAGCTGTAGCGGTCGGCGGGCCGCACGAACCGCTCGGTCTGCCCGACGAGGCCGCCGGACGTGAGCGCCTTCACCGGGTCCTCGGCGGTGTAGGAGTTGAGGTCGCCGAGGACGAGCGGGTTCTGCTCGTGCGCGGCGAGCGCCGAGACGGCCTTCGCCTGCGTGACGCGGCGGGCGTTGAAGCAGCCCTGCCCGTCGCCCTGGTCGGCGTCGGCGCCGGTCGCGCCCGTGCAGCCCTTGGACTTGAAGTGGTTCACGATCACCGTGAACGTCGTCCCGCCCGCGGCGGGCTTGAACGCCTGGACGAGCGGCGGCCGCTCGAACACCGGCTCCGCGGACGAGCGCGCCGCGCCGACCGGCTTGACCTTCTTCACCTTGTAGATGAGCGCGACGTGGATCTCGTCCGTCCCCGGGTTGGGGTGCGGGACCGAGGCGTACGTCCCGGCGCCCACCGCGGCGTTGAGCCGGTCGACCAGGGCCTGGACGGCGGTCTCGCCGTTGTTCTCGACCTCCATGAGCCCGACCACGTCGGCGTCCAGGCCCTTCAGCGCGGCGGTCAGCTTCGCGAGCTGCCGCTCCTTCTCGGCCTCGGAGTCCGCGCCGCGCTTGTCCAGCGTCGTGAACCAGTTGAGCGTGTTGAAGCTCGCCACGCGGACGTCGCCGCCCACCGCGCGCGGCCGCACCGGGCGCGGGTTGGTGCGGGCGAAGCGCGCGGCGGCCGTCGGCTGGAGCCGGTAGGTGTCGAACCCGTAGCTCAGCACGCCGGTCAGCCCGGTCGCCGAGTCGCCGAGGCGGACCACGCGCGGGTCGGTGTACGGGATCGTCGCCGGGTTCTGGACGTTCGACCCGTCGTCGATCAGCAGGCTGCGGGCGTCGTTCGCGGCCTGCGTGGCGCCGTGCCCGTCCGTCGGCTGGAACGTGCGGCCGCCCGCCGCGACGGTCATCTCGCCGTACCGGCCGAGCTGGTAGGTCTCGGTGGCGGTGAGCCGCTGCCCGAACCGGACGAGGACGCCCTCGTACCGCTCCAGGGTCGCGCCGCCCCGCAGCGGCAGCCGCACGGACGCCGGGGCGATGCGGCCCGTGCCGCAGACGTCCACCGCCGTGACGGGGGACAGCTCGGTGAGCCCGTTGTACTCGACGGCCTTGCCGGTCACCAGGACCCGGTCGCCCGCCTTCACCTCCTTGGTGGAGTACACGAAGATCCCGTCCGAGGTCGCCGGGTCGGCGTCGGGCGTCGGGTCCTGGACGAAGAAGCCCTTCAGCTGGTCGGACCCCTGGAAGTCCGCGGTGACGACCCCCTCGACCCGGACGGTCTGCCCCGCGACGGGGCTCGCGGACCCGGCGCCCTGGACCTGGGCGATCTGGTGGGTGGCGGGCGTGCCGCAGGGCTCCGGCTCGGCCGCCTGGGCCGCCTGGACGCCCGCGGCGAGGCCGGCGGTCAGGACGGTCGCGAGTGCTGCTGCTGTTCGGCGCATGCCGGGGAGCGTAAGCCGCGCCGCCCGCCCGTTGGCGACCCGTTAGTGAAGTCTCCACCAACCCGCAATGGACTGTCCCCTCCAGGTCGCCGCGCGGGGCGAAACGGCGGCGCCGTCCGATTCGATACCCCGCAGGGACAGCGGACGAGGGGGCGCGCATGGCCGACGAGTCACCGGTCGGGACCGAGTACGCCCGCACCCGCGACATCGTCGCCGCGTCGGCCTTCCTCCTGCTGCTCACCGCCGCGCTCCTCACCCTGCTCGTGCAGGCGTGGCCGCCCGCGGCCGGCACCGCCCCGGACGGCCGCGTCCAGCCGCCCCCGAGCAGCACGGTCGTCCACCTCCCCGGCTGGTCGCCGCGGCTGTCGCGGGAGTCGGGCCTGTTCGTCGTCGTGCTCGCCGCCGGGGCGCTCGGCGCCGTCGTCCACGCGCTCCGGTCGCTGTACTGGTACGTCGGGAACCGGGCGCTGCGCCGGAGCTGGCTGATGATGTACCTGTTCCTGCCGTTCGTCGGCGCGCTGCTCGCGCTGATCGTCTACCTCGTCCTGCGCGGCGGGCTGACCTCACCGGCGGGCGGGGCGTCCGACGTCAACCCCTACGGCATCACCGCCATCGCCGCGCTCGTCGGCCTGTTCTCCCGCGAGACCGCCGAGAAGCTCCGCACCGTCTTCGCGACCCTGCTGGCGCCCGCCCAGCCGGGCCGCGACCAGGCGCTGTCACCGCGGATCACGTCGGTCGAGCCCGCGTCCGGACCGGCCGGCACCGCGGTCGTCGTCCGCGGGTCCGGGCTGTCCTCGGCCACCGCCGTCCGCTTCGGCGGCGCCGAGGCCCCCGTGACGGACGCGACGGACGCGCGGCTGCGGACCACCGTCCCCCCGGGCGCCACCACGGACCGCCCCGTCGTCACCACGCCGGGCGGCTCCGCGACCGCGCCCACCACGTTCACGGTCGGCTGAGCGCTACTTGTTCTCCGGCCAGTGGTCGTGCCAGGCGTCGTAGGCGGCGCCGGGGAACAGGCGGGGCAGCTCCGCGGTCGCGAGGCGGCCGAGCTCGCCGCCCGTGCTCGCGGCACCGAACTGCAACTCGGTGGCGTACGCGTCGCGGTGGAGCCGCTCCGGGCCCGCGACGAGGCAGGTGTAGCGGGGGCCCGGCAGCTCGTCGTCCGGGATGGCGGCGCCGACCGCCAGGCTGTTGGCCACCACGACCCAGCTCCCGAGGCCCGCGACCTGCCGCTCGGCGCCCTGCTGCTCCCAGCGGTACCGCAGGATCGGCTTGGAGAGGATCGGGACGAGCAGGTGCGAGACGCCGCAGGACAGCAGCTCGCGCTCCCACCCGATCGACCGGCCGAGGTCCTCGCAGATCAGCACCGCGAGGCGGCCGAGCGAGGAGTCGAGCACCCGCACCTTCGTGCCGAGCGCCGCGTACTCCTCCGCGGTGCCGTCCGCCGGCGCGCCCGGCAGCCGCCACAGCCGCATCTGCGCGGCGTCGAGCGTGAACCCGGACAGCTTGTCCTGGACGAGCAGCTCCCGGCCCGTCCAGCGGTCGATCAGGACGGCCCGGTTCGGCGGCGGGTCGGCCGCGCCGAGCGGGCCGGTCCCGGCGAGCAGGAACCGCAGCGGGTGCCGGTCGCGGTCGCGCCCCGCGGTGTCGAACGCGACCTCCTTCCAGTGCTCCAGCAGCCCGTCCGTCAGCGACAGCTCGGGCATGACCGCGAGCCGCGCCCCCGACTCGTCGAGCCGCCGGACGATCGCCTTGATGCGGCTGCGGAGGCCGGCCGAGTCCATCGGCCGCAGCCGGTAGACGGTCATGCCGGCCCGCTCCCCGAACTCGACCTCCACGTCCTCCAACGTCTCCAGGACGGGCGCGCAGCCCACCGGCACCGGCTCGTCCCGGCTGAAGTACGGGTCGTGCACGGCGGGCAGGACGGCGTGGTCGACGCGCTCCCACTCGGCCTGCGGGACCCGGTGCACGCCGAAGAACTCCGGCTTCGTCCGGCGCCCGCGCGGCCGTCCGGGGAAGGCGCAGCGGGGGAGCAGCGCGCCCGCCGTGCCCGGCCCGTTCAGCTTCCCCTCCGTCAGGTAGGTGACGAGGACGGAGGTCAGCGCGGGCGCGTCGTAGTAGGGGCTGTACGGGCTGGCGTGGGCGAGCGCGATGTCGAGGCCGAGCAGGAGCGTGAAGCGCCCCAGCTCGCCGTCGCGCTCGACGGTCTCCGCGACGGCCGCGGGATCGAGCGCGCCCGAGTCGAGGACGGTCTCGGCGATGTCGCCCGCCGCGCGCCGCACCCGCGGGTCGTCGTACCAGGCGGTGGCCGTCCACCCCTGGAAGACCTCGTCGGAGATGTCGTCGTAGAGCCGGACGAAGAGATCAGCTGGTCCGGCCGGATACGCGGCGGTGGCCGGCTGATCCGCCATAAGCGCTCCTGTGGGGCGGGGAACGGGGGACAGGGAACAGGCTGGCGTGACGTTTCGTCACCGATGCTAACTCTCCCCGGGCGCGCGTTCCGTGGCATGCGCTACACATCGGTCCGCCTCCTCACTTGACATTCATTTGACATCGGCGCACGCTGAAGAGGTCCGGCCCATGCCAGCCGACCCAGGAGCGCCCGTGAACGCCAAGGCAGAGACCACCTCGCGCACCCGCTCGCCCCGGGGCGACCGCCGGGCCGAGGTCCGCCGCCTCATCGACGCCATGGAGCACGCCAAGGTGATCAGCGACGGGCACTTCAGCGCCCTCGGCATGCTGATCACCGACGCCTCGCTGAGCGCGGACGAGCCGGCGCTCGTCGAGTGCCAGGACGGTCTCCAGTGGCTGCACCGGCACTACCTCGACGTCGACGCGCTGGACGGTCCGCAGCGCGAGCAGCGGGGGCGCATCCTCGGGCTCATCGACGTCGTCCACTGGGCGCTGAAGCGGCTGCCGTCCGGGCTCCAGCTCGCCCTCCAGCCGGGCGGGCACGCCGCCCGCTTCCTCCTCGCGGTGCGCCGCCGCCAGGGCCTGTCGAACCAGCAGCTCGCCGCCGAGCTGGGCACCGACGAGACCGAGGTCAGCCGGGTGGGCCGCAAGCTGCTGTCGGCGGGCGTCGTCTGGCGCCGCAAGGAGTGGCGCCACAACGCGTGGGACATCACCCCCCGCGGCCGCCAGTATCTGGAGACCTCGGGCCTCCTGACCGACCCCGACCTCGTCGAGCCGATGGACCCCGAACCGGCGGCCGCGGAGCCCGCGCCCGGGACGCCCGGGACGCGCCCGGCCACGGCTCCGCCAACGCCGTCCAGCGACCGCACCGCTGGGGCGCCCGCTGAGCACTCGGATCACGCCGACCGGCGCGAGACGCGCGGTGTCGAGAGTCCTGGCCCGGGCACTCGGCGCCGAGACAACGGTTCGCGCCGCTCCGGCCCGCCGCCAGGCCGTCCTGGCCACGCCAGGGGCTGACCACCTCCAGCCGACGCCAGCCGTGCGTCCCGGCGTCCGGAAGCGATCCCGACCGGATCGCGGGCGTCAGTTGGCCGGGCGGGTGGGCTCTGGTCGCGCGAGGAGGGGGATCAGGCGGGCCAGGCCGTCGTCGCCGTGGCCGGACGCGACCGCCCGGTCCAGGAGGTCGCGCATCGGGAGGAGCAGCGACGGGTCGACGCCCTGGTCCTCGCTCGTGGCGATCAGACCCGGGAAGGCGACCTGGCTGGTGGCCACGCTCGACACGTCGGTGCCGTACTCGCCCGCGTCGACCGCCCTGGCCTGCTCGGGGAAGGAGCGCATCATCGCGGTCAGCCAGGCCGTGGCCATCGGCTCGAACACCGTCGCCGCCACCTTCTCCGAGCGGACGAGCGCGACGGCGTGGGCGAAGCCCGCGAACATGCCGTACATCGCGTCGAGCAGCGCCAGGTCGAACAGCGGCGCGAGGCCGGGGTCGGCGCCGACATGGCGCGGCGAGCCGAGGGCGGCGAGGACGTCGCGGTGCGCCGCGAACGCGTCCTCGTCGCCGCTGTAGAGGATCAGCGCCTCGGGCCGGCCGATCATCTGCGGGACGGCCATGATGCCGCCGTCGAGGTAGCGGGCGCCGTGCCCGGTGACGTGGTCGGCGAGGTCGCGGGCCTGCCGGGGCGTGCCGTTGGTGAGCTGGACGACCGTCCGGCCGGCCAGGGCTCCGTCCGCCAGGACCTCCTCCGCGTTCGCGTAGACGGACAGGCAGACGATCACCAGGGGGCTCGCCTCGATCGCCTCGGCGGCGGTCGCGGCGGCGACCGCGCCCTTGGCGGCGAGCGGCTCGGCCTTCGCGGCGGACCGGTTCCAGACGGTGGTGGTGTACCCCGCGTCCAGCAGCGCGGCGGCGAGCGCGGAGCCCATCAGGCCGAGCCCGAGCACGGTCACGGAGGTCTTCTGAGGCATGTCGGTCTCCCTTCTCGGTAGGTCACCGAGCGTGCCGGGGGCCGGTTCGGGAAACCTTCGGGCGGCGTTACGGTGGGCGTCATGCGCTTCGCGGTCCTCGGTCCACTGGAGGTGCGGACCGAGGGCGGCTCACCGGTGAAGGTCGCCGACCTGAAGGTGCGCGCGCTGCTGGCCGACCTGCTCGTCCACGCGGGGCGGGTCGTCCCGGCCGACCGGCTCATCGACGACCTGTGGGGCGCGGGGCTGCCCGCCGACCCGGCCGCGACGCTCCAGGCGCGCGTCTCGCAGCTCCGCCGGACGCTGGAGGACGCGGAGGCGGGCGGCCGGGCGCTGGTCGAGTCGCGCAGGCCCGGATACCGGCTGGACGCGCAGGCCGACGACGTCGCGCGGTTCGAGCGGTTGACCGAGCGGGCTGCCGGGGTCGCCGATCCGCGGGTCCGGTCCGCGCTGCTCGGTGACGCTCTGGCGTTGTGGCGCGGGCCTGCCTACGCCGAGTTCCAGGACGCGGCGTTCGCGTCCGCCGAGGTCGCGCGGCTGGAGGAGTTGCGCCTCGCGGCCGTGGAGTCGCGGGCGGAGGCGCGGCTGGAGCTCGGCGAGCACGAGGCCGTCGCGGCCGAGCTGGCCGGTCCGGTGGCCGCGCACCCGCTGCGCGAGCGGTTGCGGGCCGCGCACATGCGGGCCCTGCACCGGACGGGACGCTCCGCCGAGGCCCTCGCGTCCTACGACGCGTACCGGCGCCGGTTGCGCGACGATCTCGGCCTGGATCCCGGGCCGGAGCTGGCGGCGCTGCACCGGGCGATCCTCCGCCAGGACCCCGGCGAGGCCCGGGAGCGCACCGCGACGAACCTTCCCGGTGACCTGACCCCGCTGGTCGGCCGGGACGCGGCGCTGGACGAGGTGGCCGGGCTGCTGGGTACCGCGCGCCTGGTCACGCTGACCGGGCCGGGCGGCGTCGGCAAGACGCGGCTCGCGGTGGCGGCGGCGCGGCGGCTTCCGGCGCGCCACCCGGACGGGATCTGGTTCGTCCCGCTGGACGAGGGCGCGCGGGCGGGCGCGTCCGCCGACGAGGTGGCGGCGGTGGTCGCGGGCGTGCTCGGCCTGCGCGACGACGCCGGCCGGCGGGGGAGTCCGGCCGGGCGGCTCGGCGGCGCGCTGCGCGGCAAGCGGGCGCTGCTCCTCCTGGACAACTGCGAGCACGTGCTGGACGGGGCCGCGCGGCTGGTGGCGGCGCTGCTGCGGAGCGTCCCGGGGCTGCGGGTCCTCGCGACGAGCCGCGAGCCGCTCGGGATCTCCGGTGAGCGGCTGTGGGCGGTGCCCCCGCTGGCCGTCCCCCCGCCGGCCGCGCCGCCCTTGGATACGGCGTCCTCCTACGGCGGGCGGGAGCTGTCCGAGTACGGCGCGGTCGAGTTGTTCGCGGCGCGGGCGGCGGACGCGCAGCCCGGGTTCGCGGTCGGTCCCGGCAACGCGGCGGCGGTCGCGGCGATCTGCGCGCGGCTCGACGGGATCCCGCTGGCCCTGGAGCTCGCCGCCACCCGCGTCCGGTCGCTGGGCGTGGCCGAGCTGGCGAAGCGGCTGGACGACCGGTTCCGGCTCCTGTCGTCCGGCGCCAGGGACGCGCCCGCCCGGCAGCGGACGCTCCGCGCGGTCATCGACTGGAGCTGGGAGCCGCTGCCGGAGGACGAGCGGGCGGTGCTGCGCAGGCTCGCGGTCCACTCCGGCGGATGCACCCTGGACGCCGCCGAGCAGGTCTGCGGAGCCGATCCCGGCGTGCTCGCGCGCCTCGTCGACCGGTCCCTCGTCGTGGTGACCGGATCCGCTTCCCCGCAGGGACCTCGCTACCGTCTGCTGGAGTCGGTCGCCGCGTACTGCGCCGAACGGCTGCGCGAAGCGGGCGAAGACGCCGAGACGCGCCGCCGTCACGCCCGCTACTACGCGGCCCTCGCCGAACGCACTGGAACCCTGCACGCCGAAACGCGTGACGCTTCCGAGCGGTCAGCCGCTCCGCTGCTCCGGACGCCGACGTCCCGGGACGCCCTGGCGCGCATGCAGGCGGAAGCGGGCAACCTGCGGGTCGCGCTCGACACCGCCGTCGAGGACGGGGACGCGGCCGACGCACTCCGCATCGTCAACGGGATGGCATGGTGCTGGTTCCTCTGCGGGCGTCCCGAAGAGGCGTGCCGCGCGTTCGAGCGGGCGCTGGCCGTGCCGGGGGACGGCCCGAGAGCACGGGCCGAGACCTGGTACGCGGGGTTCCGCATGCTCGACGGCGACGGCGCCGGCCGTGACGAGCGGTGCCGGGCCGTCCTCGCGGCGTATGACGGTGCAGGCGACCCGTGGGGTCGGGCATGGGCGCAGTGGTTCCTCGGCTACGCGCGCGGCGGCTTCGGCGACCTCGCCGAGATCGGACGGCTCCTGGACGGCTCACTGGCGGGGTTCCGCGCCCTCGGAGACGGCTGGGGCGAGGCGCTGGCGCTCGCGACGCGCGCCGCGCACGCGGTCTCGGCGGGGGACCTCGCGGCGGCCGGACGTGACGGCGAGCGCGCCGTGGAGCTGTTCCGCGCGGCGGGCGACCGCTGGGGACGGCTCCTGGCCACCGACGCGCTCGGCCTGGTCGCCGAGGTCACCGGGGACTACGACCGCGCCGCTGACCTGCACCGGGAGGGGCTGCGCGACGCCGAGGAACTCGGCCTGTGGACGGAGGCGTCCGGGCGGCTGTCGCGGCTCGGCCGGATCGCGCTGCTCACCGGCGACCACGAGCGGGCCGACGCGCTGCACGAGCGGGGGCGGGCGCTGGCCGTCCGGGAGTCGCACCGGCGGATGGAGCACTTCGCCGAGGTCGGGCTCGCGCTTTCCGCGCGGCGGCGCGGCCGGCTCGACGAGGCCGAGGCGCTGCTGCGCCGCTGGCTGGACTGGTGCCGCGACATCGACGGCGCTCCCGGCCTCGCGTTCCTGCTGGCGGAGCTCGGTTTCATCGCCGAGGCGCGCGGTGACGCCGCCGAGGCGCTGGCCCTGCACGCCGAAGGGCTGGAGGCGGCCCGTGCGACCGGTAACCCGCGCGCCGTCGCGCTCGCCCTGGAAGGGACGGCGGGGGCGCTGTCGCTCGCCGGGCGCCTGGACGAGGCGGCGCGGTCGCTGGCGGACGCGTCCGCCGCCAGGGCCGCCGCCGGGGCCCCGCTCCCCGAGGCGGAGCGCGGCGACGTCGAGCGGATCGCCGCCCGCATCCGGTCGGCGTCCGCCGCCTGAGCGCCGTGCTCGAACGCCGTGTGTGAGCGGCCTCTTGAATCCGACGAACCGATCATGAGCGGCGTGCCAGCGGGAGCACGAGGAGGACGAGCGCGCCGGTCAGCGCGAACGCGGCCGGGTAGCCGGTCTGCGCGGCGGCCAGCCCGAACCCGGCGCCGCCGAGGCCCATGCCGCCGTCGTAGGCGAGGTTCCACACGGCGCTGACCGTCCCGTATCCGGAGAGGGGGACGCGGTCGTACATCAGGGACAGGCTCGCGTTCTGCGCCACGCCGAACCCCGCCCCGAACAGCGCCATCGCGGCCATGACGGCGACCGGGCCCGAGGCGACGGACAGGGCGGCGACCCCGGCGGCCGCGGCGAGGACGCCGGGAGCGAGCAGCCGCCCGGCGCCGTGCCGGTCCCCGAACCGGCCCGCCCACCAGCGGGTCAGCGTCCCGGCCGCGGCCTGGACGAGCAGCCCGGCCGCCGCCCCGCCGCCCGCCACCGCGGACGGCAGGAACGTCACGACGACGCCCGCCGCCATCGCGGTCGAGGCGAACACGACGGAGGGCCGCAGCAGCGCCGCGGAGCGGAGCCCGTCCAGCACCCCGAGCGGCTTCCCGGCGGCGGCGGGCTCGCCGGCGGGGGACGGCGGCCGGTCGGGCAGGCCCGGGATCGCGACCAGCACGGCGAGCGCGGACACGGCGCCCGCGATGAAGATCGGCGTGTAGCCGAACCGTCCGGCGAGCCAGACGCCGAGCGGCAGCGCCAGCACGGCCGGGACGCCGATGACGACCCCGGACACGCCGAGCCCCTCGCCGCGCCGCTCCGCCGGGACGAGCGTCGCCACCAGCACGCCCGTGACGACCACGACGATCGCGAAGCCGACGCCGCGGACGAGGCTCACCGTGAGGACCGTCGCCATCCCGGCGGAGGCGGGCAGCGCGAGCGCGGGCAGGCCGAGCAGGACGACGCCGGCGGCGAGGACGCGCCGGTGGCCGAAGCGGGCGAGCAGCCGCGGGCAGGCCAGCTCGGCGGCCACGGTGGACAGCATCAGCGCGCCGGTCGACAATCCCGCGCCGATCCCGCCCGACCCCGCCGACGCCGCGTACAGCGGGACGACCGACAGGAGCAGGTAGAAGGCGATCATCGTGCCGAGGCTGCACACGAACACGAGGGCCAGCGGCCGGGTGATGAGCCGAGGGCGATCAGCGACACTCGGCACCGCAGACGTCGTCGCGGTGGCGGGGGAGGGCGGTGTGGTGCTCGGGATCGCGGTGCCGTGCCGGCCGGTGTCCGGCGCCGTGCGGAGTGTCTCGCTCATGTGGACGACGCTAGGGGCACGGCCGGGCCACTGTATGGTCCGGTTCCATGGCGATCGAGTGGTCCGGTTCGTCCCCGGAGCTGCTGCTGCGGGTCGACCGCGCGGCACCCGGGACGCTGCGCTCCCAGCTGGAGCGCGGCCTGCGCGACGCGATCTGCACCGGGCGGCTGAAGGCGGACGAGCGGCTGCCCTCGTCGCGGCAGCTCGCCCGGCAGCTCGGGCTGTCGCGCGGCGTCGTCCAGGAGGTCTACGGGCAGCTGACCGCCGAGGGCTACCTGTGCACCCGGACGGGCTCGGCGACCCGGGTGGCGCCCGTCCGCGTCCACCCGGACGTCGCGCCCGGGGAACGACCCGGAACCGGCGCGCGAACCGGAACCGGCGCGCAGGTTGGGCGCCCGGGACGGCCCGCGCCGTCGCCGCGGTTGCGCGTGGACTTCGCCGCGGGCGTCCCGGACCTCGCGAGCTTCCCGCGCGGCGACTGGGCGTGGGCGCAGCGCGAGGTGGCCCGGACCGTCCCGACGGCGGAGCTCGGCTACGGCGATCCGCGCGGCGCCCTGTTCCTGCGCGAGGTCCTCGCCGGGTACCTGCGCCGCGTCCGCGCGGCGGTGGCCGAGCCCGACGACATCGTCGCCTGCACCGGGTTCGCGCAGGGCCTCAACATCGTCCTGCGGGTCTTGGCCCGCCGCGGCGTCGGCACGGTCGCCTTCGAGGACCCGGGGTACGGCGACGGCGCGACGATGGAGGCGGCGGCCCGCGCGGGCATCGACGCGGTGCCCGTCCCGGTCGACGAGGACGGCGTGGACGTGGCGGCCCTCGCCGCGACCCGCGCCCGCGCCGTCGTGGTCACGCCCGCGCACCAGTGGCCGACCGGCGTCGTCCTCGCGCCGGAGCGCCGCCGCGCCCTCGCCGGCTGGGCCCGCGACCGCGACGCGGTCATCGTCGAGGACGACTACGACGCCGAGTTCCGCTACGACCGCGAGCCCGTCGGGATGCTCCAGGGGCTCGCGCCCGACCGCGTCGTCGGCCTCGGGACGGCCAGCAAGTCCCTCGCGCCCGCCGTGCGGCTCGGCTGGATCCTGTGCCCGCCGGCCCTCGCGGGACTCGTCGCGGACGAGAAGCGGCACGACGACCGCGGGTCGCCCGTCCTCGACCAGCTCGCGCTCGCCGCGCTGATCGAGTCGGGACGGTACGGGCGGCACCTGCGGCACATGCGCGGCGTCTACGCGGGACGGCGCGCGGCCCTGGTGGAGGCGCTCGCCGAGCACGCGCCGCCCGTCCGGCTCACGGGCCTGGACGCCGGGTTCCACGCCGTGGCGCACCTGCCGGACGGCGCCGACGAGCGCCGCGTCGTCGGCGAGGCGCGCAAGCGGTCCGTCGGCCTGTACGGGATGAGCACGTACCGGGCGTCCGGGGCGGCCGACCCGCCGCGGCTCGTGCTCGGGTTCGGCGATGTGACGGAGGCCGCCGTCCGCGCCGGGATCGCCGGCGTCGCCGACCTCCTGCGCGGCTGACCTGCCGCGATCACCGCCGCACCTCCGTCGCGGCTGACGGCGGCGCCATCGCGGCCCAGGCGGTGGAACGCTCCCGGACGCACCGGGGCTTCCGTTACGGCGCGGTACACCGCGGATCCCGGCCCGCTTTATTGAGTTGATTGCTAATAAGGGCCGCCGACCCTGTGACGTGACTTCATTCCGCCTGTGGGACCGCTGGGACACAGTCGTCACCATGCGAATCCGGACCATGTTCGCCACCGCCGTCCTCGGCGCCGCCACGGCCGCGCCCGCCGTGCTCGCCGGCCCGCAGGCGGCGGCAGCGCCCGCCCCCGCGGGCTGCACGGCCACGGACGCCGAGATCTACGCGGCCCCCGCCGCGGTGACGGGGAGCCCCGGCGACCTGCTCGCGTGCCGCGAGGCGAAGCTCACCAACATCCCCGGCGACGTCCCGATGAAGGCGTGGAAGGTCAGGTACGTCTCGACCGACGCGAAGGGCGCGAGGATCGCCGTCACCGGGACGGTCGCGATCCCGACCGCGGCGTGGACGAAGGGCGGCTCCCGCCCGACCGTCGCCTTCAACCCGGGGACGCTCGGCTCGGGCCCCCAGTGCGCGTTCTCCAAGCAGCTCGCCGGCGAGTACGTCGACATGTACGAGGGCGGGAACCTCCAGCTCTTCCTGCACGCGGGCTACGCGGTCGCGGCGACGGACGGCGTCGGCTACCTGGACGGGCAGGTCCACACCTACATGGTCGGCGCGAACGCGGGGCACGCGCTGCTCGACATCGTCCGGACGTCCCGGCGGATCCCGGGCGGGACGCTCGCGGCGGACGGCAAGGTCGGCATCTCCGGCTACTCCGAGGGCGGCGCCGCGTCGCTGTGGGGCGCGCAGCTCGCCGCGTCGTACGCGCCGGAGCTGAACGTGGTCGGCGCGGCGGCGGGCGGCGTGCCCGGCGACCTGCGGCTCACCGCCAAGCAGCTCAACGGCAGCCTGTTCGCGGGCTTCCTCGCCGACGCGCTCGTCGGGCTGAACGCCGCCTACCCGGAGATGCCGTTCACCGAGCTGATGAACGAGCAGGGCGCCCGCGCCATCAAGGACGTCCGGGCCAACTGCCTCTACGGGACGCTCGCGGTGTTCCTCGGCGCGCGGGTCGAGAACTTCTCCAAGGACAAGTTGAGCCTCGACCAGATCTACGCGCTGAAGGGCCCCGGCGGGGTGACCTGGGGCGAGATCGTCGACCGGCAGAAGCTCGGCGTCGACATCGGCAGGCCCGGGTCCGGCGCGAAGTACACGATCGGCTTCCCGGTCTTCCAGTACCGCGGCTGGCTCGAAGAGATCATCCCGCACGAGACCGAGGACGCGACCCGCGCCGCCTACTGCGCCGCCGGGATCACGACCACCTGGAAGACCACCTACCCGACCGAGCACCTGTCCACCGACTGGGGCGCCGCGGGCGACGTGACGAGCTTCCTCGGCGACCGGTTCGAGGGCAAGCCCGTCCAGGGCGACTGCTGAGCCCGGCGCCCGCCGAGCACACGTCCACCACGTCCACCGCGTCCGCCACGTCCACCGCCATGTCACCGCCACCACGTCCGACCATCACGTCGCGAAGGAGACCGCAATGACAGCGGGTGTCGCCGACACCGGCAGCAGGACACCGCAGCCCGACATCTCCGGCACCGTCCCGTTCCCCGAGCGCGTCGCGGTCGTGGTGTTCGTGGTCGGCCCGATCATCGGCCTGCTCTGCGCCGTCCCGTTCCTGTGGGGCTGGGGGATCGGCTGGACGGACGTCGCGATCTTCGCCTTCCTGTACCCGCTCAACGCGATCGGGATCACGGTCGGCTACCACCGGCACTTCACGCACGGCGGGTTCAAGGCCAAGCGCTGGCTCCGGATCGCGCTCGCGATCCTCGGCGGGCAGGCCATGCACGGCTCGGTGATCCGCTGGGTCGCCGACCACCGCCGCCACCACAAGTACGCCGACCAGGAGGGCGACCCGCACTCGCCGTGGGCGTACGGGCCCGGCGTGTGGGGCCTCACCAAGGGCCTCTACCACGCCCACATGGGCTGGCTGTTCAGCAAGGAGCGCACGTCCCGCAGCAAGTACGCCCCCGACCTGCTGCGCGACCGCGACATCCGGTTCCTGTCGCTCGACCCCGTCTACGCCGTGATCGTCCTGTCGACGTTCCTCGTGCCGATGGGGCTCGGCGCGCTGCTCACCTGGTCGTGGCACGGCGCCGTTACCGCGCTGTTCTGGGCCGGGCTGATGCGGGTGTTCATCGGCGACCACATCACGTTCTCCATCAACTCGATCTGCCACGTGTTCGGCAAGGAGGACTTCAGGACGCGGGACAAGGCGCGCAACGTGTGGTGGCTGGCGATCCCGTCGTTCGGCGAGTCCTGGCACAACCTCCACCACGCCGACCCGACCTGCGCCCGGCACGGCGTGCTGAAGGGGCAGATCGACATCAGCGCCCGCGTCATCTGGATCTTCGAGAGGCTCGGCTGGGTCTGGGACGTGCGCTGGCCCGACCACGACCGCCTCGCCGCCCGCCGCGTCGGCGCCGGGACCCCGGCCAATGCGAAGACCGGCGCGAAGGCCGCCGACCGCGCGGAGGAGGGCGACCGCGTCGCCGCCGCCTCCTGATGATCGCCGCCTCGTGACCGCCGCCTCCTGAACCCGCCTCCCCCACAGGAGTACGAAGCATGACCGACCTCCCCGCCCTCGACCGGACGCCGCTGATCGAGCGCCTCGCGCGGTTCGCCAAGGACTTCCCCGACGACCGCGCCTACACGTTCATGGACTACATGACCGACCCGGACGGCGTGGCCACGGACGTGACGTTCGGCGAGCTGGACCGGCGGGCGCGGTCGATCGCGGCGGCGATCCGCCGCGCGACCGTGCCCGGCCGCCGGGTGGCGCTGCTGGCCCCGCAGGACCTGCACTACGTCGCCGGGTTCCTCGGCGCGATGTACGCCCGGGTGATCGGCGTCCCGCTGTTCTCGCCGGACCTGCCCGGCCACGGCGACCGGCTGCTCGCCGTCTACCGGGACGCCGAGCCCGACGTCGTCGTCACCACGAGCGCGGCGCTCCCGGCCGTCGAGGCGTTCCTGGCCGGCGACGACGTGCGGCGGCCCGCGGAGGTGATCGTCGCGGACGAGGTGGACCCGTCGCTCGACTGGACGCCGGAGCCGATCGACCCCGGCGACGTCGCCTACCTCCAGTACACGTCCGGCTCGACCCGCACCCCCGCCGGTGTGATCATCACGCACGGGAACTTCGCGACCAACGCCGAGCAGCTCTGGCGGACGTTCGAGGGCATCCCGCGCGAGTCGTCCGGGGTGAACTGGCTGCCGGTGTTCCACGACATGGGGCTCGTCACCACGGTCGCGCTGCCGCTGGTGTACGGCAACCCGGGCGTGATCATGGACCCGGTGGCGTTCGTGATGCGGCCCGTCCGGTGGCTGGAGCTGCTCAGCGGGCAGAAGCACGCGTTCACCGGCGGCCCGAACTTCGCCTACGAGTACCTCACCGCGCAGGTCACCGAGGAGGAGAAGAAGAACCTCGACCTCAGCGGCGTGCAGGTCTTCATGAACGGCGCCGAGCCGATCCGGGAGAGCACGCTCCGCGGGTTCTACGAGGCGTTCAAGGACTGCGGGCTGCGGCCCGAGGCGCAGGTGTGCGCCTACGGCCTCGCCGAGGCGACCGTCTACGTGTCGGCGTCGTCCCGGTTCCGGGAGCCGACCCGCGCCGCGTTCGACCACGAGGCGCTGCGCCGCGGCGTCGCCGAGCCCTGCGCCCCGGACGCGCCCGGCGCGATCCAGCTCATCGCCTGCGGGACGTCCTACGGCCAGCACGTCGTGATCGTGGACCCGGAGACCGGGGAGCGGCGTCCGGACGGGCACGTCGGCGAGATCTGGGTGCACGGCCCGAACGTCGCCGCCGGCTACTGGGGACGTCCGGAGGCCACGAAGGAGACGTTCCAGGCCGAGCTGACTGGAGACCTCGGCGGGGAGGACGGCGACCTGCCGCGGCGGCCCTGGCTGCGCACCGGCGACCTCGGCGTCCTCCACGGCGGCGAGCTGTTCGTCACCGGGCGCATCAAGGACCTGGTCATCGTGGACGGCCGCAACCATTACCCGCAGGACATCGAGTACACGGTCTCGAACGCGCACAAGGCGATCCGCCGCGAGTACACCGCGGCCGTGGCCGTCGACACCGGCGACACCGAGGGCCTCGTCGTGATCGCCGAGCGGAACCGGCGCGTCCCGATCGCGCTGCTGGACGCCGCCGAGGTCGCGCAGGCCGTCCGGACGGCCGTGAAGCAGCAGCACGACCTGCGGGTGGAGGACGTCGTGCTGATCGAGCCCGGCGGGCTGCCCCGCACGTCCAGCGGGAAGATCGCCCGCTCCGCGTGCCGCCAGGGCTACCTCGACGGCACGCTTCCGCTCGCGAAGGCGCAGACCGCGGCCGGGTGACCGCCCGCCCCCCGCCCGATCCGGTCCGGGCGGGGGCCGCGCCGCTCCCGGTGCGGCCGCGTCAGTCCCGCTCCTCGCCGGCCTCGCTGAGCCAGACCGGGAGCAGCAGCATCAGCTCCAGCCGGATCGCCGGGTCCTCGATGTCGTAGTCGAACAGGTCGTGGAGCTGCGCCAGCCGGTACCGGACGGTCTGCGGGTGCACGCACAGCGCCTCGGCGGCGTCCGTCGCGTTGAAGCCGTGCTTGAGGCACTCCAGCAGGGTCACCGCGAGCCGCCCGCCGCGGTGCGGGCCGAGCTCCGACAGCGGCGCGAGGCGGTGCCGGGCCGCCGCCTCCGCCAGCGTCCAGCCCTCCTGGAGCAGCAGCTCGGGCATGTGCCGGTCCGCGCGGACGAGCCGCGCCGGACCGCTCCCCGGGGTCCGGCCCGTGCGGGCGGGCCGCGCCCCGGGGAGCCTCCCGGCGTCGATGAGGTCCAGCGTCCGGTGCGCCCAGCGCAGCGAGACCCGCGGGGGAAGGCCGCGCCGACGCGCCATCTGCCGCCCACCCGGCCGCCGGTCGCCCGGTAGACGGCCACGTTCGCGCGGGACATCACCTTGAGGAT
>NZ_CAACUY010000164.1 GCF_900659615.1 Actinomadura fibrosa | reverse complement strand
CCTCTTAGTGACTGGAGTTCAGACGTGTGCTCTTCCGATCTCGCCGCGATCATCGTGGCGCAGATCGGAGTCCCGGGCCGGACCGGGACGGCCTCGGCCGCGGCCGCCGAGGTGCTGCGGGACGCCGCGGTGACCGCCCGCGGCGAACCGCCGGTGGCGCCGGGCGCCTACCGCTACGTCCGCGAACTGGCGGTCTACCTGAGCACCGGGCCCGCGTCGCGGCAGTGCAACGAGGCATGGTTCCGGCCCGACGGCTCGATGGCCGGCATGGCCGGCGGGCTCGACCTGCACGGCAGCCGTTGCACCCCTGGATCGCACCTGCCGCGAAGCCTTCTGAGCCGGCATCAGGACACCGAC
The DNA here is from genome assembly GCF_900659615.1 of Actinomadura fibrosa. GTDB lineage: Bacteria > Actinomycetota > Actinomycetes > Streptosporangiales > Streptosporangiaceae > Spirillospora > Spirillospora fibrosa. The sequence goes on along the minus strand of NZ_CAACUY010000164.1, from coordinate 20,335 downwards.
CGCCGACCGCGCGCCGACGTCCGCGCCCTGCCGACCGACCCGTCCGCCCTTCGCAAGCGGCTGTACTCCGACGTAGTCCACGGCACGGGCGAGACCCCCGTCGAGAAGGGCCCACCCGACCAGCTCGTCTTCGACCGCATCGGGCGCCTGCTGCGCATGGCCCTTCCGCCCGCGCTGCGGGCCGCGCTCTTCCAGACGCTCGCCACGGTCCCCGGCGTCGACCTCGTGCGCGGCGCCGGCGAGCGGGACGCGCTCGGACGCCGGGGGATCGCGCTCGTCCGGTCCAACGGGGACGCCCAAAACCCGGGCCGCCTGGAGATCATCCTAACCCCGGGAACCTACCGCTATCTGGGGACGAAGTGGGTCGTGAAGTGGCGAGGCGGTCCCCCTGAGACGTACCTGACCGCCCTTCTGTCCACCGCGGTCGTCAGCGCGCCCTTCCAGCGTCCCTGACCCGGCACGGCGCCGCGCCGCGCCGCGCCGCCTCGACCGACTCGACGGTCATCGAACCGATCATCGGTCGGGGCGGGCGGCGAGGAGGTCCTGGAGTGCGGCATGGCGGAACTGGTAGATGGGGCCAACCTGGCGGACGAGCCCGTCCCGGTGGGCGTCCTGGAGGAAGCGCATGAGCCGCCAAGGGAGACGGCGCCGGATCCAGAGGATGGTGACGGTGATGCCGTAGATCGCGCTCAGCCTGGTCGTCCCGAGCACCACCAGGAAGACCGCGGGGATGCGCATCGCCGAACCGCCGGTCAGCAGCACCAGGACGGGCAGCAGGAAGACGCCGACGCCCACGACCTGCACCGTCGTCAGCTGGAGGTCGCGGCGCAGGGCGCCGGGGAGGTCGAGCGGCGGCGCGTCCGCGAGGGGGGCTCCCAGGGCCGCCGCGAGTCCGATGACGAGGCCGATGACGACGCCGAGGCCCAGCCCGATCTGCGCCGCCGCCAGGAACGCGGCCGGCCCGAACGGGAGGAAGGACAGCAGCCAGGGCAGGAAGCCCAGTCCCAGCACCGTCCCGCAGGGCAGGCCCACGACGAGCCCGGCCCGGAGCTCGGTGGCGAGGAGGCGGCTCTTGCCGCGCAACCGCAGGCCGCAGTCGCCGGGGAAGGCGGGGAACAGGGCGGTGAGCGCTGGCCGCAGCCCGCAGATCGCCCCGATGGTCAGCCCGTGGTAGAGGCCTTTGAGCAGCGTCGCCTCGATCCCCGTCGGCATCAGGCGCAGGACGTGCAGCAGGAGGCCGGCGGGCGGGCCCGCCACCGCGCCGAGCACGGCGCCCTGGACGAGGTCGCCCAGCAGCGGCACGGGCTCGGGGCGGGCGCGCCGGCGCGCACCGTCCGGTTCGATGAGCAGGCCGCTCACCACGCCGAACACCAGGCCGTTCAGCGTCCCGGACACCGCCGACGCGCCCGGCGGATGCAGCGGCAGGTTGAGCAGGCAGTTGGTGACCGCGACCACGAGGCCCAGGACGACGCCCGCGCCGATCTTGAACGAGCGGCGCGGGACGAGGCGGCAGAGGTGCCACCAGGCCAGGTCGCGGGTGCCGTGGGCGGACAGATGGCGGGCCAGGAACCCGAGCCAGCGCTCGACGTCGGCCGGTGCCCACCGGGCGGGCCGGCCGTGGGGGCGCGGACCGTCGGCGCGGGCGCGGACGAGGTGGCCGAGCAGATGGTCGGTGATCGCGGCCTCGGTGGGGAACCGCTCGGTGTCGAGCAGCTCCGCCGGGTCGCGGTCGCCCTCGATGTAGACCACGCGCAGCAGCCACAGGACGAGCGGCGCGGACAGGGCTCGGGCCAGCGGTCCGTCCGGTTCGGCGGTCACCGCGGCCAGCACGCCGTCCCAGTGGGCACGCCGGGTGGGCGGCAGGCAGGACCGCAGGTAGGCGTCGACGCGTTCGACCAGGATCGGCAGGGGTTCGATGACGGCGGCGCCGCGGAGCACCCGGCCGCGTGCGCGGTCCACCATGGCGGCGTACTCGCCGGTGCGGCAGGTGATGATCGCGGGGCCCACGCCGGCCGGTCCGCCGTCGAGCGCGGCCAGGACGTCGGCCTCGGACCGGCCGCAGGCCTCGTCCAGGCCGTCGATGACGGGCAGGACGCGGCCGCGCTCGATCAGCGTCCGGGCCATGTCCCGGCCGAACTCCGGCGCGTCGAGGGCCGGGTAGGCGGCGAGCTGGTCGGTGAGCCAGTCCGTCAGCGGACGCCGGGCGGGGTCCCAGCCGGAGACGGTGAACATCACCGGCACCGGGTCGGCGGGGACGCGCGAGCGCAGCAGTTCGAGGAGCAGGAGAATCGCCAGGGTCGACTTGCCCATGCCCGGGCCGCCCAGGATGACCAGCCTGCGCCGCGGCAGGCCGCGGAACCGGTCGGCCAGTTCCGCCAGCCGGTCGGACCGGCCGAAGACCCGGGTCCGCCCGGTGAACCTCCTGGCCAGGCGGCGTCCCGGATCGACGAGTTCCAGGTGGTCCATGACGGGACGGTCGGTCAGCCGCCAGGCCATGGCGAGCGGTGCCGGGTCGTCCAGGCGGCGCGTCCGGACCTCGGCGTCCCACTGGGCCTCGACGAGCTCGGCCAGCGTCCGCGCGGCCCGGTCGGCGCGGTCGGCGGAGGTGCCCGCGGCGGCGGCCGACCGTTCCCACCAGCCCAGCAGGGTGACGATGAGGGGCGGCACCGCCAGCACGGCCGTGGTGAGCGTCCACCACCCGACGTCCGCCCGCCAGGCCACGAGCCCTTCGGCGACCGCCAGCACCGCGGTCGCCGTCGCGAAGACGAGCAGTCGCCGGCGCGCGCCCACCGTCACCCGGCCGGGACGGTCGCCGGCGTCCCGAACGAGCCGGGATGCACCCGCCCGTGACGCCACTCCCCCAGCGACACCCGACCTCCCGACCGACTCGGACCGTGAAGCGACGCAACGCATCCTCCCCGGCGCGCTCCGCGGCGGGCTAGCTCCCGCCTGCCCGACAGCGGTGGCCTATGGGACAGGTGTTACTGCACTGGGCGGCCCAGGCGGGCGAGGCTCCGGCGGTCTGTCACCGGAGCCTCGCCCGGGTCGTCCTAGATGAGGGGGTAGCGCGGCGGGTTGATCCCGTTGAGGGTGTGGTTGCCGATGTGGACGTACTTCCAGCGGGCGGGATCGTGGAGGGAGTGGGTGCGGACGTTGCGCCAGTGCCGGTCCAGGCCGTGGCGGGCGTCGACGGCGCTGGTACCGGCCAGTTCCAGGACGTCCGTGGCGATCTGCACCGCGACCTCTTGCGCGTACGCCTTGGCCTCGGCGACCGCCAGGGACGCGGCGGCGGTGTTGGCGGCGGTCAGCTCCGGTGCGGCCAGGGCGGCGTCCACGGCCCGGCCGCCGCGCTCAAGCAACGCCTCCAGCGCGTGCAGCAGGGTCGTCAGGCGGCCGAAGCGCAGGACGACGTGCGGCTCGTCCGACACCCTGTCCACGCCCGACTCGAACCAGGGACGCGAGCGGTCCCGGACGAACGCGGCGCCCTCCTCCAGCGCCGCCCGCGCGATGCCCACGTCGATGGCCAGGTGCAGCAGCTGGTCGTAGGCGCCCAGGAGCAGCGGCGGCGGGTCCGCGGGGACCGGGCCCAGGTGCAGGACGCGGTCCGCCGGGACGTGCACGCCGTCGAACACGATCGAGCCGCTGGCGGTGGCGCGCTGCCCGAACGCCGTCCAGTCGTCCGCGAACTCCACGCCCTCGGCGCCGCCCTCGACGAACGCGGTGACCGGCAGGCTCTGGTCGCCGTCCACCGAGGCGGCCACGCCGATCCAGCGGGCCCCGAGCGCGCCGGTGGTGTAGTACTTGCGGCCGTTCAGCCGGTACCCGCCCGCGGGGTCGGGGGTCACGGTGGTCAGCCGGTCGAAGACGTGCTTGGTGCCGCGCTCGGCGGTCGCGTTGCCGATCCGCGCGCCGCCGGCCACCTGCCCGTAGAAGAACTCCTTCTGCTCGTCCGAGCCCGCCTCGCCGAGCAGCGCCAGGAGCACGAAGTGCGCCAGGACGAGCTGCGCCACCGAGGGGTCGGCGACGGCGATCGTCCGGAACACCTCGCCGACCGTGCTCGCCGCGACGCCGCCGCCCCCGTGCTCGCGCGGGACGGAGACGGCCAGCAGCCCGGTGGCGGCCAGGTCGTCCAGTTCGGCGGCCGGGTGCCGGCCCTCGCGGTCCCGCTCGACCGCGCCGGGCGCGATCCGGGCGGCGAAGGCGCGGGCGGCCTCGACCGCCCCGGTGTCGTCGAGGACGGGCGGGGCCGCGGTCGTCTCGGTCAGGCTCATCGGTCTCCCCTTGTCGGCGGGATGTTTCCTAGTATATGAGTAGGTTATACATAGAATTGATTCGTCCGGAAGGAGCCCCGATGACCGCCGAAGTGCTGTCGCCGCCACGCCTGTCCCGGTTGGACGTCCCGGAGCGCGCGTCGCTCCCCGCCGACGTCGAGGCGCTGTGGGCGGACGCCGAGAGGACCTACGGGTATGTGCCGAACTGGCTGAGCACCCTGTCGGCCAACCCGGCCACCATCAAGCGGCTGCTCGACTTCTACAAGACGCTCTGGGATCCCCGCCAGGGCGGCCTGACCATCCAGGAACGCGAGATCATCGCCGTCGTGGTCTCGCACGAGAACGGCTGCGGGTACTGCGTCGCCAACCACCGCGTCGGGCTGGCCAAGGCGCTCGGCGACAAGGAGCGGGCCCACCGCCTCGCCGACGACCACCACCTGGTGGACCTGAGCCCGCGCGAGCAGGCACTGGTCGACCTCGCCGTGAAGCTCACCCGCACCCCGACCGCCCTCACCGACGCCGACCTCGACGGGCTGCGCGGGCACGGCCTGGACGACGCGCAGATCCTGGAGGTCATCGAGGTGGCCGCCTTCTTCAACTACACCAACCGGCTCACCACCGCGATCGCCACCCGTCCCGACGACCAGTTCTTCGCCTGACCCCCGGCCCGCGGATCCCGGCGGCACCCCCGGGATCCGCGGCCCCGCCCCTCACGGCGTCATGTTGCCGGCGCGCTCGGCTCAATCGGCGTCGGACGGCTTCTCCGATGGCTCGATCGGCAGGGACGGGCCGGCCAGCGGCTCCGTGCGCGCACGAGCGTCCTTCCCGTGCTCACCGGACGGGACGGCGTCGTGGCGTGTCACTTCCAGGGCCGCCTGCACGTCCTCCCACAGGAATCGGTAACCCGTCTTGGTGCGCTCGGCGGGTATCCGCCCCATCGTGACCATCCGTCGCACGGCCCTCGGTGACTTGCCGAGCCGGGCGGCGAGAACACGCGTGGTCAGCGAGCTCCGCTCTTTGGGACGGCGGCCGTTCCCCTCCGCCCCGGACGAGTCCGTCCCGGCAGCGGAAGGCCCGTGACCGTTGCCGGCGGGGCCGTGCCCGTTGCCGGACCGCTCGGCCCCCCCGGCCTTGTGCCCGTAGTTCTCGGTCCAGTTCTCCGCCGCGTCCTCCCAGGACGAACCGGACTCTCCGACCGGTGTCTCGCGGGTGTAGGCCGGTGGCCAGGCGTGCCGCCCTCGGGGACCGGTGTCGTCCGGCGCCACCTCCTCCGCGCCGTAGACCCGGGCCCGTCCGGCCCATTCCGGGGTGGCCAGCAGAGCGTCCAGCATGGCCTGCGGGTGCTGGAAGCGGAGGTCCCGGTCGCGGGCGAGCGCACGCGCGATGATCGCGCGCAGTTCCGCCGAGACCGGCAGGACCGAGACGTCCGGGTCCTCGTTGAGGATGCGCTGGACCACCCGGGGCAGCGGGTCCCCCGCGTAGGGGTTGCGGCCGTTGGCGCAGGTGTAGAGGGTCAGGCCCAGCGCGAAGATGTCGGCGCGGATGTCGGGGACCTCGCCGTTGATCTGCTCCGGGGCCATGTAGGCGGGCGTCCCGATCATGCCGCTGCCCGGCCGGGTCGTCCAGCTGTCGGCGGACGGCAGGACGTGCCGCGCGATGCCGAGATCGATGATCACGGGGCCGCGCTGCGGGTTCATGACGATGTTCGCGGGCTTGATGTCGATGCGCGCCAGCCCCTTGTGCTCCAGGTAGGCGAGCGCGGTCGTCATCGTCACGGCGGTCTGGATCATCTCGTGCAGCGGCAGCCGCCGCCCGCCCTCCAGCCGCGCGCTGAGCAGCTCGCCCTCGACCAGCTCCATCACGATCGCCAGGTCCGGCCCGTGCGTGACCACCTCATGGACGCTGACGATGTTGGCGTGGTTGAGGCCGGCGGTGAGCTTGGCCTCGCGCAGGAAGCGTTGCAGCGCCGCGCCGTCCCCGCCGCCCCGCACGTCGCGCAGGACCTTGACGGCGACGCGGCGCTGGAGGATCAGGTCGAAGCCCTCGTACACGGTGCTCGACCCGCCCTGGCCGAGGAAGCCGCGGAGCTCGTAGCGCTCGTCCAGCCGCGCGTAGCGCGCCTCGGCCCGCTCCGGCCGCATCGGCCGCGGCGCCATCGGCAGCTCCAGGCCCGCGCGCTCCGCCTCGTTCGACACGGCGATCCCGACCAGCCGCCGCTTGGCCGACTCGGCGAGCCGGTAGACGGGCAGCCGCGACTCCGACACGTCGGCCATCATCGTCGAGGTGGCGCTGGCGCTGCGCACCAGTTCCAGGACGTCCCCGGCCTTCAGGTGGTCGAGCAGCGCCTCGACGGTGTCCGCGGCGATGCGCAGCAGCGGATCGAGCTCGTTGTCCTCGATCGCGCGCATGATGTCGGCCGCGGTGAACGGCTGGCGCCCCTCCCCGCGCAGGATCCAGTCCACGACGTAGTAGGCGCCGAGCATCCACCGGTCCCGGTCGATCGGGACGGGCAGGAGCTTGTGCTGCGTCGTCGCGGTGAAGAAGCCGTCGACGGTGTCCTCAAGCCAGGCGTAGAAGGCGATCCTGTCCCAGTCCGCGCGCTCCACCCGCAGCCATGGCCGTCCCGCGCGCCAGGTCACGAACGAGTTGAACTCGTGGAGCAGGCGGCGCGGCACGCCGCGCGCCTTGAAGCGCAGGTAGCGCTCGAACCTCTCCAGCCGTTCGAGGCTCTCGTGGTCGCGCGGCCGCTGGACGAGCCCGTCCAGCAGGCGTTTCGGCGCGGACCAGTTGCAGGGCACGTAGAGCCGCCAGGCGAAGATGCTCTCGTAGACGCCGTTGCCGCGCCCGGCGTCCATGAGCACATGGTCCTGGAGCTCGGGGCCCGCGACGACGATGTAGTGGGCGCCGCTCATGGTGATGACGTTCTTCATGCCCGCCAGCAGGGACTCGACCTCGGCGATGCCCTTCTGCGTGGCGGTGAGCTTGTCGACCTCGTCCAGCACGACCACCAGGTGGACGACCGGGGACCGGCCGCGGCGCCTGCGGCGCGACACCCGGCCGAGCAACCCGCGCCGCGGCTCGCGGACGCGCGGCTGCTCCGACAGGAGCCGCACGATGCGCATCATGTCGTGCTCGGCGTCGGTCTCGGAGTACGCGAGGAACGCCGCCTCGGTCGCCAGGGACCGGGTCCGCTTGTTCGACAGCCCCGCCTTGGGCAACTGGAGGCCCACCGCGCCCAGCAGCTTCTGTCCGGGCGCGCTCACGTTGAGGTCCACCGACGTGGCCCGCTCGGAGGCGTCCGAGCGCGTCTCCTTGAAGGACAGCGAGGTGCGCATGTAGGCCAGCAGCAGCGACCTCTTCGTGTCGCTCGGCAGCGCACGCAGGATCCTGGCGTCGTCCAGCGCCTCGAACACCCGGCGCACCACCGCGAACAGCAGTTGCTCGGTCGACATCGGACGCGCGACGCTCAGCACGACCGGCAGGATCTGCTCGTCCGCGGGCCGCTTCCGCGCGATCTCCTCCAGCGCGCGCACGACCAGCGTCGTCTTCCCGACCCCCCGGAAACCCGCCACCAGGAAGGTGCCGCCGCGCGAGTAGACGATCCGCTCCTTGAGCGTGTCCGCGAGCCCCTGGTTCCCGAGCAGCGGAATGGCGCCCTCCACCGTGCGGAGCGGCTCGTGGATGAAGCGGAAGGACTCGTCCAGAGGAACGTTCAACATGGCCAGACTGCCCCAGCGGCGCTCGACCGAAGTGACGCGACTCCCCTATGACGCCGACCCCACCCGCCGAGTTCCCGGATTCCCAGCATTCCGGAGCCGACCGCATTGATCAATGCCCCAGAGATCCACCATCGGTCGGCGTATGCTCACGAGCAAGGTCGCGAACTCACCACAGAGAAGCACGCGGAATGGATTGGATGTGGAATCGGCACGTAATCCTCGCCGCTCTCACCGAACTCGGAGAAAAGGGCAGGCTGGGAAGGCCGTGCCGGCCGGATGAGGTCCTCGACCTGGAACGGCGTCTCGATGTCCGCCTGCCCGACGCGTATCGCGACTTCGTCCTGCGCGTCGGCGACGGCGGCCCGGGCCACGGCCTGTGGCCACTCCGCCGCTCCGTCCGGTGGGCCGACCGCGGCGTCTACGCCCCCCGATACCTGGCCACACCGTTCCCGTTCACCAGTCGCGTGCCCGCGGAGTACTTCGAGGACCTCGACGAGGAGGATCACTACGACGAAGTGCTCACCGGATCGATGATCCTGGCCGAGCTCGGCCACGGGACTTACTTTCGGTTGGTCGTGACCGGCTCTGCCAGCGGGCAGGTCTGGCGTGACGAGGTCCGAGGAGAGCGGGGGCTGATTCCCGGCCTCGACTTCGGCGACTGGTACGTCAATTGGCTGCGGAGGCTTGGCGTGCTCAAGGGGATGCCCGCCGGACGTCGGCGGCTCGTGTAGCTACGGTGGCGCCGTCCACCACATGATCGCGCGGACGACGGCGCTTCGGGTCAGGCCCTCGGTGGGGTCGATAGGGATGAGGAGGGTGGCCTGCTCGCGGGCGATGCTCCATTCCCGGGCCTCCGGCGTGTGGAGGTCGTCCATCCAGACGGCGGGGCGCCGGCCGGCGAACCGGGCGACCGCCGGCACTTTCTCACGGGGATGGAAGGGAATCGGCGGCATCGGGACCACCGGCAGTGGCTCGATGCCCAGGAGCGGAGCCAACAGGCGGTTGGCCTCGTCGTTCCAGCCCGTGGCCCAGGCGACGTCGAAGACCTCCTGGAGCTCTTTGATCCATTCGCCGTGCGCCGGGCAGAGGCGGACGGGTTCCTCTCCCGTGAACAGTTCATGTTCGGTGAATCCCGCCGGGCACTCGGCGGTTCCGAAGGGATTGAGGACGCCGTCGACATCGAGCAGGAGAATGGGGCGGGACATTCGTCCAGTATCGTTCGGCCAGGCATGGCTCGCCGACGGTGCCGTGCCGCTTCAGTCCTTGATGCTCGCTGTGCGGCGCAGGGCCCAGTCGGGGGCCCAGGTCCCGGTGGTGTCGGGGGTGGCGGCGAGGTGGGCCCGGAGGATCGGGAGCGCCGGGTGGGGGTTGTCCCGGTGCCAGAGCAGTGAGTGCGGGTAGACGGGTGTCGGGTCGGTCACCGGGATGCGGCGCAGGCCGTGGTCGGCGGGCCAGACGAGGCGGGTGTTCCCGCCCATGAACGTGGCCAGGGCCGGGGTGTCGGCGATGGTGTCGAGGAGCGCGTCGGAGCCGAAGTTGGGGCCGGTCGCCTCGATGGTGACGCCGAACTCGGCGACGAGGTCGTCGTAGTAGGCGGCCCACTCGGTACCGGGGACGACGCCGGGCATCCAGATCCGGTGCCCGGCGAGCTGGGAGAGGGTCACCGACCGGGCGCCCACCAGCGCGTGGGCGGGGCCGGTGAGGAGCTGGAGCGGCTCGTCGAGCACCCAGACCGACTCGATGTCCTCGGGCAGGGGCCGGCCGGGCGCGGCGACGGCGCGGAAGGAGGCGTCGATCGCGCCGGAGCGGATCGCGGCGGTGGCCGTCTCGATGTCGAACAGCGTCACGACGTCGAGCTCGATCTCGGGGTGCGCGCGGTGGAAGCGCCGCATCAGGCCCGATGCCGCGCTGCGCGAGGCGAGCACGTCGACGCGCAGCGGACGGCTGCCGGGGCGCACGGACTCGACCGCGCGCTCGGCGACGCGCAGCAGCTCGCGGGCGTGGGGCAGGAAAGCCTGCCCGTCGATGGTGAGCTCGGCACCGCGCGGGGTGCGGGTGAACAGCCGCACGCCGAGGGTGCGTTCCAGCGCGGCGATGCGCTTGGAGACGGCCTGCTGGGTGACCGCCAGCTCGGCGGCGGCCTCCTGGAACTGCCCGGCGCCGGCGGCGGCGACGAAGGTCCGGACGGCTTCGAGATCCATACCGGCACCCTAGCGACACAACCATCAGTTGTGGCTGCGACGTTGGCAGTTGTTTGATCTCCAGTTCTCGCGCTCGCTTTGATGCTTCTGGTCGCGGATCGGTTGTACGGGGCGAGTGGCGAGGAGTGGCGGAGCATGCGGAGCGGGCACCGGCTGGGACGGCGGTTCGGGTGGCTCTGGGCAGCGTACGGGACCAGCGCGCTGGGCACCTGGCTGGCCTTCGGCGCGTTCCCGCTGATCGCGATCCAGGTGCTGGGCGCCGGACCGGCGCGGGTCGCCGCGCTGGCCGGTGTCGGGGCGGCGGCGGGTGCGATCGCGGCGGTGCCGCTCGGCCCGTGGGTGGAGTTCCGCCGCAAGCGGCCGGTGCTGATCGCGACGGATCTGGTGCGGTTCGCGGCCCTGCTGACGGTCCCCGCCGCGTTCGCGCTCGGCGTGCTCTCGTTCGTCCAGCTGCTGCTGGTGTCGGCCGTCGCCGCGGCGGCCGACATCACGTTCCGCGCCGCCTCGGGCGCGTACCTGAAGTCGCTGCTGCCGCCCGAGGACCTGCTCGTCGCCAGCGCCCGGTTCGAGTCCACGGGCTGGACGACCACGATCGTCGGACCGCCGGTGGGCGGCGCGCTGATCGGGCTCCTCGGCCCGGTGGCGACGGTGGTGGCCGACGCGATCAGCTACCTGCTGTCGGCCCTGGGCATCCGCGCGATCGGCGGGCACGAGCCGGAGCCCGAGGGCCGCGAGGCCGCGCGGATGCGCGCCACGGACCTGCTCGACGGCTGGCGGTACATCCTCGCCGACGCGACGCTGCGCCCGCTGTTCTTCAACACCGCCCTGTTCAACGGCCTGGTGATGGCCACGGACGCGCTGCTGGCCGTCCTGATGCTCGGCCGGCTGGGCTTCGCGCCGTGGCAGTACGGCCTCGCCCTGGCCGCGCCCGCGGTCGGCGGGCTGCTCGGCGCACGGCTGGCCCGGCCGCTCGTCGGCCGGTTCGGGCGGCACCGGGTCCTCGTCACGGCGGGGACGCTCCGCGCGCTCTGGCCCGTCGGACTGGCCTTCGTCGGGCCGGGAACCACGGGACTGCTGCTGGTGATGGGCGTCGAACTCTGCCTTATCTTCTGTTGCGGGGTCTTCAACCCCGTCTACGCCACCTGCCGCCTCGAACGCACCGCCGTCGACCGGGTCACGCGGACGCTGACCGCCTGGACGGTGACGACCAAGGCCACCACCGCGCTCCTGACCGTCCTGTGGGGCGTGCTGGGCAGCCTGCTCGGCACGCGCACGGCCATCGGCCTGGCGGGCGTACTCCTGCTGGTCACCCCGCTCCTACTCCCCCGCCGCACGCCGACCCCACTGCCCGAATCGGAGCCGGAGCCCAGCCACATCTGAAGGGCATGATCGCGCGGATCTCGCGGGCAGGAGACCTTGCGTTTCCGGCATTGGTAAGTCTAGGCTAACGGTTCGTGGCCACTTACCAATCCGACGACGACGCATGGAGCGCGCTGGGCGATCCGACGCGGCGGACGATCGTCACGACCCTGGCCGAGCGTCCGCGCTCGGTCCGGGAGCTCGCCGACGAGCTGCCGGTCAGCCGGCCGGCGGTGTCGCAGCACCTGAAGGTGCTCAAGGACGCCGGGCTCGTGGACGAGACCGCCGCGGGGACCCGCCGGATCTACCGGCTGAACCCGGCGGGCGTGGCGGCGCTGCGCGATCGGCTCGACCGGTTCTGGGACCGGGCCCTGTCCGGTTTCCAGGACGCGGCCGAGCGGGACCGCCCGGCCGCTCCGGACGAGCACGAGGAGCAGGGATGACAGAGACGGCCGTGAACCGGAGCGTCGTGATCGACGCGCCGGTCGAGCACGCCTTCAAGGTCTTCACCGAGCGGTTCGGTGACTTCAAGCCGCGCGAGCACAACCTGCTGGGCGCGCCCATCGCCGAGACCGTCTTCGAGGCGAGGGCCGGCGGGAGCATCTACGACCGCGCGGAGGACGGCACCGAGTGCCGGTGGGGGCGGGTCCTGGTCTACGAGCCGCCCTCCCGCGTGGTGTTCTCCTGGGACATCGGCGTCCAGTGGCAGATCGAGGCCGACACCGCGAACGCCAGCGAGGTCGAGGTCCGCTTCGTCGAGGAGTCGCCGTCCCGGACGAGGGTGGAGCTGGAGCACCGGCACATCGACCGGCACGGGCCCGGCTGGCAGTCCCTGGCCGAGGCCGTCGGCAACGACCAGGGCTGGCCGCTCTACCTGGACCGGTACGTCGCGCTGTTCGGCTGAGCGCACGTCCGCGGTGCGCGCGGAGGTGGCCGGTCGCGCGAGCGGCCGGCCACCCGGCGGACCCCCGTCCGCGGCGATCCGCGATCCGCCGCCTTGTCGGACCCGCACGCTACGATCAGGCCCTTGCTGATCTACACCATGCTGCGCCCACCGGGAGGACGACCGTCGTGGAGATGAAGCTTGAGGTGGTGCAGGTTCCCGTCTCCGATGTGAGCCGCGCGCGGGACTTCTACAGCGAGCGGATCGGCTTCAACGTGGACATCGACAGGGTGGTGCCCGGGGGGATGCGCATCGTCCAGCTCACCCCGCCGGGGTCCGGCTGCTCGATCCAGCTGGTCGAGGGCGACGAGCCGCAGCGCGGGCTGACCCTGGTGGTGTCCGACATCGTGGCCGTCCACGCCGAGCTGACCGGGCGCGGCGCTCCGCTGAGCGAGGTCGTCCATTTCGAGGACGGCAAGCAGGTGCCCGGGCACAGCGACGAGCCGTGGAGCACGATGGCCTTCTTCTCCGATCCCGACGGCAATCGGTGGATCATGCAGGAGCGTCCCGGCGCCGAGTCGTGACCGTTCCCGGAGGGGCTCAGACGGCGACGCGCAGACCTGGCGCTGCCAGGGAGAGCGGGCCGCCGTAGACTCCGCGGGCTTCCCGTAGGGCGGCCATCGGGTCGGCCCATGGGCGCAAATGTGTGAGGACGAGGTGCGCGGCGCCCGCCGACTTCGCCAGGTGCGCCGCTTGGGACGGGGTCAGGTGCGCCGCCCCCGAGCCGGGGGTCTCGACCGAGGCCGCCGCTTCGCAGAGGAGCACGCCGGTCCCGCGTGCCAGGTCCAGCAGTTCGGTGCATTCGCCGGTGTCTCCGGAGTAGGTGAGGCTGGCGGCCCCGGCGGTGACGCGGACGGCGAGCGCCGGTACCGAGTGCCGTACCGGCGCCGTCTCGATCGTCAGGGGGCCGAGCCGGAACGGCGCCGCGGGCGGGTCCCGCCAGTCGAGGACGCGTTCGTAGTCGCGGGGTGTCGGATCGGTGACGTGCGCCTGCGTGCCGGCCGGTGCGATCACGGGCAGGCGGCCGGGGGCGCCGCGGCGGTCGCGCAGGTAGGCGAGCAGCATCAGGTCCGAGCAGTGGTCGCGGTGGCGGTGGCTGAGGACCACGGCGTCGATCGCGCACGGGTCGGCGAAGCGCTGGAGGGGGCCGAGCGCGCCCGTCCCGAGGTCGAGGAGGAGCCGGAAGCCGTCGTGTTCCAGCAGGTAGCAGGAGCAGGCGGCGTCCGGGCCCGGAACGGACCCGGCGCAGCCGACGACGGTGAGGATCATGGCAGGACGCGGGCGACGAGGTCGGCCACGGCGCCCTCGGCGCACGGGCGGACGACGATGTCGGCGGCGGCGCGCACGCTCTCCGCGCCGTCGCCGACCGCGGCGCCGAGGCCCGCCGCCTGGATCATGTCGAGGTCGTTGGGGTTGTCGCCGATCGCGGCGATGTCGCTGAGCGCGACGCCGCGGGAGGCGGCCAGCTCGCGCAGCGCCGCGCCCTTGGTGGCGCCCGCGGGCAGCACCTCCAGGTAGGTCGACTCGGACCGGACGAGCGTCACCCCGGGGACGGCGGCGGACACCGCCTCCTCCGCCGGGTCCATCAGCTCCGGCCGGTCGCAGACGAGCATGACCTTGATGACGTCGTCGAACGGCAGCTCGCCCCACGAGCCGAGCCGGTGGAGCGCGACGCCGTCCCGCGCGGCGTAGTCCCGGAGCGCGGGCGAGGAGTCGGTGACGTGCACGCGGCCGCGGCTGAACACCGCCGGCCAGACCCCGGCGGGCAGCTCGGCGAACAGCATGGTGAGCCTCGCCCACGCGGCGACGCTCAGGCTGCGCCGGTGAAGGACGGCGCCGGTGCTGAGGTCGACGACACGCGCCCCGTTGTAGAGGATCGCCGGGGTCGTGAGGCCGAGCGCGCGGTAGTACGGGAGGGCGGCCTCCTCGCTGCGGCCGGTGGCGATGACGACGGTGCCGCCGGCGTCGATGAAGCGGCGCAGCGCGGCCGAGCCCGACTCGACGATCCTGAGGTCGCGGGCGACGAGGGTGCCGTCCAGGTCGGTGACGATCCACTCGACGGTCCGGGTCCCGACGGCGCTCACGAGGCGATCTCCGCGACCTGGGTGAGCACGGAGCCGGCGAGGTCGAAGCCGCCGACGCACGCCAGGTAGCCGGGGGCCTCCCAGTCGGCGCAACCGGGTTCGCCGCCGAGCGGGAGGTACGTCCCGCCGGCCTGCCTGACGAGGAGCAGCGCCGCCGCGACGTCCCACGCGTTGACGGACGTCCCGTACGCCGCGTCGCTCCATCCGGAGGCGACGTGCGCGAGGGTGAGGGCGGCGCTGCCGGGGCGGCGCAGCGTCGCGAACGCGTCCACCATGAGGCCGAAGCGCCGCAGCGCCTCGTCACCGCGGCGGCGCAGCTCCCGCGCGTTGGGATAGCCGGTGACGAGCACCGCGGACCTGTCGCAGGTCGCGCCCCTGCTCTGGATCGGGTCCCCGTTGCAGGTCGCGCCGTCGAGCGACGCGGAGAACATCTCATCCCGTACCGGGTCGTACACGACACCCGCGACGACCTGGCCGTCGGCGACGGCGCCGATGGAGACGCAGAAGAACGGCAGGCCGACGGCGAAGTTGGCGGTCCCGTCGATGGGGTCGACGTACCAGCGCAGGTCGCCGTCCTCCCCTTGGGCGCCGCCCTCCTCGCCCACGACGGCGCTGCCCGGCGTCTCCTTGGCGAGCACCTCCCGGATGGTCTCCTCCGCCGCGCGGTCGTGCTCGGTGACCGGGTCGTGGAAGTCGCGCTTGTGGTCGACCCCGGGACGCGACCGGAAGGCCGTCCGCAGCCGGTCGCCGGTGGCGCGGGCGGCGAGCTCGGCGATCCCGGCGAGCTCCCGCGAGGCGGGCACGTCGGTGGTCATTCGTCTCCTTCGGTCGCGGTGAGCAGTTCCAGCAGTCCGTACCCGTCCTCGACGACCGCGTCGGGACGGTGCCGGACCTCGTACGGGACGTCGTAGGTGCCCTTGGCCACCATCAGGACGTTCCCGCCGACGCCCGCGCGGTGCCCGCACACCACGTCCCGGTCGAAGTTGTCGCCGACGTACCAGGCGTCCGCCGGTTCGACGCCGAGGGCGCGGGTGGCGATCCAGATCATCTCGGGGTTGGGTTTGCGGATGCCGGCCTCGTCGCTGTAGACCTCCAGCGCCAGCCTGCCGTCCAGACCCGACGCGGCGGTGAAGTCGCGGTGCACGGCGCCGCACAGCGCGTTGCTGACCACTGCGCACGGGATGCCGGACCGGGCAGCGGCGTCCAGCACCTCGGACATGCCGGGACGGACGCGGCGGTCCTGCCGCAGCTCGCCCATCCGCTTGCACAGCGGCGTCGCGTGGGCGACGACGACCTGGCGGGCGGGCACGGGCCAGTCGGCGGCGACGTAGTCGCCCCAGAACGCGGCGTGGGTCATCTCAGGCGGCGCGTACGGGCGGGACATCGCGTTCTTCCACGCCTTGTCCGCGGCGGCCCCGGCCTTGATGTCGGTCTCGATCGCGGCGGTGTCCAGGTCGCGGAAGCCGGCGCGGGCGAGGGCCGCGTTGACCTCCTTGGCCAGTGCCGCCTGCCATCCGTCGCGGCCGGACGTCTCGACCAGGACGCCGCCGAAGTCCAAGAGAAGCGCCCGCGGCCTGCGCAAAGACGCGTTCACGACACCGCCTTCGCGGGGGCGGCCTTCGGGGCCGGGGCGACGGCGTCGTCCCAGGCGTCCATCCGGGAACCGTCCTCGGCGAACAGGTGCAGGCGCCGGGGGCTCGCCCAGCAGACGAGCCGGTCACCGGGCCCGGCCTCGGGGTCCTCGTGGGTGACGGCGAACATCTCGGTGTCCAGGACGCGCAGCTGCACGGTCCAGCTGGACCCGGTCGGCAGGACGGTCTCGACGACGGCGTCGTCCGACCAGGCCCCGTCCGGCACCTCGTCCCGCGAGCGCGCGAGCTTCAGCGCCTCGGGCCGGACGCCCACGCATCCGGGCGTGCCCGGGCCGGCGTGCTTCTCGGTGTACCGGCGCAGCGATCCGGCGAGCCCGTCCGGGTCGGCTCCGACGGGGACGATGTTCATCGGCGGGCTCCCCACGAACTCGGCGACGAACCGGTTCGCCGGCCGCTCGTACATCTCCATCGGCGGCGCCACCTGCTGGAGCTCCCCTTCCGACATGACCGCGATGTGGGTGGCCATCGTCATGGCCTCCATCTGGTCGTGGGTGACGAACACGACGGTCGCGCCGGTCTCCTCGTGGATGCGCTTCAGCTCGGTCCGCATCTCCAGCCGCAGCCGCGCGTCCAGGTTGGACAGCGGCTCGTCCAGCAGCAGGACGTCGGGGTCGACGGCGAGCATGCGGGCGAGCGCGACGCGCTGCTGCTGGCCGCCGGACAGCTGGGACGGGTACCGGTCCGCGCATTCGGCGACGCGCACCTTCTCCAGGGCCTCCTTGGCGCGCGTCTTCCGCCGCGCGGCCGGGACCTTGCGCATCCGCAACCCGAACTCGGTGTTGCCGCGGACGGTGAGGTGCGGCCAGAGCGCGTAGTTCTGGAACACCAGCCCCATGTCGCGCTTCTCCGGCGGGACGTGGACGCCGCGCCGCACCGAGTCCAGGACGCGGTCGCCCACGGCGATCTCGCCGAGGGTCGGCTGCTCCAGCCCGGCGATCATGCGCAGGGTGGTCGTCTTGCCGCAGCCGGACGGGCCGAGCAGGCAGGTGAACGAGCCGTCCGGGACGGTCAGGTCGAGGTCCCGCACCGCCGGGTGGGCGCCGCCGGGGTAGGTCTTGACCACTCCGCTGAGGGTGATGGCCGGCATGGTCAACCTCCGATGCCCGAGGCCAGGCTGCTCTTGGTGAGCCGCTGGGCCAGGTAGGTCATGGTGAACGAGAGCAGGGCGATGACGAGCACGACCCCGTTGGCGAGCTGGGTGTAGCCGTAGTCGACGAGGCCGATGGACAGGGTGGTCAGCAGCTGGGTGCCGGTGGTGGTCAGCATGATCACGATGCTGAGCTCCTTCAGCCCCGAGATGAACGGCAGCACGACGCCGGTGACGAGCGCGCCCCGCTGGATCGGGATGATGATCCGCGTCATCCGGGTCGTCCAGCGGGCCCCGCTGATCTGCGCGGCCTCCTCGGGTTCCCGGCCGAGCTGCATCATCGCCGAGATCCCCGAGCGGGACGAGTACGGCAGGTGCGTCACGACCATCACGAGCACGAGCAGCGTGATAGTCCCGTAGAGGGCGGGGATGGGCCCGCGCCGGACGGCGAACAGCGACAGGCACGCGGCGGCGAACGCGATGCCCGGCACCAGGTACGGCAGGAACGACACCTGGCGCAGGAACGCGGAGACCCGGCTCCCGGCGCCGCGCACGACCACGTAGCCGATCAGCAGTCCGAGGAGCCCGCAGACGAGCGCCGCGAGGCCGACGATCCGCAGGCTGTTCCAGGCGGCCTCCCACAGCTCGGTGCCGCGCAGCACGCCGTGCGGGAAGCCGACGGCGCCCTCGATGTGGGCGCCGAACCAGTATCGGAGGGTGAAGTTCCCCGGGCTGAACACGCCCGGCGTCTTGGTGACGGTCGACAGCAGCAGCGTCAGCACGGGCACGACGACGCTCGCGGCGAACACCGCCATCCCGAGGCCGAACGCGGGCCAGCGCCAGCGGCGCAGGTCGCTCCGGCGCTCCATCGCGCCCTTGCCGCCGACCGTGACGAACCGGCGCTGCTCCCGCACGAGCCGGGTGTCGACGACCACGACGAGGACGCCGACCAGCACGATGACGCCCGCGAGGGTCGAGGCGACGCCGGTGCTGCGGTCGCGGATGGCGTGGTAGAGGCTGGTCGACAGGACGTTGTAGTCGCTGGGCAGCCCGAGGATGTAGGGCGTGCCGAACGTCCCGAGGACGCGGCCGACGACGAGCAGGACCGCCGACGACAGCGCCGGCAGCATCAGCGGCAGCGTGATGCGGCGGGCGACCGTCCGGCCGCCGGCGCCGAGGATGCGCGCCGAGTCCTCCAGCTGGGAGTCGATCCGGCGCAGCGCGTTGCCGAACAGCAGCAGCACGAACGGGTAGTAGTGCAGCCCGAGCGTGACGATGATCGGCAGCGGCCCGTAGGCGAGCCAGTCGGGGGTGCTGACGCCGGCGCCCTGGAGGTAGCCGACCTGCCCGCCGGACCGCTCGTTCTTGAACAGCGACAGCCAGGCGAGCGCGAACGTCCAGGACGGCAGCATGTACGGGACGACCAGCGCGCCGGCGAGGAACTTCCGCCCGGGCACGTTGGTGCGGGTGACGAGCCAGGCCATCGAGCCGCCGACGACGAGCGCGAACACGACCACGCCGACCGCGACCGTGAGCGTGTGGAGCAGCGGCTCCCAGAACAGCAGGCGGCTGACCGGCGAGCGGAACACCCGCCACAGGTAGTAGCCCGTCCACGATCCGGCGTCCTGGCCGGAGCGGGCCTCGTCGCCGTACTGGACGCGGGCCGCGTCCGACACGACGGACACGAGGGGCGCGATGACGAGGTAGAGCAGGACGGCGCTCAGCAGGAGGCCGAGCAGCACGGTGGGGTCTCGCAGGAGCACGCGGGTCCGGTACAGCGCGCGCCGGCCGCGTGGCACCGGCGGTGTGGAGGCGGCGACCGCCATGGTTTCCTCCGGGGTGGTGCCCGGCGGGCCGCGTCCCGCGGCCCGCCGGGGGTCGGGTCAGGAGTGGTTGACGCGCCAGAAGTCCTTGATGTCCTGGCGGGCGCGGAAGTCGGCGATCAGCTGCTGCGAGGAGAACCAGTACAGCTGGGCGTTCCAGTCGGTGAGGCCGGGCGGGTTGTGCGGGCTGACCCCGACCGCGTCGTTGCCGGACACGCCGCCGGAGTGGGCCTCAAGGTCGAAGCCCTCCTTCTCCATCGCGAAGTGGACGAACAGCTTCGCGGCGTTCGGGTGCTTGGACTTCGCCGCGATCGTCGCGAACTTCGGGTACGCGAACCCGGTCCACGGGGCGAGGCCCTCGCAGACCTTCATGCTGAAGCCCTTGCCCTCCAGGTCGCGGAACTTGGCGATCGAGAACAGCCCGATGGTGGTGCGGGTCTGGTTGGGGGCGCCGACGGCGGTCGCGACGTCCTCGTCCTCGGTGGTCAGGACGGGGTCGTTCTTCGCGAGCCGCTTCACCCACTCGTGCGCGGCGTCCTCCTCGGACGTCTTGAGCTCGCCGCGGCCGAGCTGCTGGTACGCGGCGGCGAGCTTGTCGGAGCCCTGCTCCGACATCTGCGTGAACCACTGGGTGAAGACCTCCTTGCCCAGCGGGTCCTGCATCATCACCTTGCCCTTCCACTTCGGCTCGGTGAGGTCCCACAGGCTCTTCACCGGGCAGCCGCCCGGGTTGAGCCTGGGGTTGTAGGCGAACACGTACGCCTTGGCGATCATCATCAGCGGGTTGCGGTTCTTCTCGGCGATGCGGGCGGCGAGGTCCGGCGGGATCCAGGTGGTGACGATCCGCTGCGGGAGGAGCTGCCCGACGAGCATCGGCCCGTCCTCGAACAGGCTGACGTCGATGGTGACGTTGCCGGCCTGCGCCTCCCGCGTCATCTTCTCGGCGGTGGCGGCGGCCTTGGACTTCACGCCCTCGGCCTTGATGCCGTACTTCTTCTCGAACGCCTCCGCCATGTCCTTGACGTCGCCGCTGCCGTCGTAGGCGAGGACGGAGCCCTCCTTCTTCGCCGCGGCGACCAGCGCGTTCAGGTCGAACGACGCGGCGTCCTCCACCGTCGCGCTCGGCAGCGGGGCGCCGGCCCCGGCCTCGCCGCCGGACGACGGCGCGCACGCGCCGAGCGCCGCCGCGGCCAGGG
>NZ_CAACUY010000163.1 GCF_900659615.1 Actinomadura fibrosa | reverse complement strand
CAGCTCGGCGGCGGGACGGCCCGCCAGGGCGCTCGCGTCGAAGCCGAGCGCCACCAGCGCGGGGCGGCCGTCGCGGCGGGCGGCGTCGAAGAGGGCGAGCCCGTCCTCGGTCGGCAGGGGCTTGATCCCGAACCGGCCGAAGCGCGCCAGGTCGGCCTCCGTCAGCCCCCGGGTCAGCCCGCTGATCTCCGCCCACAGCCCCCAGGCGATCGACAGGCCGGGCAGCCCGGCGGCGCGCCGGTGGGCGGCGAGGGCGTCGAGGTAGGCGTTGGCGGCGGCGTAGTTCCCCTGCGCGAGGGTGCCGAGCGTCGCCGCGAAGGAGGAGAAGACAACGAACATGCCGAGCCGCAGGTCCGCCGTGGCCTCGTGCAGGTGGTGGG
This sequence comes from Actinomadura fibrosa, assembly GCF_900659615.1. Taxonomy (GTDB): domain Bacteria; phylum Actinomycetota; class Actinomycetes; order Streptosporangiales; family Streptosporangiaceae; genus Spirillospora; species Spirillospora fibrosa. Next base: position 20,378 of record NZ_CAACUY010000163.1, on the reverse strand, counting down.
CGGCGGCCGCCTTGGCCGCCCAGACCCGCTCGACATGGCCGGGCGTCAGCGACCGGACCATCGCGTCGTCGAGGGCACCGGCGGCGTGCACGACGCCGGTCAGCGGATGCGCGGGGTCGACACCGGCGACCAGCTCCCGGACCGCGGCGGGGTCGGCGACGTCGGCCGCGACGGCCCGCGCCTCGACGCCGAGGCCGCCCAGCCGGGCCACCAGCTCCGCCGCGCCCGGCGCGTCCGGGCCGCGCCGGCTGACCAGGACCAGCCGCGCGACCTGCCTGGTGCGGGCCAGGTGCGCGGCGACCGCCGCGCCGATGGTGCCGGTGCCGCCCGTGATGAGCACGGTGCCGCCGGGGTCGAGGGCGGCGGGCACGTCCAGGACGAGCTTGCCCGTGTGGCGTGCCTGGCTCATGAACCGGAACGCGTCCCGGGCCCGGTCCAGCGGCCACGCCCGTACGGGGAGCGGCTCCAGCGCCCCTTCGGCGAACAGGCCGGTGAGCGTGCGGAACATGGCGGCGATCAGGTCCGGCCCGGCGTCGGCGAGCAGTTGGAACGCCCTGTAGGACAGACCGGGATACCGGTCGGGGTCGCGGACGTCGGTCTTGCCCATGTCGACGAACCGGCCACCGGGGGCGAGGAGCCGCAGCGACGCGTCGGTGAGGTCCCCGGTCAGGCTGTGGAGGACCACGTCGACGCCGTGCCCGCCGGTCGCCCGGCGGAACGACTCCTCGAAGGCCGTGTCGCGGGACGACGCGCGGTGCTCCGGGTCGATCCCCATTCCGGCGAGGACCGGGTGCTTGCCGGGACCGGCCGTCGCGTACACCTCCGCGCCGAGGTGGCGCGCGATCTGCACCGCCGCCATCCCGACCCCGCCGGTGGCCGCGTGGACGAGGACCCGCTCCCCCGGCCGCAGCCCGGCCAGCTCGACGAGGCCGTACCAGGCGGTGAGGAACGCCACCGGGGTCGCCGCCGCGCGCCGGAGGTCCCAGCCGTCCGGGACCGGGACCAGGGTCCGGGCGTCGGCCACCGCGGTCGGGCCGAACGCGCCGCCGAACAGCCCCATCACCCGGTCGCCCGGCGCCAGGCCGGTGACGTCCGGAGCGGCGTCGAGGACGACGCCGGCCCCCTCGCTTCCCAGCAGCGGGCCGGGATCCATGCCGAGCGCGATCAGGACGTCCTTGAAGTTGATCCCGGCGGCGCGGACCCCGACGCGCACCTGGCCCGGCCCGAGCGGTGCGAGCGCCTCGGGGCAGGCCACCGCGACGACGTCGAGCGTCGCGTCCGGACTCGGGGCCAGCCGCCAGGCCGGCTCGCCCGAGGGCGGCACCGGAGCCGCCGGCTCGCGCACCGGGGCCATCCGCGGCACGAGCATCCGGCCGCCGCGCACCGCCGCCTGCGGCTCGCCGGTCGCCAGCGCCCACCGGACGGCCTCCGCGACGTCATCGTCGTGCTCGACGTCGAGGAGCACGAACCGGCCGGGATTCTCCGACTGCGCGCTGCGGACGAGGCCCCACACCGCGGCGCCGCCCAGGTCGGGGTCGTCGGTCTCGACGGCTCCCCGCGTCACCAGCACCAGGCGGGACTCGGACAGGCGCGGCTCGGCCAGCCAGTCCTGGAGCACTTCCAGCGCGCGCTGCACGGCCGCCGACGCGCCGGCAGCGTCCAAGCGCTCCTCGGTGTCCAGGCGCTCCGCGGCGTCCAGGCGCTCCTCGGTGTCCAGGCGCGCCACGACGGCCGGTGGTACGGACGCCTCGACGTCCAGCTCCTCCAACCGCACCCAGCCGTCCTCGCCCGGGAGGTCCGCCGGATCCGTCCCCGGCGTCCACTCCACCGCGAACAGCCCTTCGGGGACGCTTCGCAGGCGGTCGACGCCGGTCGGGCGCAGCGTGAGCGACTCGACCGTCAGCACCGGAGCACCCGCCGGGTCGGTGATGCCGACCCGCACGCCGTCCTCGGGCCGGTCGCCGCACGGTGAGATCCGGACCCGCGCCGCCACCGCGCCGACCGCGTGCAGCGCGACGCCGGACCAGGAGAACGGCAGCAGGAGCCGGCCGCTCTCAACCGGTCCGGCCAGCAGGACCGGTTGCAGCGCCGCGTCCAGCAGCGCCGGGTGGACGCCGAACCCGCCCGCCTCACCGGCGGCCTCCGGCAGGCTCACCTCGGCCAGCAGGTCCCGGCCCTGGCGCCACACCGCGGTCAGGCCGCGGAACGCCGGGCCGTAGTCGTAGCCGGCGGACGCGGCGCGGTCGTAGAAGTCCTCGACGGGCACCGGTTCGGCGCCTTCGGGCGGCCACGGCCCCTCCCCCGCGTCCTCCCGTTGGTCCGGGGCGAGGACGCCGGTCGCGTGCAGGGTCCACGTTCCGGCGCCGGAGTCCGCATCGGCGTCGGGGCACGAGTACACCCGCAGCGCGCGGCGGCCGGCGTCGTCCGGGGCGTCGACGAGCACCTGGACCCGCAGCGCGCGCGAGCCCGGGAGGCGCACCGGCTCGCGCAGGACCAGCTCGTCCACCGCCGCGCAGCCGGTCTCGTCGGCGGCGCGCAGCGCCCACTCCGCCAGCGCGGCCCCCGGCAGCAGCGCGCCGCCCGCGACCGCGTGCTGACCGGTCCACCCGCCGGAGGCGGACAGGCGGCCGGTCAGCATCCGCCCGCCGTCGGCGAGCGCGGCCGACACGGGCAGCAGCGGATGGCCCGACCCCGTCCCGGTCCCCGTCGGCGTCCCGGCCCGGTCGGCCAGCCAGTACCTCGTGCGCTGGAAGGCGTAGGTGGGGAGGTCGACGGTCCGCGGCGGCGGATCCGCGGGGAACCACGCGGCCCAGTCCACCTCGGCGCCCGCGGTGAACGCCTCGCCGAGGGAGCGGGCGACGCGGGTGAGGCCGCCCTCGCCGCGGCGCAGCGTCGGCACGGCGGCGGCCGCGACATCGGCCTCCTCGAACGCCTCCTCCATCCCCACCGCCAGCACCGGATGCGGGGCGGCCTCGATGAACACGCGATGGCCGTCGTCGAGCAGCGCCCGGACGGTGTCGGCGAAACGCACCGGCTCGCGCAGGTTGGCCACCCAGTAGGCGGCGTCGAGGCGCGCGCCGTCGATCCTGGCGCCCGTGACGGTCGAGTGGAAGGCCACGTCGGAGCTCACCGGGGCGATGCCCGTCAAGGCCTCCTCCAGTTCGGCGGCGACCCGGTCGATCTGGGCATGGTGGGAGGCGTAGTCGACGTCGATCGGCCGGGCCCGCAACCCCCGCCCCTGCGCGGCCTCGACGACGGCGGCCACCGGGCCGGGAGCGCCGGAGACGACGGTGGAGCGCGGCCCGTTGACCGCCGCGATCGTCACGTCCTCCGCCCCGGCGAGCAGGGCCGCGACCTCGTCGGCCGCCGCGCCGATGGACGCCATCGCACCGGCGCCCGACAGCCGGCGCAGCGCCTTGGCGCGGACGGCCACGACGGCGGCGGCGTCGTCCAGGGAGAGGGCGCCGGCGACGCACGCCGCGGCGATCTCCCCCTGGCTGTGCCCGACCACGGCGGCGGGCCTGACGCCGTGGTGCTCCCACACGGCGGCCAGAGCCACCATCACCGCCCACAGCGCCGGCTGCACCACGTCGACGCGGCCGAGTTCCTCGCCGCCGCCGCGCAGCACCTCGGTCAGCGACCAGTCCGCATGGCGGGCGAGGGCCCGTTCGCACTCGGCGATGCGCGCGGCGAAGACCGGCGAGGTCTCCAGCAGCTCCGCGCCCATCCCGGCCCACTGCGACCCCTGCCCGGGGAACACCAGCACCGGGTCGCCGCCGAGGACGCGGCCCGACACGACGGCGGGATGGGCCTCGCCCGCCGCCAGCGCGGCGAGGCCGGCCGGCAGGTCGGGTCCCACGACCACCGCGCGGTGCTCGAACACCGCGCGGGTCGTAGCCAGCGACCAGCCCACCTCGGCGGCCGTCGCCTCCGTCCCGGACGCGGCGAACTCCGCCAGCCGCCGCGCCTGCGCCCGCAGCGCCGCCGCGCCGCGCGCCGACACCACCCACGGGACGATGGACGGCTCCGGGGCGGTGGACGGCTCCGGGACGGCGGGGACCGGCTCGTCCCGCCCGTCCTCGGGGGCCTCCTCCACGATCAGGTGCGCGTTCGTCCCGGAGATCGCGAACGAGGAGACCGCCGCGCGGCGCGGGCGGCCGGTGCGCGGCCACGGCGTCGCCTCGGTGAGCAGCCGCACACCGCCGGCGTCCCAGTCGACGTAGGGGGACGGCTCGTCGGCGTGCAGGGCGGCGGGCAGCGTCTCCTCCCGCAGCGCCATCACCATGCCGATCAGCCCGGCGGCGCCCGCGGCCGCGACCGTGTGCCCGATGTTGGCCTTGATCGACCGCAGCCGCAGCGGGCGGTCCGGGGGCCGGTCCGCCCCGTAGACGGCGAGCAGCGCCTGCGCCTCGATCGGATCGCCGAGCCGGGTCCCGGTGCCGTGCGCCTCCACCGCGTCCACGTCGGCCGCCGAGAGGCCCGCGACGGCCAGCGCCCGCCGGATCACCTCCTCCTGCGCGAGGTCGCTGGGGGCGGTCAGGCCGTTGCTCGCGCCGTCCTGGTTCACCGCCGAACCGCGGATCACCGCCAGCACCCGCCGCCCGTTGCGGCGCGCGTCCGACAGGCGTTCGAGGAGCAGCAGCCCGGCCCCCTCGGCGAACACCGTCCCGTCCGCCGCCGCGGCGAACGGCTTGCAGCGGCCGTCGGGCGCGAGCCCGCGCTGCCGGGAGAACTCCTTGAACAGGGCCGGGGTGGACATGACCAGCACCCCGCCCGCGAGCGCGAGCGCGCAGTCGTCCTGGCGGAGCGCCTGGCACGCCAGGTGGACGGCCACCAGCGACGCCGAGCAGGCGGTGTCGACCGTCACCGCCGGGCCCTCCAGCCCGAACGTGTAGGCCACGCGCCCGGAGACGACGCTGGTGCTGCGGCCCGTCGTGGCGTGCCCCTCCAGGCCCTCCGGGATGTGCGGCAGCCCGGACAGGTAGTCCTCGCCGGACATCCCGGCGTACACGCCCGTGCGGGTGCCGCGCAGCGACGCCGGATCGATCCCGGCCCGCTCGAACAGCTCCCAGGACGTCTCCAGCATCACGCGCTGCTGCGGGTCCATCGCCAGCGCCTCGCGCGGGCTGATCCCGAAGAACTCGGCGTCGAACCGGTCGGCGTCGCGGATGAACCCGCCGCGCCGCTGGTAGCTCGTCCCGTGGTGGTCGGGGTCGGAGTGGAAGAGCGCGTCGAGGTCCCAGCCCCGGTCGGCGGGGAACTCGGAGAGCGCCTCCTCGCCGCCGGCCACCAGCCGCCACAGCGCCTCCGGGGAGTCGACGCCGCCGGGGAAGCGGCAGGCCATGCCGACGACGGCGATCGGCTCGGCGGACCGCTCCTCGACCCGGCGCAGGCGCCGGCGGGTCTCGTGCAGCTCGGCCGCGACCCGCTTCAGGTAGTCGACCAGCCTGTCCTCATTCGCCATGGCAGATCACCATTCAGGAGACTCCGAGCTCGTTGTCGATGAAGTCCAGGACCTGCTCGGTGGACGCGGAGCGCAACCGGTCCGCCGCGCCGCCGTCCTCCTCGTCCGGGAGCGGGCCGACGGCGCCGCGGTCCGAACGCCTGGCGCCGGTGCCGCCGCCGGTGTCTCCGCCGGTGTCGGCGCCCGCATCGGCGAGCAGGCGCCGCAGCACCTCGGCCGCGACGTCCCGCGGGGTGGGATGCCCGAAGATGAGCGAGGTGGGGAACGAGAGGCCGGTGGCCGAGACGAGCCGGTCGCGGAGCTCCACGGCCATCACCGAGCCGAGGCCCATCTCCTCGAACGTGGCGTCCGGCCGCACCCCGGCCGGGCCCGCGAAGCCCAGCACGGCCGCGGTGTGGCCGCGTACCAGGTCGAGCACCATGCGGCGGCGTTCGTCGGCGGCGCGCCCCGCCAGCCTGGCGGCCCAGTCCGGTTTCCCCCCGCCACCGTTGGACGCGGCGGACCGGCGCCGGACCGCGCCGCCATTGGCACCACCGTTCACACCGCCGTTCGCACCACCGTTCAGACCACCGCGAGTGTCCGTCCGGGCCTGCTCGGCTCCGGCGCGCACCCGCTCGCCGTCGGCGCGCCGCAGGGTGACCTCCGCGTCGAGGACGGGGCCGCCGGCCGGATCGGTGACGGTGAGCCGCACGCCCTGGTCGAGCCCGTCACCGAGCTGCGACAGGCGGACGCGGATCGCCGTCGCCTCCACGGCGTGCAGGCCCACCTCGTTCCAGCCGAACGGAAGCCAGACCCCGCCGTCGTCGAACCGGTCCGCCAGCAGCGGATGCAGCGCGGCGTCCAGCAGCGCCGGGTGGACGGCGAGGCCGCCGCGGTCCTGCGCGGAGGCGGGCAGCTCGATCTCGGCGAACACGTCGGACCCGTCCCGCCACATCGCCCGCAGTCCCTGGAACGCGGGCCCGTAGCCGTAGCCGGCGGCGGCGGCCCGCTCATAGAAGCCGGCGAGGTCCACCGGTTCGGCTCCGGCGGGAGGCCACGCCCCCGGCGGCTCGGCCGGGGCGAGGGGGGCGGCGCGGAGCACACCGGTCGCGTGCCGGGTCCATCCGCCGCCAGCGCGGGCGTGGACGGCGACGTCACGGCGGCCGTCGTCCCCGGCCGCCCCGACGGCCACCTGGACGCTCAGGCCGTCCGGCTCGGGGACGGCCATGGGCGTGTGGATGACGAGTTCCTCGACCGTCGCGCAGCCGGTCTCGTCGGCGGCCCGCAGGACCCATTCGAGCTGCGCGGCGCCCGGGACCAGCACGGCGCCCGCGATGGTGTGATCGGCGAGCCAGGGCTGCCGCCGCCGGGCCACCCGGCCCGTGAGCACCCGGCCGCCGCCATCGGCCGGCTCGAAGGCGGCGCCGAGGACGGGATGGCCGGTCGGGGCGAGGCCGAGATCCGCCGCGTCCGCCGTCCCCCCGCGCTCCCGGGTCAGCCAGTAGCGCTCGCGCTGGAAGGCGTAGGTCGGCAGGTCGACGACGCGCGGCGGCGGGTCGGCGGGGAAGCAGCGGGTCCAGTCGACGCCGGCGCCCGCCGTGAACGCCCCGGCCAGCGCCCTGACCATCTGCTCGGACCCGCCATGGTCACGGCGGAGGGTCGGCAGCCCGGCGGCCCGGACGCCGGCCTCCTCGGCGCACTCCTCGATCCCGGACGTGAGGACGGGGTTGGGGCTGGACTCGATGAAGACCCGGTGGCCTTCGCCGAGCAGCGCCCTGACGGTGTCGGCAAAGCGGACGGGCCGGCGCAGGTTGGCGACCCAGTACCCGGCGTCCAGCGCGGCGGTGTCGATCCGCTCGCCGGTCACGGTGGAGTAGAACGGCACCGTCGCGGACGCGGGCGCGATGCCGTCCAGCGCCGCGGTGAGCTCGTCGGCGATCCGGTCGACTTGGGGACCGTGCGAGGCGTAGTCGACGTCGATCACACGGGCCCGGTGGCCCTGCTCCTGGGCGGCGGCCACCACGGCCGCCACCTGGCCGGGCGGACCGGAGACCACCGTGGAGGCCGGGCCGTTGACCACGGCCACCACCGTCTCGGCGGCGGACTCCAGCAACCGGGCCGCCCGCTCCTCGCCCACCGCCAGCGACGCCATCGCGCCCTGCCCGGACAGCCGCCGCAGCGCGCGGCTGCGCACCGCGACGACGCGCGCACCGTCCTCGACCGGCAGCGCCCCGGCCACGCACGCGGCGGCGATCTCGCCCTGGGAATGGCCGACCACGGCGGCGGGTTCGACCCCGAACTCGGCCCACACCGCCGCCAGCGACACCATCACCGCCCACAGCGCGGGCTGGACGACGTCGACCCGGCTCAGATCACCCCCGCTCAGCAGCACCTCGCGCAGCGACCAGTCCACGTAGGGCGCCAGCGCCCGCTCGCACTCGCCGATCCGCGCGGCGAAGACCGGTGAGGACTCCAGCAGCTCCGCTCCCATTCCCGCCCACTGCGACCCCTGCCCGGGGAACACGAGCACGGGCCGGGCGGCGGCCGGGTCCGCGAGACCGGTCACCACGTCGGCGTCCGGCGCGCCGCCGGCCAGGGCGGCGAGGCCGCGGAGCAGGCGGTCGCGGTCCCGCCCGAGCAGCGCCGCCCGGTGCTCGAACACCGACCGCGTCCTGATCAGCGACCAGCCGACCTCGGCCGGGGTGAGTTCGGGATGGGCGGCCACATGCTCGGCGAGCCGCTCCGCCTGCGCGCGCAGCGCCTCCGCCGAGCGCGCCGACACGACCCAGAGCGCGGCCGGCGGCTCCGCCCCGCGGTGGTCCGGCGCCTGCTCCAGGATCAGGTGGGCGTTGGTGCCGGAAATCCCGAACGAGGAGACTCCGGCGCGGCGGGGGCGGCCGTTCTCGGGCCAGTCCACCGGTTCGGTCAGCAGCCGCACGGCCCCCGACGACCAGTCCACGTGCGGGCTCGGCTCGTCGATGTGCAGGGACGCGGGCAGCGTCCCGTGCCGCATCGCCATCACCATCTTGATCACGCCCGCCACACCCGCCGCCGCCTGCGGATGCCCGATGTTCGACTTGACCGACCCCAGCCATACCGGGCGTCCGGCGGGGCGCCCCTGCCCGTAGGTCGCCAGCAGCGCGTTGGCTTCGATCGGGTCGCCCAGCGTCGTGCCGGTCCCGTGCGCCTCGATCGCGTCGACGTCGGCCGTCGTCAGGCGGGCGTTCGCGAGCGCCTGGCGGATGACGCGTTCCTGCGAGGGGCCGTTGGGCGCGGTGAGGCCGTTGCTGGCTCCGTCCTGGTTGACCGCCGAACCACGGATCACCGCGAGGACCCGATGGCCGTTTCGCCGCGCGTCCGACAACCGCTCCAGGACAACCAGGCCCACGCCCTCGGCCCAGCCCGTGCCGTCCGCCGCCGCCGAGAACGCCTTGCACCGGCCGTCCGGGGACAGGCCCCGCTGCCGCGAGAACTCCACGAACATGCCGGGGGTCGCCATCACCGTCACACCGCCGGCCAAGGCGAGCGAGCACTCCCCCTGCCGCAGCGACTGGCTCGCCAGATGCATCGCCACCAGCGACGACGAGCACGCCGTGTCCACCGTCAGCGTCGGCCCCTCCAGACCGAAGGTGTACGCCAGGCGGCCGGCCATCACGCTGGGGGTCGTGCCGGTCAGGACCTGGCCGTCGAGATCCTCCGGCGCCTCGTGCATGCGCGGGCCGTAGTCCTGGGTCGTCGCGCCGACGAACACGCCGGTCGGGCTGTGCCGCAGCGAACCCGCGTCGATCCCCGCCCGCTCGAACGCCTGCCAGGCGGTCTCCAGCAGCAACCGCTGCTGCGGATCCATCGCGACCGCCTCACGCGGACTGATCCCGAAGAACCCCGCATCGAACAGATCCGCCTCATACAAGAACCCACCCGAACGCGCATAACTGTGCCCCGACCGATCCGGATCCGGATCGAACAACCCCCCCAGATCCCACCCCCGATTCCCCGGAAACCCCCCCACCGCATCCACCCCACCCGCCACCACACCCCACAACTCCTCCGGCGAACCCACACCACCCGGAAAACGACACGCCATCCCCACGACCACCACCGGATCGTCCTGGACGGACCGGTCGGCACGATCGGACGGAGCGGCCGGCGCATCGGAGACCCGGCCGCGGGAGATCCGCTCGCACAGGTGCCCGGCGACGGCGCCCGGTGTCGGATGGTCGAAGATCAGCGTGGAGGGGAGCGGCACCCCGGTCCCGGCGCCGAGCCGCTGGGCCAGTTCGGTGCCCGCGATCGAGTCGAAGCCCAGCTCCTTGAAGGTGAGGCCGGGATCGACGGCGGACGGCTCGGCGTGCCCCAGGACGAGGGCGGCGTTGGCCAGCACCGTGTCCAGCAGCAGCCGGTCACGGTCGGCCTCGCCCAGCGCGGCGACGCGACGGAGGAACGGCGTGTCCTCCAGCGGGGCCTCCCGCGGGGCCTGAGGGCTCACCGGCAGTGCCGGGGACGTGACGGCCGGCCCGCGCCCCGTCGCCCGCACCGCCCCCGGACGGTCCGCCGCCGGGTGGTCCGTCGCCGGACGGTCCGCTACCGGACGGTCCGTCGCTGGCGGTATGGGCGCCGGCGCGGGTTCCGGTGCCGGGCGCTCGTCCGGCCAGTACCGGCTGCGCTGGAAGGCGTAGGTCGGCAGCCGGACCCGCTGGCGGCGCCGTCCCGCGAACACCTGCTCCCAGTCCAGATCGGCGCCTCGCACGTACATCCCGGCCAGGGCGGCGGAGAACGCGGCGGGCTCGGGCCGGTCACCGTCCAGCGCGGTGAGGACGACCGGATCGGGACGGCCCGGGGCACCGCCCTCGGCGAGGCACTCGCGCGCCAGGGCCGCCATCTGCGCACCCGGACCGACCTCCAGGAACGCGCCGACGCGGTCACCTGTGTCGCCGTCGCGGTCGCCGTCGCCGTCGCGGAGGAAGCGGAGGCCGTCCATCAGCCGTCCGGGTTCCGTTGCCTGCGCGGCCCAGTACTCCGGGGAGCCGAACTGCTCGGCGGTGACCGGCCGGCCGGTCAGGGCGGAGATGACGGGGACGGCGGGGGCGGACGGCGCCAGTCCGCCGATCACGGCGCGGATCTCGTCGAGCGCCGCGTCCGCGTCCGTGTCCGCCGCGGCCAGCCGCGCCTGTGCCACCACGAGCGCGCACGCCTCGGTGAGCGGCAGCACTCCGGCGGCGTGCGCGGCGGCCGCCTCGCCGACCGAATGCCCGATGAGGCGGTCCGCGACGAGCCCGCACGTCTCGATCAGCCGGTACAGCGCCACGTCGATCGCGAACACGGCGGCGTGGGCGTACGGCGCCCGGTGCAGCGCGCCGTCCTCGGCCGCGGTGACCTCGCGCAGCGGACGTTCGAGGTGCGGGTCGAGCAGGGCCCAGGCCTCGTCCAGCGCGGCGGCGAACCGGGGATAGGCCGCGTACAGCGCCCGGCCCATCCCCGCCCGCTGGCTGCCCACGCCGCTGAACAGCAGCGCCGGCCCGCCGCCGGTCGCGCGGCCCCGGAGCAGGCCTGCGCCGTCGGCGCCCTGCTCCAGCCGGGCCAGCAGGCCGAGGCGCTCCGCGTCGTCCGCGCCGAAGACCACCGCCCGGTGGGCGAACGCGGTACGGGTGGTGCCGAGCGAGTACCCGACGTCCGCGAGGTCGGCGCCCGGGTGCTCGGCGAGGTGCCGGCGCAGCCGCCCGGCCTGCGCCGCCAGCGCCGCCGGGCTCGCCGCGGACAGCGGCCACGGGAGGTCCGCCGCCGTCCCGTCCGCGCGGGCACCGTCCGCCGCCGTCCCGTCCGCACGGGCGCCGTCCGCCACCGGCTCGGGCGCCCGGCCGAGGACGAGGTGGCAGTTGGTGCCGCCCATGCCGAACGAGCTGACGCCCGCGAGCAGCGGCCGGTCCGGGTGCGGCCAGCCGGTCAGCCGGTCCTGGACGGCGAGCCCGAGCTCGGCCAGGGGGATGCGCGGGTTCGGGGTGCTGAAGTTGAGGCTCGGCGGCAGCTCGCCGTGCCTCAGGCTCAGCGCGGTCTTGATCAGCCCGGCGATGCCGCCGGCCCCTTCGAGATGCCCGATGTTGGTCTTGACCGAGCCCACCGCCAGCGGCGAGCCCGCCGGGCGGCCGGATCCGAGGACGGCGCCGAGCGCCGCCGCCTCGACCGGATCGCCGACGGGCGTGCCGCTGCCGTGCAGCTCGACGTACTGGACGCCGGCCGGAGGCAGGCCGGCGGCCCGGTACGCCTCGCGCAGCACGCGCTCCTGCGCCGCCGCGCTGGGCACCGTCAGCGCGTCCGTGCCGCCGTCGTTGTTCACGGCGCCGCCGAGCACGACGCACCACACCGGGTCGCCGTCGCGCAGCGCCGCGGCCAGCGGCTTGAGCAGCACCGCTGCCCCGCCCTCGCCGCGCACGAAGCCGTTGGCCCGGGCGTCGAAGGTGTGGCACCGGCCGTCGGGGGACAGGCCGCCGAACTGCGCGGCCATCTCCATGCTGTCCTCGACGAGGATGAGGTTGACGCCGCCGGCGAGCGCGAGCGCGCACTCGCCGCGGCGCAGGCTCTCGCAGGCCATGTGCACCGCGACCAGCGAGGACGACTGGGCGGTGTCGACGTTCAGGCTCGGGCCGCGCAGGTCGTAGCGGTAGGAGACGCGGTTGGCGATGATGCTGCGGTGCACGCCGGTCATGGCGTGGCGGGCGCTGCCGTCGAGCTCGGAGCGGCGCAGGAGCGTCGCGTAGTCGTCCCAGATCGCGCCGACGAACACGCCGGTGTCGCTGCCGGCCAGGGTCGGCGCGGGGATGCCGGCGTCCTCCAGGGCCTCCCAGGCCAGCTCCAGCATCAGCCGCTGCTGCGGGTCCATCGCCAGGGCCTCGCGTGGCGAGACGCCGAAGAAGTCCGCGTCGAAGGACGCCACGTCATCGAGGAATCCGCCGGCCCAGGCGCGGGGTGCGCCGTCGCCGCCGGACGCCGGGGCGCGGCCGCGGTCGGCCGGCATCGTCCGGATGGCGTCCTCGCCGGAGCGGACGAGGCGCCAGAGGGCGGCCGGGTCGGGTGCGCCCGGCAGCCGGCAGGCGAGGCCGATGACCGCGATGGGCGCCGCGCCAGCGAGCCGACCCTCGGGCGCCGCACCGGCAGCTGGAGGCTCGGACACCGCGCCGGCCGGTGGAGGCTCGGGCGCCGCGCCGGCGGGGGGAACCTCGGGGGCCGCGTCGGCGCGCGGAGGCTCGGGGGCCGCGCCCGAGCGTGGGGCCTCGGGCGCCGAACCGGCGGGCGGAGCCTGCCCGCGGCGCTTCCTAGCCATGTCGCGCCGTGCGGCGGTCGGGCAACGCGTGGTCTCGGGCAGTCATCGGGCCACTCCCGCGAAAATGGATCGCTCTCGTCTCGGTGCCCGCCATCGTCGGGCACCGCGCTAAAGGCGCGCCAAACATGCGGGCGATCGAGCGCTTTAGCACGGCCTTAGCCCGCGGCGGCAGGATCCAGCCGACGCACCGCCGGGAAAAGCCGTCCGAGTTTCCGCCTCGTAGATTCCGAGGAGAGCCCTATGGCCCATTCATTACGCATCGGACGGCCGGTCCTGGCGCTCCTGGTCACGTGCGCGGCGCTCGTCGCCACGGCCATGCCGGTGAGCGCCGCGGTCAAGCCCGCCTGTACGACGCACAGGCTGAACGTGCGCATCGCCGATCCCGGGCCGGCCGACCAGACGATGTGGGGGCAGTTGTGCTATCCGCCCGGCACGCGGCCCAAGAAGGTGCAGCTGCTGGTGCACGGCTCCCTGTACAACCACGTGTACTGGGACTTCCCGGTCGGGAACGGCACCTACTCCTACGTCAGGGCCGCGGTCGGCGCGGGATACGCCACCTTCAACGTCGACCGGATCGGCAACGGCGACAGCTCGCACCCGCCGAGCGCCCGGCTCGACATCCCCGCGGGCGCCGTCGCGTTGCACGACGCCATCGGCGCGCTCCGCTCGGGCGCCCTGGACGGCAACGCCTTCACCAAGGTCGCGTGGGTCGGGCACTCCAACGGGTCGTTCCACGCCTGGTACGAGATCTCGCGCTACCACGACGTGGACGCCGCGGTCCTGACGGGCTCCCTGCACGGGATCAATCCCGTGGCCGGGACCATCATCTACCCCGCCGCGCAGGATCCGAAGTTCGCCGCGTCGGGGCTCGATCCGGGCTACGTCACGTCCCTGCCGGGCACGCGGGACTTCTTCTACGACCCGGCGACATCGGAGCAGGCGGTGATCGACACCGACGAGGCCACCAAGGACGTCGCCACGCTGACGCCCAGCCCCGCCCCGCCGGATCCGATCGACATCGGGGTTCCGATCCTGCTGATGTCCGGCGTGCGGGACAAGGCCCAGTGCGTGGGGATCACGCTGTACGACTGCGCGGATCCCGCGAGCGTCCGGGCGTACGAGTCGCAGTTCTACCGGCCGGACGTCCCCCTGACCGTCGCGATGATCCCGGCGACCGGCCATGACCTCGCCCTGTCGACGACGGCGCCGCAGTCGAACGCCATCGCCCTCGCCTGGATCCGGTCGAACCTGAAGTGACCACCCGACATGCGGGAAAGGGGCCGGTGCCGACAGCGCCGGCCCTTTTCTCATGCCGCCTCCCGGCGCATTCCCGTGATGCTTCCACCCCTTATTTCTGATCCTTTCAGGTGCATTTTCCGAGCACCGAGAATAGGGGTCCGATACGGGTATCGCCGGCAAGGGAAGGGGCGGACCATCACAACAGCGGACCTCGAAGGAGAGAGCTTCGATGAACGACCCGAACGGTAAGGCATCGCCCTTGGCCGCCGAGGACGTCGTGCTCGTCGGTGGCCCCGTCGACCTGCCGGAGGCGGCCCGGCGGACCCGGGCGCGCGACGGCGAGACGGTGAAGATCCTGCATCGGGGCGGGTACGAGCACTTCGAGCGCGACGAGCAGTCCGGCGGGCCCGATCCGGACGCCCCGCGCGTGTTCCGGTGGACCATGCGCACCCGGATCGCCGAATAGCCGATGAGGGGGATCATTCTCGCGGGCGGGAACGGCACCCGGCTCCTGCCCCTGTCATCGGTGGGGTCCAAGCAGCTCGCCCCGGTCTACGACAAGCCGATGATCTACTACCCGCTGTCCATGCTCATGCTCGCCGGGATCTCCGACGTGCTGATCATCTCCCGGCCGATCGACCTGCCGCAGTTCCGCCGCCTCTTCGGCGACGGGAGCAGGCTCGGAATGTCCATCGACTACGCGGTGCAGGAGGAGCCGCGCGGGATCGCCGACGCGTTCCGGATCGGGGCCACCCACATCCGGGGGGAGCACAACGCGCTGATCCTCGGCGACAACCTCTTCCACGGCGCGAACCTGCCGTCCCTGCTGCGCCGCAGCGCGGAGCGGCTGAACGGCTGCGTGCTGTTCGGCCACCAGGTCTCCGACCCCGAGCGCTTCGGCATCGCCGAGGTGGACGAGCGGGGCAGGCTGGTGGGGATCGAGGAGAAGCCGGCCCGTCCCCGGTCCAACCTGGCCATCCCCGGCCTGTACCTGTTCGACGGCGAGGTCGTGGACATCGCGAAGCGTCTCACGCCCTCGGCCCGGGGCGAGCTGGAGATCACGGACGTGCTCAAGGCGTACCTGGACGAGGGCCGGGCCGACCTCGTGTGGCTGGGCCGCGGGGTCACCTGGCTGGACACCGGCACCCACGAGTCGCTGCTGGAGGCCGGGCTGTTCGTGCGGGACGTGCAGCGCCGCCAGGGCACGCGGCTCGGATGCGTCGAGGAGATCGCCATGCACATGGGTTTCATCAGTCCCGACGAGTGCTACCGGATGGGCACGGAGATGCGCTCCTCGCCCTACGGCCGGTACCTCATGACGTGCGCCCACTCCTACGACCGGCTCCCCGCCTCCGCGCGGGTGCCCGAGGACTGGCCGTGAACGTCCTCGTCACCGGCGCCGCCGGCTTCATCGGCTCCACGTACGCGCGCATGCTGCTGGAGGCCGGTGCCGCCGACGGCACCGAGGTCGCGCGGGTGACGGTGCTGGACCGGCTGACCTACGCCGGGACCGTGGACACCTTCCACCTCACCGAGCCGCGGCTGCGGTTCGTCTGCGGGGACGTCTGCGACGCGGGGCTGGTCGACGCGCTGATGGCCGGCGCGGACCAGGTGGTGCACTTCGCGGCCGAGTCCCACGTGGACCGCTCGATCGCGGCGGCCGCGGAGTTCGTGCGCACCAACGTGCTGGGCACCCAGACCCTGCTGGACGCGGCCCTCCGGCACGGGGTGGAGCCGTTCGTGCACGTCTCGACCGACGAGGTCTACGGCTCCGTCGAGACCGGGGCGCGGAGCGAGGACGATCCGCTGGCCCCGAACTCGCCGTACGCGGCGTCCAAGGCGGCCTCGGACATGGTCGCCCTCGCCTACCACCGCACCCACGGCCTCGACGTGCGGGTGACCCGGTGCAGCAACAACTACGGTCCCCGGCAGTTCCCGGAGAAGGTCATCCCGCTGTTCATCACGAACCTGCTCGACGGGCGGGACGTGCCCCTGTACGGCGACGGGTCGAACCGGCGCGACTGGCTGCACGTCGACGACCACTGCCGCGCGGTGGACCTGGTGCGCGTCAAGGGCCGGCCCGGCGAGGTCTACAACATCGGCGGGGGCACGGAGCTCAGCAACCGGCGGCTGACGGAGCTGCTGCTCGCGGCCTGCGGCGCCGACTGGAGCCGGGTCCGGCACGTCCCCGACCGCAAGGGCCACGACCGGCGCTACGCGATCCGGGACGACAAGGCCCGCGCCGACCTGGGCTACCGGCCGGCGCGCGGCTTCGAGCGCGGGCTCGCCGAGACGGTCGAGTGGTACCGGCGGAACCGGGCCTGGTGGGAGCCGCTCAAGCGGCGCGAGGCGGAGGCGGGCCCCCGCCATGCGGTCTGACCCCGGAACGCCGGTCCGGTTCGGGGTGCTGGGCTGCGCGGACATCGCCCGGCGCCGCATGGCGCCGGCGCTGGTCGCCGCCCCGGGCGCCCGGCTGCTGGCCGTCGCCAGCCGGGACGCGGCCAGGGCCGCCGCGTTCGCCGGCCGGTTCGGCTGCGCCGCCGTGCTCGGCTACGACGCGCTGCTGGCCTCGCCCGACATCGAGGCCGTCTACCTGCCGCTGCCCGCGATGCTGCACGCCGGATGGATCGAGCAGGCGCTCATGGCCGGCAAGCACGTGCTCGCGGAGAAGCCGCTGACCGGCGACCACGCGGCCACCGAGCGGCTGCTGCGGCTCGCGCGCTCGCGGGGCCTGGTGCTGATGGAGAACGTCGCCTTCCCCTTCCACGCCCAGCACGCCGCCGTCCGGCGGATGCTCACCGGCGGGGCCGTCGGCGAGCTGCGCGACTTCGCCTGCGCCTTCACGATCCCGCCGCGCCCCGACGGCGACATCCGGTACCGGCCGGACGTGGGCGGCGGTGCGCTGCTTGACCTCGGCGTCTACCCGATCCGCGCCGCGCTCCACTACCTCGGCCACGACCTGGAGGTCACCGCGGCGGTCCTGCGCCGGCACGGCCGGACCGGGGCGGTGGTGTCCGGCCGCGTCCTCGCCCACACGCCGCGGGGCGTGACCGCCGACCTGCACTTCGGCATGGAGCACTCCTACCGGGCGACCTGCGAGTTCGCGGGCGGCGAGGGGCGCCTGTCGATCGACCGGGCGTTCACGCCGCCGCCGGGCTTCCAGCCGGTGGCCCGCGTCGAGCGGCAGGACCACCGCGAGGAGATCGCGCTGCCCGCCGACGACCAGTACGCGAACACGGTCGGCTGCTTCGCGGAGGCGGTGCGCGGCGCCGCCGGCACCGGCGCCGGCACGGACACCGGCACGGGCCTCGGCGCCCACACCGAGGCCGCCCTGCACCAGGCCCGGCTGATCGCCGCGGCCGAGGAGCGGGCCCTGCGCTTCATCGCAGCGCGTTGAGGCAGGTGAGCAGGGTCCGCGCCTGCACGTTGACGTAGTGGCCGTGGCGGGCCATCTCGGCGAGCTGGCCGTGCGACGCCCACCGGAACCCGAGCGGCGGGTCCAGCGGCGCCATGGCCTCGTCCGCCTCGATCACCAGGTAGCGGCTGACCGTGTTCAGGAACCGGCCGCCCTCCTCCGAGTGCAGCGCCGAGTAGCGGATCCGGCCCGGCTCCGCGGCCGCCACCGTGTCGAGGAACAGCGGATGCCGGCCGGGCGGCAGGTGCGCGTAGTTCGCGGGCGTGCACTGGACGGTCGGGCCGAACTCGGCGGTGTCCAGGAACCCGGCCTCCAGGCGGGCGCGGACGAGGACGTGCGGGACGCCCTCGATCTCCCTGGTCAGGAAGGCCACGACGCCCTCGCCGAGCTGCTCGAACAGCGGCTGCGTCCAGTGCGTCACCTCGCGGTTGCCGGCCTCCACCCGGACGGCCACGACCCGGAAGTAGCGGCCGTCCGCGTGGTCGATCGAGAACGGGCCGCGAGTCCATCCGGCGACGGCGGACAGCGGGCGCCGCCTGGTCCGGACGATGTGCGCGGACCGCATGGCGGCCAGCCAGGACAGCAGGTCGGTGTCGGAGTACAGGGCGCGCTTCGCGCCGTGCCCGGGCAGGCCGGCCAGCACCGACCGGACGTCCATGTTGACCAGGCAGTCGCGGCGCATCAGCTCGGCGATCTGGCCGAGCGTCAGCCAGCGGAAGTCCTCGTGCGGCGGGACGTCGTCGGACACCTCGACGATGGTGTTGCGGTTCCGCTTCCGCAGGAACCACGACCCGTGCTCGGACTGCAGGACGTCCGACAGCACCCGGACGCCGGCCGGGCGGGTGAAGTACTCCAGGTAGCGGACGACCGCGCCGCGGTGCACGCCGGTGTAGTTGCTGCGGGTCGCCTGGACCGTCGGGGAGAGCTGGAGCAGGTTGGGGTTGCCCGGCTCCATCTTGGCCTGCATCAGGAAGTGCAGGACTCCGTCGAACTCCTTGGCGAGGATGCCGAGGATGCCGACCTCCTGCTGGCGGATGATCGGCTGCTCCCATTCCGTCTCGACGGGATCGCCGACCCGCACGCGCAGGCCCTCGACGGTGAAGAACCTGCCGCTGCGGTGCCCGAGGTCGCCGGTCTCCCCGTCGAAGGACCAGCCGTCCAGCTCGTCGAAGGGGATGCGGTGGACGGCGAACCGCCCGGCGGCGCGCCGCCGGGCGAACCAGGCGTGGAAGTCCGGGACTCCGCCCGCGATCCCGTCCAGGGCGGCCGCCGACCGGGCGAGCCGCGCGGGCAGGTCGGCGTCGGCGCGCGGCCGGGTCAGCGTGCCCGGGCCGCTCATCGGTGCGTCCCCACGAACTCGGTGATGGACGCGACGATGTAGTCGATCATCTCGTCGGTCAGGCCCGGGTAGACGCCGACCCAGAACGTGTGGTGGGTGATGACGTCGCTGTTGGCCAGTTCGCCGGAGACGCGGTGCTCGCGCCCGACGTAGGCGGGATGGCGGGTCAGGTTCCCCGAGAACAGCCGGCGGGTGCCGATGTGCCGCGCCTCCAGGAAGTCCACGAGGTCCGCCTGGCCGAAGGGCGCGCCGGGGTCGACCGTCAGCACGAAGCCGAACCAGCTCGGATCGCTGCGCGGCGTGGCCTCCGGGAGGACCAGCCACGGTACGCCGTCCAGCCCCTCCCGCAGCCGGCGCCAGTTGCGCCGCCGCGCGGCGCTGAACATGTCGAGCTTGCCGAGCTGGCTGAGGCCGAGCGCCGCCTGGAGGTCGGTCGACTTCAGGTTGTAGCCCACGTGGGAGAAGATGTACTTGTGGTCGTAGCCGGCCGGCAGCGTGCCCAGCCGGTACCCGAACCGCTTGCGGCAGGTGTCGCTCTCGCCCGGCTCGCACCAGCAGTCGCGGCCCCAGTCGCGCATCGACTCCACGATGCGGGCCAGCGCCAGGTTCGAGGTCAGCACGCAGCCGCCCTCCCCCATCGTCAGGTGGTGCGCCGGGTAGAAGCTGACGGTGGCGAGGTCGCCGAAGGTGCCGGTGAGCCGGCCGTCGTAGGTGGAGTCGACCGCGTCGCAGTTGTCCTCCACGAACAGCAGCCCGTGCTCGTCGGCGATCTCGGCGATCTCGGCGGCGGCGTACGGGTTGCCCAGGGTGTGGGCCATCATGACCGCCCGGGTCCGCGGGCCGATCGCCGCGGCGACCCGTTCCGGGGTGGTGTTGTAGGTGCGCAGGTCCACGTCCACGAACACCGGCACGAGGCCGTTCTGCAGGATCGGGTTGACCGTGGTGGGGAAGCCCGCCGCGACCGTGATCACCTCGTCGCCGGGCCGCAGCCGGCGGTCTCCGAGCTGCGGGGAGGTCAGCGCCGACAGCGCCAGCAGGTTCGCCGACGACCCCGAGTTGGTCAGGTGCGCCTTGCGCAGCCCGAGCCGCCGGGCGAACGCGCGCTCGAAGCGGCGCGACACCGTGCCGGCGGCGATCCGCATGTTCAGGGCGGCCTCGACCAGCGCCACCCGGTCCTCTTCGTCGAGCACGGCCCCGGAGGGCCAGATCTCGGTGACGCCCGGGACGAAGCTCCGCGCGTCCTGGGCGTCCTGGTGGTACTTCCGCGTCTCGTCGAGGATGCGGGCGAGCCGTTGGCTCATCGTCGTTCCCTTCTGGGGGCCGGTGCGGCCGGTTCGAGCGGCGCGACCGGTACCCCCGCGGACGTGAGGAGGTCGCGCATCGACGCGGCCAGGGTGCGGCGCGGCGCCCAGCCGAGCAGCCTGCGCGCCCGCGTGATGTCCAGGCACTGCCAGGGGGCGTCCGACCGCGCGCCGTCCGCGGCGGCCTCCTCCACGACGCGGACCGGGCGGCCGCTCAGTGAGATCAGCAGATCGACCAGCGCGCGGACGGGCACCGCCTCGCCGCCGCCGACGTTGACCACGCGCCCGGCGACCGTGCCGGGCGCCGCGCCGGCCGCCGCGAGCAC
>NZ_CAACUY010000162.1 GCF_900659615.1 Actinomadura fibrosa | reverse complement strand
GCTCGAACTCGACGGTGGCGCGGACGCGGCCGAGCCGCGCCAGCTCGGCGGGGTCGCCGGTCAGCTTCGCGGCCCGCGCGGCGAGGTCGTCCGCCTCGGCGGGCCGTCCGGCGTGCAGGAGCATCGTGGCCGCCGCGCCCAGCCGCACGGCCCGCGCCTCGGGGGCGGGGGTCAGCTCCGCCGCTTGGACATGGAGCGACGCCGCGACCGCGTAGCCGGTGCGGTCCTGCGCGCGCTCCGCGGCCGCGTCGAGTTCGGCGGCGACGTCCTCGTCCGGTGCCATGGCGGCCGAGGCCCGGTGGCGGACGCGGCAGTCCGCGCTGTCGGCGGAGTCCGCCAGGGCCTGGTGGACGGTGACGCGCTCCGCCACGACGGCCCCGTGGTAGGAGGCGGTCCGGATCAGCGGATGGCGGAACGTGATCGTGCGGCCGTCGACCGCGACCAGCCCGGCCCGCTCGGCGGGCTCCAGGTCGGCGAGCCCGACGCCGAGCTCGCGGGCGGCGGCGAGCTGGGTCGGCATGTGCCCGCGCCCCTCGGCGGCGGTGATGAGCAGCATCAGCCGCGTCCGGTCCGGGAGCGCGGCGATCTGGGCGCGGAAGGCGGCGACCACCCGGTCGGCGACGGGCAGCGGGCGGGACCCGTCGGGCAGCGGGCGGAGGCCGCTCGACCGCCGGGCGCCCGCGCCGAACTCCAGCAGCGCGAGCGGGTTGCCGTCCGACTCGCGGATCACCCGGTCGCGCAGGTCGGCGGGCAGGTCGCGGGCGGCGAGCAGCCGCTCGGCGTCGCCGCGCTCCAGCCGGTCGAGGCGCAGCTCGGGCAGGCCCGTGCCGGGGAACCCCTCGTCCCGCGCGGCGAACAGCATGACGACGCCCTCGGCCGCGAGCCGCCGCGCCGCGAACAGCAGCGCCTCGGTGGTCGCGGTGTCGAGCCACTGCGCGTCGTCCACCAGGCAGAGGACGGGGCCGTGCCCGTTCGCGCCGTCGGCGAGGTCGGCGAGCAGCGTCAGGACGGCGAGGCCGGTGGTGAAGCGGTCCCGCGCGCCGCCGGGGCTCCCGGCCGGGGCGCCCTCGCCCGCGCCGGCCGGGTCGAGGGCGGCGGACAGCGCCCGCGCCTGCGGGGCCGGGAGGTCCGCCAGCCGCTCGCGGACGGGCCAGAGCAGCTGGCTCAGCCCGGCGAACGCGACGCCGGACTCCGTCTCGATCCCGGTGACGCGCAGGACGTGCGCCGGCCCGTCCGCCGCCCGGTCGAGAAGCGCCGACTTGCCGATCCCGGCCTCGCCGCGCAGCACGAGGGCGCCGCTGCGCCGGTCGTCGCGCGCCGCGGCGAGCAGCGCGGCGATCCGCGCCTGTTCGGTGTTCCGCCCGTAGAGCACGCATCCAAACTACGGGGCCGAAGTACCGAAGCCTTACCGATTCGCTTGCACGGCCGTCCACCTAGCTTCGTGACCAGCGAGAAGGCAACTAGGAGGACGTCGTGGACGAACTGTTCCAACCGCTGTCGGCCGGGAAGCTCGAACTGCCGAACCGCCTCGTGATGGCGCCGATGACCCGGAGCCGCGCCGGGGAGGCCGGCGAGGTGACCGAGCTGACCGTCGAGTACTACACGCAGCGCGCCGGCGCCGGATTGATCGTCACCGAGGCGGTGCAGCCGAGCGTGGGCGGCCAGGGGTACATCTGGACGCCGGGCCTGCACACGGACGGGCAGGTGGCGGCGTGGCGGGCCGTCACGGGCGCCGTCCACGCCAAGGGCGGCCGCATCTTCGCCCAGCTGATGCACGGGGGGCGCGTCGGCCACCCCTCCCTCTACCCGGACGGCAGGCTGCCCGTGGCGCCGTCGCCGATCGCCTCGGGTGGGAAGCTGTTCACCCCGGACGGGCTGCTCGACCACCCCGAGCCCCGCGAGATGACCCTGGACGACATCACGCGGACCGTCCAGGACTTCGCGGACGCCGCCACCAACGCGATCGAGGCCGGATTCGACGGGATCGAGCTGCACGGCGCGAACGGCTATCTGATCCACCAGTTCCTCGGCGACGGGAGCAACCGGCGGACCGACGCCTACGGCGGCACGGTCGAGAACCGGGTGCGGTTCGGCGTGGAGGTCGCGGCGGCGGTCGCGGACGCCATCGGGCCCGAGCGCGTGGGCTTCCGGATGTCGCCGGGCAACGCCGCGAACGGCGTCACCGAGAGCGACACCCCGGAGCTCTACTCGGCGCTGATCGCCGGGCTCGCCCCGCTCGGCCTCGCGTACGTGCACGTCCTGGAGACCGGGAACCGGGACGCCACCGAGCGGATCCGCGCCGAGTGGCCGGGCGCGCTGATCCTCAACCCGCACCCGACGCCCGGCTCCTTCCCGGCCTCGCCGGAGGACGGCGCCGCGGCGCTCCGCGACGGCGTGGCGGACGCGGTGGCGTTCGGCACCCTCTGGCTCGCCAACCCCGACCTGCCCGCCCGGATCAAGGCCGGCGGGCCGTACAACGAGGCCGACCCGGACCGCTTCTACGGCGGCGACCACCGCGGCTACACCGACTACCCCGCGTTGAACGCGTGACGACGCGCGCGCGGTGAGGGCCCCGCACCAGGCGGATGGTGCGGGGCCCTCGTGCGCGCGGCGCCCGGACGGGACGTCCGGCGCGCCTCCCGGTCAGTAGCCGGGGCGGACGGCGCCGTGGAAGTTGCGCTTGTAGTAGCTGTTCAGCTTGATCTTCTTGACCCGCTTGCCGGAGCTGGGCGCGTGGATCATGTAGCCCTTCCCGACGTAGATGCCCATGTGGGTCCGGCCGCCGTAGAAGAAGAGCAGGTCGCCCTTGACGGCCCCCTTCCAGGACACCTTGTACTTGACCGCCTTGTAGATCTGCTGGGTCGTCCGGGGCAGCTTCACGCCGGCCTTGCGCCAGGACGTCCCGGCGAGGCCCGAGCAGTCCCACGCGTTGGGGCCGGTGGCGCCGTAGCGGTACCGGTCGCCGATCTGCTTGTAGGCGTACTTCACGGCGGCGGCGGCGCGCTTCTTCTGCTTCGCCTTCCGCGCCGCGGAGATCTTCGCCGCCGCCGTCAGCGTCGCCGCACTGGCCTTCTGCGGCGGTGCCGCGGCCTCGGCCGGCGCCGCGGCGACGAGGAGCGAGGCTCCGAGCGCCGCCGTCGTGGTGAGCGCGGCGCCGCCGGCGAGGGACGTGCGGACGAAACCGGACTTCAGGGTGGTTCGGGGGGTATGCAGGATGACTCCAGTACTCGCGGGTGGTGCCTGCCGGGCAGCCGTCACCGCGGGCGGGGGTCCGCTCGGGGTTCGGGATGCGGCGGGCGCGGGGTCCCGGCGCCAGGGGGCGCCGCGGGTCGCGACCGCTTCCGGCTCCGTGCCTCATGGCTGCACGGATTCGGCGATCGACGGCGGCTTCTTCGGCGGTGACCCGTCACCGGGACGGTCCGGGCCTCGGTGGCCGGTCCGTCCGGGACGCGCCCCGGCCGCGCACGGTGGTGCAAGGGGGTCGTGCAGGGGTCGTGCGAGGGGAGGCCGGTGCGGCACCGCTGCCGCGCGTCGAGATGCGTGTTCTGTTATCGATGCGGCGATTCGAGCCGCATGAACCGGGCAGGAACGTAGCCAGACTTCCGAGCCGCTGGCAAACGCCGGAACGGTTCCGGGAGCTGGACGGCTGTCCGATTCCGGGAGCGGATCAACGCTCTGCCTGGGCAAATCAGGCAGATCCGGACCTCGTTGTGATGTGGCTCACATTATCGCCGGAAAGGGGAAATCGACCCCTGGACGGCGGTCTCACGGTGAGGAAGTCATGGCGTCGCGGTGACGTCCTTTTCGAGGTTTTCGGGGTTCGAACACGGTGACCGATGAAGATCGTGAAGCCTCAGGTCAGGGTGATCTCGATCTCGTCGAACAGGCGCACTCGCGGCAGGGTCCGGTGGCGTTGTTCGAGTCGAAGAACCGAATTCCGCACGTTCGGAGAACGTGATCGCCGGGCTCGCGCATTTACCGGGTTGTGATACCGGCCACAGTGTTCCGTGATGCACCGAGGTGTGTCGTTCACGCCACAACGCGGAGCGGATGTCCGCTATCGGATGAATCGGTGGACGCGCTCGCGTGGCCGGACCCGGCAAGGCGGCGGCGCCGATTCCGCTGCCGATCACGGTTGTGTCACCGCGCTCACTTTCCGTGGAGTGGAGCAGGCCGGCGCCTCGCCCGACGTCCCGCCGCGCCTCTCGTCCGGCGCCTCGCCCGAGGTCTCGTCCGGTGGTGCGGCGCCCCTGCGGAGTTGCCGGTTCCGGTCATACGCGGGCATTGACGTCCGTCCCCGTTCCACCTGTAGTGCGAGAGAGATCACTGTCCGGCCACCGGAGGGAGACCCCGTGTTCGGCAGGTCCGGCAGGCCGCGCGCCGCCCGCGCGCTGTCCGCGCTCACCGTGGCGGCCGCCGCCGCGCTGACCGCCGCCCTCACCGGCCAACCCCTCGCCACCGCCGCCGTCCCGGGGGGCGCCCACGCGACCGGTTCCGGTCCCGCGACCGCCAAGTTCCCGCCCGGGTTCCTGTGGGGCGTGGCCACGTCCGGCTTCCAGGGCGAGGGGTCGTTCCCTGACAGCAACTGGACGCGGTACGTCGAGCGGAGGGCGACCGGGGTCACCGATCCGTACAACGACTCCGTGGACTTCCGGCACCGCTATCCCGCCGATCTGGCCCTGGCGCGCGAGCTCGGCGCCAAGGTGTTCCGGACCTCGATCGAGTGGGCGCGCGTCGAGCCGCGCCGGGGCGTCCGGGACGCCGGCGCGCTCGCGTACTACGACGACCTCGTCCGCCGGATCAGGGCCGCCGGGATGCGTCCGATGATCACGCTGGACCACTGGGTGTATCCGGGCTGGGTCGCCGACCAGGGTGCCTGGGACGACCCGCGCACGCAGGACGACTGGCTCCGCAACGCCCGGTTCCTGGTGGACCGCTACAAGCGCCAGGGCGTCATCTGGATCACCTTCAACGAGGCCAGTGCCTACCTCTACAAGGAGCTGGTCACCCGTCCGATGAACCCGGCCCAGCTCGCGACGATGCGCACGGCCCTGGTCAGGACGCACCGCGCCGCCTACGACATGATCCACAAGGTGGACCCGGGCGCGCCCGTCTCGTCCAACGTGGCCTACGGGACGGTCTTCAACGGCATCTTCGACGCCGCGCTCTTCAACGACGTGACGGACAAGCTCGACTTCGTCGGCATCGACTACTACTACGGCGCCAACCTGGAGAACTTCAGCGCCGCCTACGCCCTGACCGGCGAGTTCTGGAGGATCGACCCGGAGCCGGAGGGGCTCTACTACGTCCTCAAGAACTACCAGCGGAGGCTTCCCAGGCTGCCGCTGTACATCGTCGAGAACGGCATGGCCACGGACGACGGAAAGCCGCGGCCGGACGGCTACACGCGCACCGACCACCTCCGCGACCACCTCTACTGGGTGCAGCGGGCGATGGCCGAGGGCGTGAAGGTGGCGGGCTACAACTACTGGAGCCTCACCGACAACTACGAGTGGGGCAGCTACCGCCCCCGCTTCGGCCTCTACACGGTGGACGCGCTGACCGATCCGGCGCTGGCGCGGCGCCCGACCGACGCCGTCGCGACCTACCGCTCGATCATCGCGAACCGCGGCGTGCCGTCCGGCTACGTGCCGGTGCGCAGGCCCGGCTGGTGCTCGATCGAGGACCCGATCGCGACCTGCCTCGGGACGACCCCGACTCCGCCCGCCGGGTACCGGCTCCCGGGATGATGCCCGGGATCGGGTGAACACTCCCGCTCTCCGCCTCTGGAATGAATATCATTTTCATGGCACGCTGAGGTCGTGCCCGGCTCCCGCGCCGTCCCGTCCCGTTCGGGGCACCGGCGATCGGCGGCCGGCGGTCCGTACCCGGTGAGAGGAGAACGGTCATGTCCCTGACGGTCGACGATCGGCTGCTGGAGAAGGCGCGCGCCGGCGAGGTGGACGACGCGTCGTTCGTCGCGTGCGTCCGCGATTCGCTGCCCTACGCCTGGGAGGTCATCGGCGACGTCGTCGCCCGCATGCGCGACGGCGGGACCGGGTTCGCCGACAACCGGACGCCGCCGCCGGACGAGCGGGCCCGCGGCCAGCTGCTGCGCGTCCTCGCCAGCGACGCGATGCGCGGCGCCCTGGAGCGGCACTTCGGCGTCCGGCTCGCGTTCCAGAACTGCCACCGCGTCGCGGCGTTCGACCTCGCCGCCGAGGACGCCCGCGCCCGCCACGAGCGGTTCGTGTCGCCGCGCGCGCAGCTGCTGAACCAGTCCCCGGACCTCGTCGACTGCTGACCCGCCCGCCCGTCCGCCGCGGGACGAGGGAAGTCCAAAAGTTCGACGCGTCTTTGGCGATCGTTGAATGACCCGGCGCTCGACGGGTACCGCCCTCGGCGACCGACGACGACCAGGAGAACGCGTGGGAATTGTGGACACCGAATCAAGAACGGCTTCGTCGGGGGCCGTCGGCGGTGCCGCCGTGCCGGACCCGGAGAACTCCGGTTCGGGCGGCACCGCGGACGGCCTCCTGCTGACTCTGAAGCGCGCCGCCGCGGCCTTGCAGGAGGCCGGGGTCGGGTTCGCGCTCGCGGGCGGATTCGCCGCGTACGCGCACGGTGCGGCCGTGTCCACCCACGACGTGGACTTCCTGGTCCGCGAGCGGGACGTCCCGGCGGCGCTGGAGGCGCTGGAGAACGCCGGCATGCGGCACGTGGACAGTCCCGAGAACTGGCTCGCGAAGGCCTACGACGGTGACCACCTGATCGACCTGATCCACTCCCCGGCCGGGCGTCCGGTCCGGGAGGACCTGTTCACGCGCGCGGAGGACCTGTCGGTCGGAGCCGTGTTCATGCCGGTCCTGCCCGCCACCGACCTGGTCGTCATGCGGCTGCTCGCGTTCACCGAGACGGCGTGCGACTTCAGCGGCTTCCTGCACGTGAGCCGGGCGCTGCGCGAGCAGGTGGACTGGGAGTCGGTCGCCGAGCAGACCGCCGAGTCCCCGTACGCCTACGCGTTCCTGACCCTGCTGACCCGGCTCGGCGTGATCGACGGGGCCGGTGCGATCGAAGGGCCCGGCGCAGGGGGAGGGCCCGCCGCGACCGAAGGGGGCGCCCCGTGACCGACGAGGCGACGTACCTGCCCGCCCACATCCAGGAGAGGCTCGCGGCGGAGGCCCACGAGCTCGGCATCCACGTCGACGTCCGCGGCGACATGGTGCACCTGCGCGGGGAGGTCATCAGCGAGGAGCGGAAGCAGGCGGTCGAGGAGGCGGCGCGCGGCGCCGCGGGAGGCCGCAAGATCTGCAACGAGGTGTCCGTCGTCCCGGTGCGCGAGCCGGACGTGGAGGAGAGGCTCACATGATCCGTGTCGCGGCGGCGGGGGACCTGCACGTCGGCCCGGAGGTGGCCGGGCTCTACCGGGAGCGGCTGTCCGGCCTGGCCGACCAGGCGGACGTGTTCCTGGTGGCCGGCGACCTGACCCGGCACGGCACCGTCGAGGAGGGACGGGTCGCGGCGGGCGAGCTGCGCGACCTCGGCCTCCCGGTGATCACCGTGCTCGGCAACCACGACTACCATTCCGACGCCGAGGAGGAGATCACCGAGGTGCTGCGGAACGCGGGCATCACCGTGCTGGAGGGTGATGGAACGGTCCTGGACTGCCACGGGATCCGGGTCGGCGTCGCGGGCGGCAAGGGGTTCGGCGGCGGCTTCGAAGGCAAGTGCGCGAGCGACTTCGGCGAGCCGGAGATGAAGGAGTTCGTCCGGCACACCAAGGACTTCTCGGCCCGGCTCGGCAGCGCCCTGCTCGGGCTCGACGCCGACGTCCGGATCAGCCTGACGCACTACTCGCCGGTGGACGACACGCTCGAAGGCGAACCGCTGGAGATCTACCCCTTCCTCGGCAGCTACCTGATCGGCGAGGCCGTCGACGCGGCGGACGTCGCGCTGGCGATCCACGGGCACGCCCACAAGGGCAGCGAGAAGGGCCTGACGAAGGGCGGCGTCCGCGTCCGGAACGTGGCCCTGCCGGTGATCCAGCACGCCTACGCGCTCTACTGCCTGGACCCCGAGGGAACTCTCGCGGGCGAGCGTGAGGACCGGGTCGAGGAGAGCGTCTCGGCTTGGTGACCCGCCGCTCCGCTGCGAACGGCCCGCTCCATTCATGGAGCGGGCCGTTTCGGTTTTCGGGCGTCTACAGCGTTCCGTTGCGGAGGAGGTCCAGGACGGCCTGCTCGACCGGGCCCTGGGTCGCGAGCTCGCCTTCGGCGGCGTCGACGCCGAGCTTCGTCAGGGCGGGCGCGATCGTCTCGCCCTCCTCGTACAGGTCGATGATGCGCGGGTCGATGTAGGAGGCGCGCGCCACCGCCGGGGTGTTCCCCAGGTACGACGCGACCTCCTTGACGACGCGGACGACGGCCCGGTTCCGCGCGGTGTCGCTGGTGCCGGCGCGGACCGAGACGGCGAGCCCCACGGCGGCGAGGACGGTCGCGTGCCACGTCCGGAAGTCCTTCGCGCTGAAGTCGCCGGCCGTGACCTCCCGGATGAACTCGTTGATGTCGGACGTGGTGACGTCGTGCCAGCCGTCCCGCGTCCGGTAGGCGAGGAGTTCGGGGGACTCGTCCTTGCGGCGCATCAGCCCGGTGACGACCTTGCAGACGTCCTCCTCGGCGACGGACCGGTGCAGCTCCTTCGAGCCCTTCGCCGGGTACTCGAAGGTCACCTCGCCGCGCCGGCACGTGACGTGCTCCCGCAGGACGGTCGCCAGCCCGAACGTGCCGTTCTCCGCCGCGTACGCCTCCCCGCCGATGCGGAAGAAGCCGAGGTCGATCAGCCGGACGGCGGCCGACAGCACCCGCTCGCGCCCGTAGCCGCGTCCGGTGAGGTGGTCCGCGATCGTCGCCCGCACCTTGGGGAGCCGCTCGGCGAGTTCGAGCACGTGCTCGTGCTTCTGCCGGTCCCGCTGCTCCCGCCACAGGTCGTGGTAGAGGTACTGGCGGCGGCCGGCGGCGTCGGTGCCCATCGCCTGGATGTGGCCGTGGGGGTCGGGGCAGATCCACACGTCCCGCCAGGCGGGCGGGATGACCAGCGCCTTGATCCGCGCCTTCGCCGCCGGGTCGTCCAGCGGGCCGCCGTCGGTACCGAGGTAGCTGAAACCCTTCCCGCACCTGCGCCGGCCGTAGCCGGGCTCCGAGGGGTCGCTGCGCGTCAGTTCCATAGGTCCGCTCAGCCGGGGTGGATCTCGCCGCCGGCGGGCACCAGCGTCTGGCCGGTGTAGTACGACGACGTCCGGTTCGCCGCGAAGAAGACGTAGGACGGGGCGATCTCGTCGGGGTCGGCGGCGCGCCCCATCGGCGTCTGCTCGCCGAAGCCCTCGACCTTCTCCTCGGGGAACGTGGCGGGGATCAGCGGGGTCCAGACCGGGCCGGGCGCGACGCAATTGACCCGGATCTGCCGGTCCATGAGGTTCTGCGCGAGGGAGGACGCCAGGATCATCGCCGCGGCCTTGCTGGCCGAGTAGTCGATCAGCGTCTTGTTGCCGCGCAGGCCGTTGATGGACCCGGTGATGATGATCGACGAGCCGGGGCCGAGGTGGTCGAGGGACTGCTGGACGGTCCAGAACAGCGCGAACACGTTGACGTCGAACGTCCGGCGGAGCTGCGCGCCGTCGATCTCGCGGAGGTCCTGCACGGGCTGCTGCGTGCCGTGGTGCAGGACGAGCACGTCCAGCCCGCCGAGGTCGCGGACGGCCTGCTCGACGGTGTCCCGGCAGTGCCGCTCCTCGGCGAGGTCGCCGCCGATCGTGACGCAGCGGCGGCCCGCGGCCTCGACGAGCCCCGCGGTGTGGCGGGCGTCGTCGTCCTCGTCGAGGTAGGCGATGGCGACGTCGGCGCCCTCCTTCGCGAACGCCACCGCCACGGCGCGTCCGATGCCGGAGTCGCCGCCGGTGATCAGTGCCCGGCGCCCCTCCAGGAGGCCGCTCCCGGTGTAGTCGCGCATCTCGTCGCGCGGCTCGGGCGACATCTCCCCCGTACGGCCCGGGTAGGGCTGGGTCTGGGGAGGAGGTTGGCTCATGTCCGTCCCTTCGTTCGGATCCTTACGGCGGGTGCCCGAAGCCGGAAGAGGCAAACATCCCCGTATTGTGACTCCTGAGTAACATCGCGCCCCGGCAATCCGGCGGGGCGTGAGCAGAACGCGGGTTGACGTCTGGGTAACATCATCCCGAACCACATTCGGTCCCTCACGTAAGGTGCTGCTTATGGACCTGAACGGAGTTTCCGCCGTCGTATCCGGTGGCGCGAGCGGCCTCGGTGAGGCCACCGTCCGCGCGCTGGCCGCCGAAGGCGCCAAGGTGGTCGTCGCCGACCTGAACGAGGACAAGGGCAAGGCCCTCGCCGACGAGATCGGCGGCGTCTTCGTCAAGACGGACGTGTCGAACGAGGAGCAGGTGCAGGCCGCCGTCCAGGCCGCCGTCGACACCGGCGCCCCGCTGCGCGTCATCGTCAACAGCGCCGGCATCGGCTGGGCCTCGCGCACCGTCGGCCGCGACGGCACCCCGCACGACCTCGGCCAGTACGAGACCGTGATCCGGGTCAACCTGATCGGCACCTTCAACCTCATGCGCATCGGCGCCGCCGCCATCTCCAAGACCGAGCCGGCGGACGCGGACGGCGCCCGCGGCGTGGTGATCAACACCGCGTCCATCGCCGGCATCGAGGGCCAGACCGGGCAGGTCGCCTACTCCGCGTCCAAGGGCGGCATCATCGGCATGACGCTGCCGGCCGCGCGCGACCTCGCCGCGATCGGCGTCCGGGTCAACACCATCTGCCCCGGCATCATCGACACCCCGATCTACGGCGAGGGCGAGGCCGCCGAGGCCTTCAAGGCCAAGCTGGCCGCCCCCGTCCCCTTCCCGAAGCGCATGGGCAAGGCGTCGGAGTTCGCCCACCTGGTCAAGTCGCTCATCGAGAACGACTACATCAACGGCGAGACGATCCGTTTCGACGGCGGCATCCGCTTCCAGCCGAAGTGAGGCACTGAATGACCGACGCCCCTCAGACCGATGACGCCGTCCTCACCGAGGAGGACGGCGCGGTCCTCGTCATCACGATCAACCGCCCCGAGGCCCGCAACGCCGTCAACGGCGCCGTGGCCAAGGGGATCGCGGCGGCGCTGGACGAGCTCGACTCCCGTAAGGACCTGTCGATCGGCGTCCTCACCGGCGCCGGCGGCACGTTCTGCGCCGGCATGGACCTCAAGGGCTTCCTGACGGGCGACAACCCCATCGTCGAGGGCCGCGGCTTCGCGGGCATCGTCGAGCGCCCGGCCGCCAAGCCGCTGATCGCCGCCGTCGAGGGCTACGCCCTGGCCGGCGGCTGCGAGGTCGCGCTGGCCTGCGACATGATCGTCGCGTCCCGGGAGGCCCAGTTCGGGCTGCCCGAGCCGAAGCGCGGTCTCGTCGCGGCGGGCGGCGGCCTGCTGCGGCTGCCGCGCCGGATCCCGTTCCACATCGCCATGGAGATCGCCCTCACCGGCGACAAGTACCCGGCCGAGCGGATGGCCGAGCTCGGCTTCGTCAACCGGCTCGCCGAGCCGGGCGGCGCGCTCGCCGCGGCGAAGGAGCTGGCCCTGAAGGTCGCCGAGAACGCCCCGCTGGCGCTCGCGGCGACCAAGAAGGTCATCGTCGAGTCCGCCGAGTGGTCCGCCGAGGAGGCGTGGAAGAAGCAGAGCGAGATCACTCTGCCCGTCTTCACCTCCAAGGACGCCCAGGAGGGCCCGGCCGCCTTCGCCGAGAAGCGCAAGCCGAACTGGAAGGGCGAGTAGCCGCGAGGCGAGCCGTTCCAGCGAGCAGCACTCTTGTGGACGCCCGGAGCCGGTCGGCTCCGGGCGTCCTCGTGTCCGCGCGGCCTGATCCGGCCGTCCGGAAAGAGGCCCTTACCGTCGAGTAAGTCTTCCCGTACCCTTGCCCCTGCGCTCAACGATCTTGGGAGAGGGACGCATGCGGAGAAGAGCGGTGCCGTCGGCGGTCACGGCCCTCGTGACCGGCCTCGCCTGCGGCACGGTCCTGACGGCCGCTCCCGCGCGGGCCGCCGCCTGGACGGATGTCCCCAGCCCCGCCCTGGCCTACAACGGCAGCCTCGACCGGATCGACTACGGCGCGGCGAACGCCGGATGGGCCGTCGGGTCCGCCGGCTCGATCTTCGGCCCGGAGGCCAGGATCGTCCGCTGGAACGGGTCGTCCTGGACCGCCCAGACCAGCCCGGTCGGGTTCACCCCCGTCGACGTGGCCGCCGCGGGCGCGGGCAAGGCCTGGATCGTCGGCTGGAACCTCGGCGGCACCGTCTCCCTGTACTGGAACGGCACCGCCTGGACCAAGGTCGACTATCCGCTCGTCGGCATGCCGAACCAGGTGTCCGCCGCGCCCGACGGCACCGCCTACTCCATCGCCGGGCTCGACCCGGCGTCCGGCGGTCCGAGCGCGATCCTGCGCTGGACGGGCACCGGGTGGGTCGACCCCGTGGTCCCGCTTCCGGCTTCGTCGTCCATCACCGCGCTGGACGTCAAGTCGGCGAACGACGTCTGGCTCGCCGGGACCACGGCCGCCTCCGGCAACTCCGTCGCGGGAATCCTGATGCGCTGGGACGGCGCGTCCTGGACGAAGATCGACGTTCCCGGGTCCATGGGCGTCCCCGCCTACCAGGGCACGCTGCACCGGATCGTCGTGAACTCGCCGACGGACGTCTACGTCCTGCGCGTCCGGCAGAACGCGCAGATCACCAACGCGCTGCTGCACTACGACGGGACGTCCTGGACGACGATAGGCACGCCCCTGAACGTCGCCGGCGTCGGCCTGTCGTCCGACGGCGCGAACGGCGTGGTCATGCTCCCGATCACCACGGGCGCGAACACCCAGTACATGCACTACGACGGGACGTCCTGGAGCACCCTCGGCGGCCCCTCGCGCAGCGGCACCGTGCAGGCCGCCGACGCGGACGCCCGTCCCGGCACGTCCACCGTCACCAGCGCGGGCACCGCCTCCGCCGCAAATAAGGTCCCGTTCCTGGAGTCCTTCAACTGAGCCATCCCCCCGCAACGCCCGTCCCGCCCACCCCTCCCTACGGGACGGGCGTTGCCTTGTCCGGGGTCCTCCGCTGGATCCACCCGGCCGGGCTCAGGCGCGATCCAGCCAGACGGTCTCGCCGTGAGGTTCGACGGTGAGCCCGAAGCGTGTGATGTCCGGACATCCGCGTTCCCTCCACCACGCGTAGGCGGCCTCGACCTCGTCCCAGAGGCGGCGTGCTCCGCACTGGTAGACCTCCGCCTCGTCGTGTCCGGAGAACACCGCGGCCCATGACCGTTCACTCACCGAGTAGAGCCACGCGGTGCCCGTCTCGCTCGCGGCGAAGACGGCATCGGGCACGCGCAGCCCCACGATGAACGCGGCGGCGCCGTCCACGTCCTGGACGCGCAGCTTGGTCGTCGACTGGACCGTCCCGTCCGGCCACGTTCCGGTATCCGGCAGATAGTCGATCGGGGGCGGCCAGGTGAGGCGCTCCGGCCGCGACTGCATGACCTCGGCCGGCCGCGTGAAGGCACCCGACGCCGTCCCGTCCCCCTGCACGACGAGCCGGACGACGGCCCCCCGCCGTACGAACCCCGTCCGCCACGGGACCACGATCACGCTGCCCGCCACCGTCTGCTCCATCCAGGCGGCCGGAATCCGCAGGACGCCGTAGGCGCAGTGGATCCGATCGTAAGGGCCCCTTTCGGCCCATCCCTTGGCACCGTCCCCGGTGACGATCTCCGTGCCGACACCGGCGGCCCGGAGCCGCTTCCGCGCGGCACGGGCCATGGCCGGGTCGAGTTCGACTCCCACCACGTTGCCCTCGCCCGCCACCGCCGTGAGCAGGGCGGCCGTCCATCCCGTCCCGGCTCCGACGTCCAGGATCCGCTGGCCCGGCTCGGGCCCCAGATCGGCGAGCATCCCGGCCACCAGCGAGGGCTCGGACGCCGTGGACGTGGCCAGGATGCCCGGCGCCCGCCCGGCATGCCGCCCGTCGTCCCACTGGGTCACGACCGGCACGTCCGCCGACGCCCGGCCGAGCCATCCCGCGGGGTCCTCGCCGCGGTCGAAGGCCCGGAACCGGCCGCGGCGGTCCTGCGCCCAGATGAGGTCGGGCAGGAACAGGGTCCGCGAGATCCCCAGACTGGGAGACACCATTACCGCTCCCGCATTCCCCTCCTGGACGGGGCGCCCTGGCCTGGCCTGCGCGGCCGCGGCCGCTCCGACCGAGACGTGCTGTCCTTCCCCAAGGTGATCACTCCCCAGGCTGCTCGGTTCCCTCGCCTCCCTCCGCACCGCTCGCGGCGAAGAGTGACGGCACGTTCGCTCAACGTACGTACGCAACGGCCAAATGACATGAAAGCGAGCCCAACAGAGCGCCTCCGCACGCACTGGAACGTCCTCGAACGCATCAGGACGCGCGCCGGCGAGCCGCCGACCGACCTGGGACGTCAGTCCCAGCGGGAGGAGCGCTGGCGCTTGATGCTGGAGCGGCGCTTCTTGTTCTCCAGGCGGCGCTCGTTGATGCCTCGGGGCACCTTCTTGGGGATCCGCTTCTTCGGCGGCGGCGCGGTGGCGTCGGCGAGGATCGTCGCGAGGCGGGAGCGGGCCGCGTCGCGGTTGCGCTGCTGGGAGCGGTACTCCTCCGCGCGGATCGTGAGGACGCCGCGGACGAGGCGTCCGGCGAGGCGTTCGAGGGCGCGGGAGCGGTAGGGCTCGGGGAGGGACGGGGACCCGGCGACGTCGAAGGAGAGCTCGGCGGCGGTCGCGCTGGTGTTGACGTGCTGCCCGCCCGGACCCGAGGAGCGGGAGAAGCGCCAGCCGAGCTCGGACTCCGGGATGGAGATCGAGCCGCGGACGTGGATCTGGTCGGACATGGGGTCGATTATCCCCGTCCGGCGGCGATCATGTCGTCCCGTTTTCGGCGCGGGCCGGGTGGCGACGAATGCAAGTACTTACTTACACTGATCGCCATGAGCGAAGGCTTGTTCCAGGACGGCGACCTCATCCGCCTCATCACGCGGGAGGGCGCGCTGATCGCGGCGGGCGGGGCCGCCTCGCTGCTCCAGACCGCGCATCCCAAGGTCGCCCAAGGCGTGTACGACCACAGCTACACGGCGGAGGACCCGCTGCGGCGGCTCCGCAACACCATGGGCTGGCTCTACACGGTCCAGTTCGGGACGAAGGACGAGGCCGAGACGGTGAGCGCCCTCGTCACGCGGGGCCACGACAAGGTGACCGGGCCCGGCTACGAGGCGAACGACCCGGAGCTCCAGGTGTGGGTCGCGGCGACGCTGTTCGCGGTGGCCGCGCAGTTCTACCAGCTGCTGTTCCGGCGGACGTTCGACGAGGGGGAGCTGGAGGAGTTCTACCAGCAGACCAAGGTCTACGCGACGATCCTCGGATGCCCGGAGGAGCGGTTGCCGGGCACGTACCGGGAGTTCCGCGTCTACTACGCGGACATGCTCCAGAGCCTGAGGATCTCGGACGCGTCGCGGGCGATCGCGGAGCAGGTGCTGTGGCCGAAGATGCCGGGCGGGCTCGTGGCGGCGCCGGGGTTGGCGGCGATCCGGCTGCTGACGGCGGGGCTGATGCCCGCGCCGATCCGGGAGCAGTACGGCTGGAAGTGGGACGCCGCGCGGGAGCGGCGGTTCCGGCTGCTGGTGGGGGTGCTGGCGATGGTGTATCCGCGCCTGCCGCTGCGGGTGCGGACCTTCCCGCGCGACTACTACATGGCCGCGACGCGCAAGATGCTGACCAAGCTCAAGCCGCGACGGGTCGCCCCTGCCGCGGAACAGGTCGCGTAGGCGTGTGGAACGGCTGCGTAAGCGCGGACGGGTCGCGTAAGCGCGGACGGGGACGGGTCGCGTAGGCGCAGAACAGGTCGCGTGAGCGTGGAACGGCCGCGTGTCCGGGGGGACACGCGGCCGTTCGGCGAGGTCCTTCCCAGCCCGGCCCGGCCCGGGAGGGACCTCTTCACCGGCGGTCGCCGCCCGTCCGCCCGCTCCCCCCAGAGCATGGCCGGACGGCTCCCGCCGGAGTCTCACACCGAGGCGCTCGCGATGATCTTGTCCGCGGCCTTCTTCGCCTCGTTGATCGGGATCGCGAAGCCGACGCCGATGTTGCCCGAGCTGCTGCCCGAGGTGGCGATCGCGGAGTTGACGCCGATCACCTGGCCCGCCGCGTTGACGAGGGCTCCGCCGGAGTTGCCCGGGTTGATGGCGGCGTCGGTCTGGATCGCGTTCTTGATGACGGTCTGCTGCTGCTGGGAGAGCCGCCCGCGCAGGCCCGGCGGGAGCTGCTGGTCGTCACCGCCGGAGTCGCCCTCCTGGATCTCGCGGCCGAGGGCGCTGACGATGCCCGAGGTCACCGAGCCGTCCAGGCCGAGGGGGCTGCCCATGGCGAGGACCTGGTCGCCGACGGCGAGCGCGTCGCTGTTGCCGAGCGTCGCGGGCTTCAGGCCGGAGACGCCCTGGGCCTTGATCACGGCGATGTCGTTGGCGGTGTCGGCGCCGAGCACGCGGGCCTGGGCGGTCTTGCCGTCGCTGAACTTGACGGCGACCTGCTGGGCGCCCGAGACGACGTGCGCGTTGGTCAGGATCACGCCGTCCGATCGGAGGATGACGCCCGAGCCCGTCCCGCTGCCCTGCTGGGACGTCGTCTGCACCGAGACGACGCTCGGCTGGACGGCCGCGGCGACCTGGGCGATCGTGCCCGCCTTGGCGGAGGCCCCCGAGACGGCCGTGGGGCTGGAGTAGACGGTGCGGTCGCCGGCCACGGCGATCGCGGTGGCCGCGCCGACGCCGCCGGCGGCCACGGCCAGCGCGAGCGCGGCGCCCACGGCGGCGAGCCTGCGGCGGGCCGTGCCGAGCGGGTGCCGGCGGAAGGGCTCCTGGCCCGCGGGTTCGGCGGCGGACCAGGGGCCGGGGCCGTACGGCGGCTGTCCAGACGAGCCGGGCCCGGCGGGCCCCGCGGGCCCGGCGGGCTGCTGCGCGATGCGCGGGTTCTCGTCGGGGTGTCCGGTGAGCGGCTGCTCACCCGTGGGCGTTCCCTGCCACGGGTGCCGCTGCCCGTAGGCGGGCTGCGGGGAACCGTGGGGAACGAAGTCCGGTCGCTGCGGCTCGTAAGGCTGCGGCTCCCAGGGCTGGTGACGCTCTGGCCGGTCGGCGCTCATGTCTTCCCCCTGTCGGTCTGTCACTAGAGAGAATGCGTCCCGGGCCTGCACCCCGCCTGGATCGAACCTGAAAGTGTGCTGAACGCGCTGGAGGCATGAAAAAACCGCGGCCGAGGGGGCGTGCGGCGGTCGCCCCCTCGGCCACGGTGCCCGGGGAAGTTGGCCAGGGCACACATTCCCGGCCCCCGTCGGGGCCAGGCCGCGCCCTGTGGCCACCACCCAAGCGGATCTTCCTGAACGGAACCTGAACGCGCCCGCAGAGATCGCCCAGGGGCGCTAGTCGGGATCCAGGGGGAGGAGGACGCGGAAGGTCGCGCCCTCGCCGGGGGCCGAGTCGACCTCGACGGTGCCGTCGTGCGCGGCGACCAGCGCGGCGACGATGGCGAGGCCGAGGCCGGTGCCGCCGTCCTCGCGGGAGCGGGACGCGTCGGCGCGGTAGAAGCGCTCGAAGACGCGGTCCGCCTGGTCGGGGGACAGGCCGGGGCCCTGGTCGGCGACCTCGACCGCCGCGGCCCGGACGCCGCGCAGCGTGCCCGGCTTCAGCCGGACGTCGACCGGCGTGCCGTCCGGGGTGTGCGCGATGGCGTTGGCCAGCAGGTTGCCGAGGACCTGCCGCAGGCGCGGCTCGTCCCCCCGCACCTGGTAGGCGAGGCCGCCCTCGACCGAGAGCTCGATCTCGCGGGCGGGGGCGAGGACCCGCGCCTCCTGGACGGAGTCGGCCGCGACGGCGAGCAGGTCGACGGGGCGCCGCTCGATCGGGCGCTGCCGGTCGAGCCGGGCGAGCAGCAGGAGGTCCTCGACGAGCAGGCCCATCCGCGCCGCGGTCTCCTCGATGCGGCCGATCAGCCGGCCGAGCTCCTCGGGGGTGCGGGCCGCGCCCTGCCGGTAGAACTCGGCGAAGCCGCGGATCGCGGTGAGCGGGGTGCGGAGCTCGTGGCTGGCGTCGGCGACGAAGCGGCGCATCCGCTCCTCCGAGCGCCGGGCCGTCTCCTCGGAGCGGCGGGCCGCGGCCTCGGACTCGGCGCGGGCGCCGAACGCCGCCTCGATCTGGGCGAGCATCGCGTTCAGGGACCGGCCGAGCCGCCCCACCTCGGTCGCCGGGTCCGCCTCGGGGACGCGGCGGGACAGGTCCCCGGCCGCGATCGCCCCCGCGGTCGTCTCGATCGCCGACAGCGGGCGCAGGCTGGCGCGCACCACCCACACGCCGAGGACGACGAGGACGGCGAGCACGAGCAGCCCGACGATCACGTCGATGGCGACGAGCCGTCCGACGGTGCGGTCGACCTCGGCCATGCTGAGCGCAAGGACGAGCGAGCCGCCGCCCGGGACCGGCTCGGCGACGACGCGCCACGAGGTGCCGCCGCCTCCGCTGCCGGACGCGGTGAACGGCTCGTCGAACCGGCGTTCCAGATTCGACGGCAGCTTCGGGCTGCCCGGCACCTGCTGCGCGGTCTCCTGCTCCAGCGGGCGGCCGGAGGGATCGCGGACCTGGAGCCACATCTCGGCCGGGATGCGGACGTTGATGTTGTCCCGCCCGAGCTGCTGGACGACCTGCACCACCGCGCGGTCCGCGGAGGCGCGGAGCTGGTCGTCGGCGCGGCCGACGAGGTAGGCGCGCAGCACGGACGCGCCCGCGGCGCTCATCACCGTCATGCCGAGGGTGACGAGGACGAGCATGCCGGCGATCAGCTTGACCCGCAGCGGGGTCCGCTCCCACAGGGTCGCGGGACGCCAGGACGCCGGAACCGGCGCGCCCATCAGCCCGCGGTCGGGGGCTCGCGCAGCACGTAGCCGACGCCGCGCAGCGTGTGGATGAGCCGCGGCTCGGTGTTGTCGACCTTGCGGCGCAGCGCGGACACGTACGACTCGACGATCCCCGCGTCGCCCCGGAAGTCGTAGTTCCACACGTGGTCGAGGATCTGGGCCTTCGACAGGACGCGCCCCGCGTTGGCCATGAAGTAGCGCAGCAGCTTGAACTCGGTCGGCGAGAGCTGGACGGCCCGGCCGCCGCGCCACACCTCGTGGCTGTCCTCGTCGAGCTCGACGTCCGCGAAGACCATCCGCGCCGGCGGCTCGGCCGCGCCCCCCTTGAACCGCCGCAGGACCGCCCGGATCCGGGCGATGACCTCCTCCAGGCTGAACGGCTTGGTGACGTAGTCGTCCCCGCCGATCGTCAGGCCCTTGATGCGGTCCTGGACCGCGTCCCGCGCCGTCAGGAACAGCACGGGCGTGTGGTCGCCGCCGGACCGCAGCCGCCGCGCGACGTCGAACCCGTCGATGTCGGGCAGCATGACGTCCAGGACGATCAGGTCCGGGCGGTGCCGCCGGGCGGCCTGCACGGCGTCGGCGCCGTTGGTCGCGGTGAGCACCTCGAAGCCGGTGAAGCGCAGGCTCCCGGCGAGCAGCTCCAGGATGTTCGGCTCGTCCTCGACGACGAGCAGCGTCGCCTCGGCGGTCCGGCCGCCGGGGTTCGCCGTCCGATCAACCACTGACACGGTCCCCCTCCACAATCACCGCAGAGGCTGTCATACCAACCTGAAAGCCCCCTGAACGTCTCCGGAGGATCCCCGGAGCGCGCGCGGTGATTCCGGCCGGTCGGTGGAGATGCCGGATCAGCGGTTCGCGGGTCAGCGGTTCAGGGCGCGGATGGCGCGCATGGCCTCGCGGCGCGCGTCGCCGGACAGGACGTCGATGTAGACGTCGCCGTTCAGGTGGCCGCACTCGTGCTGGAGGCAGCGGGCGAAGTACCCGGTCCCCTCGACGCGGACGGGCTTGCCCTTCACGTCCACGCCCTCGACGACGGCGTGGGCGTAGCGGGGGGTCGGGAAGTTCATGCCCGGGACGGACAGGCAGCCCTCCGGCTCGACCAGCAGCTCGCCGTCGGCCGCCACCAGCACGGGGTTGACGACGTGGCCGACGTTCCGGCGGCCGCGGTCGTCCTTGCAGTCGTAGACGAACGCCCGCAGGCCGACGCCGACCTGGTTGGCGGCGACGCCGGCGCCGTCCTCCTCGTACATGGTGATGAACATGTCGTCGATGAGGCGTTCGAGCGCCGCGTCGAACGTCCGCACCGGATCGCACCCGGTGCGCAGGACCGGGTCGCCGAGGAGCCGGATCGGGCGGGCGGTCCCGCGGCGCTCGCCGCGGCGGCCGGCGGCCGCGGGGGTCTTCTTGCTCACGCCGGAATCCTATAGAAACGCCGGCATGGTGCGCTTTCGTGCACCATGCCGGCGGTGTGCGTGCCGGGGCCGGGTGAGCCGGTCAGTTCTGGCCGGGCTCGACGGGGCCGCGCGGGACCTGCGGCGGGACGGCCGGGCCCGACGGACCAGACGAACCCGACGAGCCGGACGGGCCCGGGCCGTCGGAGTCGTCCAGCGGCGGGCGCGGGGACTTGGCGGCCGGTGACGGCTGCGGCGGGATCTGCGGCGCCGGCCCGTCGGACGCGGACGGCTCGGGCTCGGGCTTCCGCAGCGCCGGGTTGCTCGCCGGGACGCCCGGCGCCACGGGCGCGGCCTGGGCGGGCCTG
>NZ_CAACUY010000161.1 GCF_900659615.1 Actinomadura fibrosa | reverse complement strand
CGGCGAGCGGGGGTGGACGCGGGCCCGCGTCCGGGGGGACGCGGGCTGATGCCGAGCCAGGCGGCGCGCGGCGACGTGGACGGCGCCCTCGCCGCGTTCGAGGAGGCGCTGGCGGCCTACGAGCACCTCCCGTTCCCGGTGGGGCAGGGCCGGACGCTGCTGGCGATGGGCCGGGTCCAGCGCCGCGCGAACCGGCGCCGCGCGGCCCGGGACGGCCTCGAACGCGCGCTCGCCCTCTTCGAGGAGGTCGGCGCGGCGGGGTGGGCCGGGCTGACCCGTGCCGAGCTGGCGCGCCTCGGCCTGCGCCGTCCCGCCGGGCCGGGGCTGACCCCGCGCGAGGAGCAGGTGGCGCGGCGCGCGGCGGGCGGCGCGACGAACCGCGAGATCGCCGCCGACCTGTACATCAGCGTCAAGACGGTGGAGGCCAATCTCGCCCGCGCCTACCGCAAGCTCGGCATCCGCACCCGCGCCGAGCTCGGCGCCCTGATGGGCGGCCCCCGGGGCGAAAGGTAGGGAAACACCCGACGTACCGGTCCGGTGCGGCGGCTTACGTTGGCGTCACGAAGACGGGGGCCGACAGGGGACCGGACGGATGGTGGACGTTCGCCACCGCCGTGGCCGCGGCCCGCGGCGTCCGGCGGTGCCGGGCGTCCGGGACCGAGCACCTCGACGAGTGGCCCGGGGCATGCCGAGCAAAGGATCCGCCTGTGTTCCGACGATTGCCGATCCTGGCCGCGTCCGCGGTCCTGACGACCGGTCTCGCCGCGGGCTGCGACGGCTCCTCGCACTGCACGGCCGTCCGGATCGCCGACGCGTACGAGGTCTACGCCCCTGTCGTGTTCACCGTCCTCCCCGAGGTGCTGCCGAAGACGATCCCCGGCCTCGCCGTCGACCTCGGCCTGTTCACCGCGGACACCCTCGCCCGCTACATGATCGACCACAAGGTGAAGGACGGCCGGACCTGGCTGCTGATCGAGCAGACGATCCAGGGGCAGCGGAAGACGACGGTGTTCGAGCTCGGCACCGCCCGCGAGCTCAAGGTCAGCGTGAACGGCGCGCAGCTCCGGCAGGTCGACCTCTACGTCCGGGAGCGCCAGGTCAGGGTGGTCATTCCGCAGGACACGCCCGCGACGGTCACGGTCACCGACGCCTCCGGCGGCGACGGCGTCGCCAGGCACGGGACGGTGGCCGGCGACCTCGCCGGAACCCGCGACCTCGACACGGGCCGGGTGTTCCGGCACACCCTCGGGAAGGCCGACCCTCCCGCGTCGCGCGCGGGCGACGTCCGGGCGCGCGCCTTCTCGATCAACGGGGGGCTGGACCTGGTCAACGGGGCGCGGGCCGCACGGTTCACCGGGCCGGGGCGTCCGACGCTCGCCGCGTGCCGGTCCGTCCCGGCGACCGCGTGGGCGAGCAAGTTCCGCGGGTACGGTTCGAGCGGCAAGGACCTCGCCTGGTGCCTCAGGACGAACGCGGGCTACTACGGCCTGGCCACCCCGAACTCCGGTGCCAGCGGCGGAGTCGTCTACCTCCTGTGGGCCCAGCCCGGCCTGCCCGTCACGGCCGCCGCCCCGGTCTCCCCGGAGAAGATGAAGAAGTGCTGACCGGCACGGACGGCGTGGCCCGGTGCCGTGGGCGTCCGTTCAAGGGGCTTCGATCAGGGGAGCCAGGGAGGCCTGGATCTCCTCGTCGGTCGGGACGACGTCGACCGTCTCGCCGGAGAGGTGGCTCTCGTAGGCGCCGAGGTCCAGGAGCCCGTGGCCGCTGAGCCCGAACAGGACGACCCGGCTGCTCCGCTCCTCGCGGGCCCTCAGCGCCTCGTCGATCGCGGCGGCCACGGCGTGGGCCGACTCGGGGGCCGGGACGATCCCCTCCGCCCTCGCGAACGCGGCGCCGCTCTCGAAGACCTTGGTCTGCCCGTAGGACGTCGCCTCCACGAGGCCGTGGTGGTACATCGCGCTGACGATCGGCGCGGCGCCGTGGTAGCGCAGCCCGCCCGCGTGGATGTGGTACGCCATGAACGTGTGCCCCAGCGTGTACATCTTCACCATGGGCGTCACGCCGGAGTAGTCGGTGTGGTCCATGAGGTAGCTGCCCCTGGTCATCTTGGGGCACGCGTCGGGCTCGACCGCGAGGAACCGCGTGCCGGTGCTCCCGGACGAGGCCGCGCGGTAGAAGGGGAACGCCAGCCCGGCGAAGTTGCTGCCCGCGCCCATCGCGGCGATCACGACGTCGGGGAACTCGCCGGCCGCCTCCATCTGGAGCAGCGCCTCCTCGCCGATGACCGTCTGGTGCATCAGGACGTGGTTCTCGCCGCTGCCGATCGAGAACCGGGCGCCCTCGCGGGCGTTCGCGTACTCGATCGCCTCGGCGTTCGCGATCCCGAGGCTGCCGGGCGAGCCGGGGTCGGCGCGCAGGGCGGCGCGGCCGACCTCCGTCCGGTCGCTGGGGCTCTCGATGACCTCGGCGCCGTTCAGCCGCATCAGCGTGCCCCGGTACGGCTTCTGCCGGTGACTCGACCGCACCATGAAGACGGTGCACGCCATGCCGTACGGGTGGCACGCCATCGACAGCGCGGTGCCCCACTGGCCGGCGCCGGTGCCCGTCACCATCTCCCGGACGCCGGACCGGCCGTAGTAGTACGCCTGGGCCAGCGCGGTGTTGATCTTGTGGCTGCCCGACGGGCTGGTGCCCTCGTACTTGAAGTAGAGGTGCGCGGGGGTGTCGAGCGCCTTCTCCAGCCTGGACGCGCGGTAGAGCGGCGTCGGCCGCCAGCGCTGGTACTCGGCCCGCACGGGCTCGGGGATCGCGATGAAGCGGGTGGTGCCGACGCTCGGCCTGTACATGGAGAGCGGAAGCTGCGGGCGCAGCGGCCCCTCCCGCCCGTTCCCCGGCGGCGCGGGACGCGGGGCGGGGCGCGGGGCGGGGACCTCGACCGGCAGGTCCGCGAGGATGTTGTACCAGTGCGTGGGGACCTGGTCCGCGCCCAAGCGGAACACCTCGTGCATCCTAGTGCCCCGCCCCGTCCGCTTCGGTAACACGCCTGATCAGATCAACAAGGCTGCCCACGTCGCTGAGTTTGGCCGCCATCACG
Organism: Actinomadura fibrosa; assembly: GCF_900659615.1. Classification (GTDB taxonomy): domain Bacteria; phylum Actinomycetota; class Actinomycetes; order Streptosporangiales; family Streptosporangiaceae; genus Spirillospora; species Spirillospora fibrosa. The sequence goes on along the minus strand of NZ_CAACUY010000161.1, from coordinate 17,685 downwards.
TCCTCGTCGTCGATCTCGATTCCGTACCGCTTCTCGATCGCCACGAGGAAATGCAGCAGGCTCAGCGAGTCCAGCCCCACGACGGGGGAGTACAGCGAGGTCCGGTCGTCGAGGTGCTCGCGGTCGACGCCTAATTCGAGGACCTTGATGAGGGTGTCCTTGACCTCCGCGGCGAGATCAGGATTGCTGGCACGATCCATGGCATGCACCTCGTCTGCGCGCGCGGCCCCGGGAATTCGCCGGCGGGAGGGATTGGCGGGAGAACCGATATCTGCGAAGGAAACGCGGCCGCCGGCGGAGGCGGCGTATCGCGTGCCGGCAACGTGGTCGTCGGCCCCGGCTCCACGGGGCCCTGGCTCCGTCCGGGCGGCCGGGCCGCCCGCGGCCGCGGCGTCCCCGCCTCGGCCGCCTGACGGTCCGTACCGTACGACAAGCGCCTGCGGTGTGCAAGGCATCGGTTGGACGACTCGACGGGTCCGACCTGCCCGAAGTTCGCCCTATTCAAGATCGGCGGAGTAGTGGACAATGGACGGCGACCGATGATCGTTGCCGGGTTTCCGCGGCGGGGGCACCGAGTGGTTCCCGGTATCCCGCGAGGTGCCGTTCCGGTGAATGGGGAGCCATGCGGTGGGAATGGGACGGTGCCGAGGACGAACTGTCCCGCGAGTTACGCGGGCTCGGCGAGGAGTTCCTGAGCAAAGACGTGGCCGAACGCGACCGGGACGGAGTGTTCAGCCGCGGCGATTGGACGTCCTGCGCCGAGCATGGCGTCCTCGGCCTGCTCCTGCCGCCCGAATACGGCGGCGCCGGACGCGATCCCGTCGCCTATGCGCGCGCGATGGAGGGCCTCGGCTACGGCTGCCTCGACAACGGCCTGATGATGGCGATGGGCGCGCACGTCCTGGCCGCCGAGGTGCCGGTCTGGGAGTTCGGCGACGAGGAGCAGCGCCGGAGGTACCTGCCCGGGCTCGCCGCCGGGCGGCTCATCGGGGCCAACGCGATGACCGAGCGGGGGAGCGGGTCCGACGCGCTGTCGCTGGCGACCGTGGCCGAGCCCGACGGCGACTCCTACCGGCTGACCGGACGCAAGCTGTACGTCACGAACGCGCCGGTCGCGGACCTGTTCGTCGTGTACGCGACCGTGGACCCGAGCCTGGGATTCACCGGCGTGACGGCGTTCCTCGTGGAGCGCGGCGACGCCGGCGTGTCGGTGAAGGAGCAGGCGGAGAAGATGGGCCTGCGCACCGCCCGCTGGGGCGAGGTCGAGCTGGACGCCTGCCGGATCCCCGCGTCCCGGAGGCTCGGCGCCGAAAGGCAGGGGGGCGCGGTCTTCGCGCGGACGATGGCGTGGGAGCGGGCGCTGCTGATGGCGCCGTGGCTCGGCGTGATGCGCCGCGAGATCGACGAGTGCCTGCGCTTCGTCCGCCGGCGGCGCCAGTTCGGGAAGCACATCGGGCACTTCCAGTCGGTCGCCAACAGGATCGTCGACATGCGGATCCGCTGGGAGGCCGCCCGGCTGCTGCTGCACCGCGCCGCGGCGGAGCTGGACCGGCCGGAGGCGGGCATCTTCCCCGAGATCGGCAAGCTGTACGCGAGCGAGGCGGCGGTGGACGTCCTTACCAGCGCGATGCAGGTCTACGGGGCCGTCGGCTACACCACCGGCGGGCGGGTCGAGCGGAACCTGCGGGACGCGCTCGGCATGACGATCTCCTCGGGAACCTCGGACATGCAGCGGGTGATCATCGCCGGGAGGCTCGGCATCACCTGGCCGGACACTGAGACGAACACCGAGGGGAACGGGGACGGGCGGTGAGCGGCCTCGGCGACGACCTGCGGCGCTGGGCCCGGGAGCGGCCGGAGGCGCCGGCGGTCGAGTCCGAGGGCGGGGCGCTGACGTACGGCGAGCTCGACCGGCGCAGCGCCGCGGTGGCCCGCGCGCTCATCGGCGCCGGGGTCGTCCCGGGCGACCGGGTGGGCCTGTGGCTGCCCAAGTCGATCGAGTCGGTGATCGCCGTCCACGCCGTCCTGAAGGCGGGCGCGGTCTACGTTCCGATCGATCCGAGCGCGCCGTTCAACCGGGCGGGCCGCATCCTCGCGGGCTGCGAGGCCGCCTGCGTGATCGTCCAGGACGACCGCGTCGGGTGGCTGAGGGACAACTCCTCCTGCCGGATCATCTCCGTGGGTTCGAACGCGGACGAGACCGTCGGCTCGTCGGCGGCCGGGCCGGTCATCGACTGGGAGCGGGCGGTGGCGACCGCCCCGGCGGACGGCGTGCGCGAACCGTCGGTCGATCCCGACAGCCCGGCCTACATCCTGCACACGTCGGGTTCCAGCGGCGTCCCGAAGGGCGTCGTGCTCTCGCACCGGAACGCCCGCGCGTTCGTGGACTGGACGGTCGACGAGTTCGGCCTGGGGCCCGGCGACCGGGTCGCCAGCCACGCGCCGTTCCACTTCGACCTGTCCGTCCTGGACCTGTTCGCGACGTGCCGCGCCGGCGGCTGCGTGGTGCTGATCCCGGAGAGCCAGGTCGGGCTCGGCGGCGCCCTCAACCGGTTCGTCGCCGACCGGCGCGTCACCGTGTGGTACTCGGTCCCGGGCGCGCTGACCCGGATGCTGGCCGCGAAGAACGCGCCGCTGCTAGCGGAGTCGCCGCTGCGGTCGGTGCTGTTCGCGGGGGAGACGTTCCCGATCGCCCAGCTGCGGCGGCTCCGCGCGCTCGTCCCCGACGCGGGCCTTTACAACCTCTACGGGCCGACCGAGACCAACGTGTGCGTGTACCACCGCGTCCGCGCGTCGGACGTCGCGCCGGAGCGCAACCGACCCGTGCCGATCGGACGTCCCTGCCCGTACGCGCTGACGTTCCTCCTCGACGAGGACGGCCGCGTGGTCGAGGAGGAACCGGGACGGTCCGGGGAGCTGTGCGTCGCGGGGGACTCGGTGATGCTCGGGTACTGGGGCGACGGCGACCTCACGGCGTCCAAGACGGTGCTGGTCCCGCGGGACGGCGCGGAGCCGCTGAAGGCGTACCGGACGGGTGACCTTGTCCAGGTCGACGGCGATCTGAACTACGTGTTCCGCGGGCGGGAGGACGACATGGTGAAGGTCCGCGGCCACCGTGTCGAGCTGGGGGAGATCGAGGCGGTCCTGACGGCCGCGGACAACGTCCGGGAGGCCGCCTGCGTCGCGGTCGGCGACGGGCCCGACGAGCGGGCCGTCGAGGCGTACGTGGTGCCCGAGGCCCGGCCGCTCGACGTGTCGCTGGTGCGCCGGCACTGCCTGGACGAGCTCCCGCGCTACATGGTCCCGGCGCGCGTGCACGTCGTCGCCGAGCTCCCGGTGACCGGGAACGGCAAGATCGATCGGCGCGGCCTTGCCGGCTCCTGAGCGGACGCGGCGATGAAGGTCCTGACCGAGACGTGGGAGAGCGCGGCGATCGGCCGGAAGAAGTCGGTGACCGTGGCCCTGCCGCCGACCTACTCCCCAGTAGGCCGGCCGTTCCCGGTGCTGTACCTGCTGCACGGGTTCGGCGGCAACCGGCACACCTGGCTCCAGTGCGAGGACCTCGCCGCCGAGGTCGACTCCGGTGACCTCATCCTGGTGCTCCCGGAGTCCGGGCGCGCCTGGTTCATCAACGACGCCAGGGGCCGCCGCTACGAGGACTACCTCGTCGGCGAGGTCGTCCGCCATGTCGACGACCGCTTCAACACCGTCGCGCGCCGGGACGGGCGCGGCATCGGCGGGTTCTCGATGGGCGGGGCGGCCGCCCTCTACCAGGCGCTGCTGCACGGCGACCGGTTCTCGGTCGTGTGCAGCAACGGCGGCGCGTTCGAGGCCCCGCTGCGGGAGGGCGACCCGTATCACGGCCTGCGCGGCGACAGGAACCTCGCGATACCGACGACGCGGGACCACGAGCGCGTGTGGGGACCGGTCGGCAGCGCGGTGCGGCGCAGGTACGACCCGTACCGCCTGCTCCGGAACCGGAGGCCTGAGCACCCGCTCTCGATCTACCTCGACGTCGGCCTGGACGACTACCCGCGGATGGTCTCCATGAACCGGCGGATGCGCGACGCGCTCCGCGCCGCCGCGGTCCCGCACGAGTACCGGGAACGCCCCGGCGGGCACGACTGGGACTTCGTCAACGCCGGCCTGCCCGACGTCTTCGCGTTCGCGCGGAGCCATCTCCTTTCCGGGTGACCCGTCCGGGTGACCCGCGCGTCACCGCGACACGAGAAAGAGGACGCTCATGTGCGGTATCACCGGATGGGCCGACTGGGCCCGGGACCTGCGGGGGCAGCGCCCCATCGTCTCGGCCATGACGCGCACGCAGACCCCGCGGGGACCGGACGCCGAGGGCATCTGGCTCTCCCGCCACGCCGCGTTCGGGCATCGGCGGCTCGCCGTCATCGACATCGAGGGCGGCGGGCAGCCGATGCTGCGGACCGGACGCCGGGGCGCGCCGGTCGCCATCACGTTCAGCGGCGAGATCTACAACTTCCAGGAGCTCCGGGAGCGGCTGCGCGCGGCCGGCCGGACGTTCACCACCCGGTCGGACACGGAGGTCCTGCTGACGGCCTATCTGGAATGGGGCCCCGATCTCGTCACACGCCTCAACGGCATGTACGCGTTCGCGATCTGGGACGAGCACGAGCAGCGGCTCCTCCTGGCGCGGGACCGGCTCGGGATCAAACCGCTCTACTACGCCCCACTGGACGGCGGGATCGTGTTCGGCTCGGAGCCGAAGGCGCTGCTGGCTCATCCGGGGATGGCGGCCGAGGTGGACCTCGAAGGGATCGCCGAGCTGACGGCCGTCCCGCGGGCCAGGACGCCCGGCCACGCCGTCTACCGGGGGATGCGCGAGCTGCGGCCGGGATGCCGCCTCGTCGCCGACGCCTCCGGGCTCCGGGAGGAGCGCTACTGGCAGGTGGAGGCCAGGCCCCACACCCAGGACTTCGCCACCACCGCGGAGGAGGTCCGCGCCCTCCTCACGGACATCGTCCAGCGCCAGGTCGTCGCCGACGTGCCGGTCGGCACGCTGCTCTCCGGAGGCATCGACTCCAGCGTCATCACGGCCCTGGCCGCCCGGGAGTTCGAGGAGCTGACGAGCTACTCGGTGAGCGTCCCGGCGCCCGCCCGGCCGGGAAGCGACCTGTGGCGGCCGAGCCCCGACGAGCCGTACGCGAAGCTGGTCGCCGAACGGCTCGGCCTCAAGCACTCCGTGGTGGAGGTCAGCGCGGACAGCCTCGTCGAGGGCGTCGAGCGCGGCCTGGAGGCGCGGGACCTCCCCGGCTGGGGTGACCTGGACACCTCGATCTACCACCTGTTCCGGACGGTCCGTGAGCAGTGCACGGTGGCGCTGTCGGGGGAGTCCGCCGACGAGATGTTCGGCGGCTACACCTGGCAGGTCGACCCACGGTACATCGGGCACACGTTGTTCCCGTGGATGTACGGGAGGCGCCAGCCCGAGTCGCTCCTCCGCGAGGAGGTACGGCGCGAGATCCGGCCGGAGGAGTACGAGGCCGACCGCTACCGGCAGGCGCTGGCCGAGGTCCCGCACCTGGATGGCGAGGACGCCGGCAGGCGCAGGGAGCGGGAGGTCTTCTACCTCGGCCTCACGCGCTGGCTCGGCGCGCTCCTCGACCGGAAGGACCGGATGAGCATGGCCGTCGGGCTGGAGGTGCGGGTCCCGTTCGCCGACCACAGGCTCGCCGAGTACCTGTTCAACGTCCCGGCGGGGGTGAAGGCGAGCGGCGGCACGGAGAAGGCGCTGCTGCGCCGGGCGTCCGCGGACCTGCTGCCGGACGAGATCGTCAACAGGCCGAAGAGCGCCTACCCGGCCAGCCGGGACCCCGGATATCTTGCGACGATGAGGGACCTGGTCCTGGACCTGCTCGGGGAGCCGAACGCCCCGCTCTTCGACCTCATGGACCGCGAGAAGGTCCGGACGGCGGTCACGTCCGGCCTGGACGCGCTGCCCGGCCCCATCACGGCCCGGACGTCCGCGATCGGCCTCTCCTACCTCCTCGAACTGAACAGGTGGCTCACGCGGGTGCGCGTCGTGTCGTGACTCACCGCCGCGGCGGAGGCGCGGGTTCGGACGCGTAGCGCTCCCGCAGCTCGGACTTCCGGATCTTCCCTGTGGCGGTCTTGGGCAGGTCCGTGACCAGTTCGAGGCGCTGCGGCCAGTACGCCCGGGTCATCCCGGCGGCGTCCAGGGCCCGGTGGAGGTCGTCCAGGCTCACCGGCGTGCCCGGACCGGTGGGCGTCACGACCGCGCAGATCGTCTCGTCCTCGCGCTCGTCGCGCAGGCCGATGACCGCGACGTCGGCCACGGCGGGATGCCGGCCGATGATCGCCTCCAGGTCGGTGACCGGAGCGATGTTCGCGTTGCGCAGGATCATGTCCTTGGCCCGGCCGGTGATGCGGATGCCCCCGCGCCCGTCGGGACGGGCCAGGTCGCCGGTGTTGAACCACCCGTCCTCGTCGAGGTCGGCCGCGTACAGGTCGTCCCGGCGGTAGTAGCCGAGGCACTGCGTCGGCCCCCGGATCCACAGCACGCCCTCGCCGTCGGCCCGGTCCGCCACCGGATCGATCCGCAGCTCGGTGTCGGCGATGGGGCTGCCGTCGCTGTGCGCGGCCCAGTCCTCCGGATCGTCCGGCCGGGTGATCGTCGCCGGCCCGTTCTCCGTCATGCCCCAGAGCGAGAACAGCCGGAGCCCGAAGACGTCCCTGGTCTCGCCGATGAAGTACGGCGGTATCGGGGCGGACCCGCTGACCAGCCAGGTCAGCCGCGGCAGGGCCCGCGGGGCCGACCGCTGGGCCTCGAACAGGCTGAGCAGGTAGAACGGCGCGCAGTAGAAGAACGTGACCCCGTGGGACGCCATGAGGTCGAGGGCGTCGCCGGGGTCCTTGGAGTCCTGGAACACCATGGTGCCGCCGAGCGCCAGCGGCATCAGCATGCCCTGCACCACGCCGGTGTAGTGGGTGTAGAGCGCGGTGGTGTACATGACGAGCCCGTCGTCGAGGCCGAAGGCGTCCGCCTCGCCGCGGACGGCCGCGTACAGCGTGTTCTGGCTGTGCAGCACCCCCTTCGGCTCGCTCGTCGTGCCCGACGTGAACAGCACGAGGTAGGGGTCGTCGGGACCGAGTTCGCGCTCGTCGAGGACGTGGCCGTGCCGCTCCTCCCAGGGCGTCCCGAAGAAGAACGACTCGAACGCGTGCGTGCCTTCGGGCCCCTCGCCGTCCGCGACGAACACCCGCTCCAAGGACGGCAGTTCGGCGGCGAACTCCGCGCCCAGCTCGCCCAGCCGGTCGCCGTTGTCCTCGGCCATGGTGATGAGGACGCGGGCCTCGGTGACGCGCAGCATGACGTCCAGCTCCCGGCGCCGGTACGTCTTCATGAGCGGGCAGTACACGACCCCGGCGCGGATGCAGCCGAGCGTGAGGGCCGCGAGCTCCCACCTGTCGGTGAGCTGGGCCGCGAGGACGTCCCCGGGCCGCAGCCCGAGCTCGACGAGGGTGCCGGCGCACCGGTCGGAGGCCGCGGCCAGCTCCGCGTAGTCGAGCCGGTGCGTCCGCCCGTCGCGCATGCGCCGCGTCACCACCGCCGCCTTCCGCGGCGTGTCGCGCGCGTGCCGCCGCAGATCGTCGAGGAAGGTCGCGTCCCGCCACCAGCCGCTCTCGCGGTAGCTCGCAGAGATGTCGGTCATGTCCGCTCTCCAGTCCCGTTCAGGAAGCAACGCGGTCGATGCCCGGCGCCGCCGGCCAGGACCCGCGCCGGTCCCGCGCGCGGTCGCGCGGGGTGACCGGAGATGGCCGACGACACTCGTATCGTGATAAGCCTGCCCTGCGGTGAAGATCCATGATCTTATCCGTTCTGTCCAGACCGCCGCGGCGGCGCCGCCGGTCGCGTCCGGCAGCGTGAGGCCCCCATGCCGTCTGCGAGCCCGCCCGACCGCCGCGCCGCGCCCGCAGGTGAGGGCGGGGGTGGCGCGGGCACCGGGCCGGCGCTCGCCCTCCTCGCCGGCTGCCAGCTCGTGCTCGTCGTGGACGCGTCCATCGTGAACATCGCGCTGCCCAGCGTCCAGCGCGGCCTCGGCTTCACCGACGCCGGGCTGTCCTGGGTCGTCAACGCCTACACCCTCGCCTTCGGCGGCCTGCTCCTCCTCGGCGGACGGGCCGGCGACCTGCTCGGCCACCGCCGCGTGTTCGCCGCGGGCGTCGCCGTGTTCACCGCCGCCTCGCTGGCCGGGGGCCTCGCGGCCACGCCGGGCTGGCTGCTGGCGGCCAGGGCCGCGCAGGGCGCCGGCGCCGCGCTCGCCGGACCCGGATCGCTCGCGCTGATCGCCACGACCTTCCCGGACGGGCCGCGCAGGAGCCGCGCGCTCGTCGTGTTCTCGGTCGCCGGGAACGCGGGCATGGTGGCCGGGCTGGTGCTCGGCGGGCTGCTCACCGCCTGGGCGTCCTGGCGCGCCGTCCTGTTCGTCAACGTGCCGGTCGGGGTCGCGATCGTCGCGCTGGCGCCGCGGGTCCTGCGCGAGTCCCCGGGCCGGGAGGGGCGCTTCGACATCGCCGGGGCGCTCGCCTGCACGCTCGGCTCGACCCTGCTGGTGTACGGCTTCATCCGCGCGGCCGAGCGCGGCTGGCACGAGAGCCGGACGGTCGGCGCGTTCTGCGGCGCCGCGGCGCTGCTCGCGCTGTTCCCGGCCGTCGAGTCGCGCGCCCGGCAGCCCATCATGCCGCTGCGGCTGTTCGGCGACCGCGACCGCGTGGGGGCGTTCCTGATGCGGCTGCTCCTCACCTCCGCGATGAGCGGCATGCTGTTCTTCCTCACCCTCTACGTGCAGGTCGTCCTCGGGTACGGGCCGCTGGCGACGGGGTTCGGCTTCCTGCCGACGACGCTCGCGCTCATCACCGCCAGCCGGGCGGTGCCCCGGCTGCTGCGCCGGTACGGCCCGCAGCCCGTCATGGCGGCGGGCGCCGCGCTGTGCGTCGTGGGGATGGCGTGGCTCACGCGCGTCTCCCCGGACAGCTCCTACCTGGCGATGATCCTCGGGCCGGTGCTGCTGTTCGGCGCGGGCACCGGCCTCGTCGCGGTGGCGGCGACGTTCGTGGCGATGGCGTCGGTCCCGCCGGGGGAGTCCGGCGCGGCCTCGGCGCTGCTCCAGAGCATGCAGCAGATCGGCGCGTCGCTGGGCGTCGCCGTGCTGGTCACCGTCGACCACGCCGCCGCGCGCGGAGCCGCGCACGGGGCCTCGCGGGTGGAAGGCATGCGCGGCGCGTTCACCGCGGGCCTGGCCTTCACCGTCGCGATGCTCGCGATGGCGCTGGTCGCCTTCCGCCGCCGCGCCGCCGGTGAGGAAAGCACCGGATCGCACCTCTGAACGCGCGGCTCGAAGACGCCATCGCCCAGTAGCGCATCGTCGAGCGGGCCGAATTCGGGTACCCCGAAAAGGGATATTCACCCTGTATGAAAATAGCCCGACCGTGCGGGAAGTCGCGCCGAACCGACCAATTCACCGCCGATGCGGGAACGGTCCTCGCCCCGCGATGAAGATCAACATAATGTGTGATCTGTCCGACGGCACCACCGACCTCCCGGAGGTCCGCATGCGCTGCGACGGCCTGTTCCTCGCCGGGCTCGCCCACCGGCTCCCGGACGCGGTGGACGTGGACGGCGCGGTCGCCGGCGGCCGCTACGACCCGGCCGACCGGCGGGCCGACGCGTACGTCTCCGTCACCGTCGCCGCGGCCGAGGCGCCGCCCGAGATGGCCGCCGCCGCGGCGCGCTCGGCGCTCGGCCGGGCGCGTGCGCGGCCGTCCGACGTGGCGCTGCTCCTGCACGCCTCGGCCTGGTTCCAGGGCGTCGACTACTGGCCGGCGGCGTCCTACGTCCACCGCGAGGTCCTCGGCGACGCCGGCCGGCACGCGCCCGCGCTGGACGTCCAGCAGATGTGCGCCGGGGCCATGGGCGCGCTGGAGCTGGCCGCCTCCTACCTCGCCGCCGACGCGTCCCGCGCGTCCGCGCTGGTCACGACCGCCGACCGGTTCGCGGACCCGGGCTTCGACCGCTGGCGCGGCGACGTGCGCGGCATCGTCTACGGGGACGGCGCGGCCGCGGCGCTGATCGGCCGGACCGGGTTCGCCCGGCTGCTGTCCGTCGCGACGGTCGCGGACACCGCGCTGGAGGGCATGTACCGCGGTGACGAGCCGTTCGCCCCGGCGCCCGGCCGCACCGTGGACGTGCGCTCCCGCCGCGACGCGTTCGCCCCCGTCGCGAAACGGCTCGCCGGAGGCGTGGCGGGGCGGACCGCATCCGGCCTGAGCGAGGCCGTCGGGCGGGCGCTCGACGAAGCCGGGCTCAAGCTCGGCGACGTCGCGCGGTTCGTCTTCCCGAACGTCGGCCTGCACGTCCTGCGGACCCGGTACGCCGAGCCCCTCGGCCTGGACGTCGAGCGCACCACCTGGGACTGGGGCCGCCGCACCGGCCATGTCGGCGCGGCCGACCAGCTCACCGGCCTGACCCACCTGGTCGAGACCGGAGAGGTGGCGCCGGGGGACCGGGTGCTGCTGGTCGGGATCGGCGCCGGATTCGCGTGGACGTGCGCCGCCGCCGAGATCACCGAAATCCCGGACTGGGCCGCCTGACGCGGTTCCGCCGCGCGGCGCCCATGGCACGACGTCACAAAGGAACCGATCAATCCTGTTCTCATCTTGATGGTTCCGATTTGCGCAAGATCATGTTTTTATGTTGGCTGACCGACTCGCGCCGGTACCCCAAGGGTGTGGTTGCCGTTGAAGGTGCTTTACATCACCGGATGGTGCCGCAGCGGGAGCACGATGCTCGGCAACACCCTCGCCGAGACCCCGGGCGTCGTCCACGTCGGCGAGTTACGTTTCCTGTGGCGGAACGGGGTCCTCGGCACGGGCAGCAACGGCCGGTGCGGATGCGGCGCGAACCACCGGGAGTGCCCGTTCTGGTCCGAGGTGCTGGAGGAGGTCCGCCCGCCCGGCCGGACGCTCGGCGAGCACGCCGCCGACGTCGTCGCGTGGCAGGAGGCGTACCGGACCAGGCACACCTGGAAGGTGCTGCGGGACCCGCCGCGCAACGGCTGGCCCGGGACGCTCGCCGCCGCCTACCGCGCCATCGCCCGCGTCTCCGGCGCGGAGGTCATCGTCGACAGCTCCAAGTTCGCCTCGGACGCCGCGCTGCTGTCGGCGCTGCCCGGGATCGAGGGCCGCTACGTCCACCTGGTCCGCGACCCGCGCGCGGTCGCCTGGTCCTGGCTGCGCCCCAAGGACTACACCGGGTACCGCTCGGCGCTGAACAGCACGCTGCACTGGACCGGCTTCAACCTGGCGGCCGAGGCCGTCGGCCGCGCGCACCCGGCCGACGCGCTGCGCGTCCGGTACGAGGCCCTCGTTCGCGACCCGCGTGCCGTCGTCGGCCGCATCCTCGCGCTGGCCGGGCACGCGGGGCCGAATCCCGTGGCGGCCGATGGAACGGTCGAACTCGGCGGGAACCACACGGTCACCGGCAACCCCAACCGGTTCGGGCGCGGCCGGACCGTCATCGCGGAGGACCGCGGGTGGCACGGGGCGCTGCCCCGCCGCCAGCGGTCCGCCGCCACGCTGCTGGCGCTCCCGCTGCTGCGCCGGTACGGCTACGGCAGGAGGGCCTGACGTGGATCTCGGACTGGACGGGAAGGTGGCGCTGGTCGCGGGCGGCTCCGCGGGCATCGGGCTCGCGATCGCCCGCGACCTCGTCCGCGAGGGCGCCGCGGTGTCGATCGCGGGACGCGACCCCGCGCGGCTGGCCAAGGCCCGCGACGCCGTCCGCGCGGAGCTGGGCGCGGACGTCGGCACCCGCGCGCTGGACATCCGCGACACCGGGGCGGCCCGCGCCTGGGTCGACGACACCGCCGCCGAGCACGGCGCGGCGCACATCGTGGTCACCAACGGCGCCGGCCCGCCCGGCGGGCCCACCGGCGCGTTCGGGCCGGACGACTACCGCGCCGCCGTCGAGCTCGGCATGATCGCCCACATCGGGCTCGTCCAGGCGGCGCTGCCGCACCTGCGCGCGGCGGGCTGGGGGCGGATCCTGATGGTCACCAGCGAGACGATCCGCGACCTCATCCCCCGGTTCGCGCTGTCGGGCATCGCGCGCTCTGGGCTCGTCGGGTACGCCAAGACCCTCGTCCACGAATTGGGCCCCGGGGACATCACCGCCAACGTCCTCGCCCCCGGGTACACCGCGACGGACGCGCTGCTCTCCGAGCTCACCGGCGACGCCGAGGCGGAGACCGCGCGCGTCGCGCGGGAGGCGGGCATCCCGCTCGGCCGCGTCGCCCGCCCGGAGGAGGTCGCCGCCGCCGGGGTGTTCCTGCTCAGCGCCCGCGCGAGCTTCGTCACCGGCACCGTCCAGGTCGTCGACGGCGGCCGTTCCCTGGGAGTGTGATCCGTGACCGACGTGCGCATGATGCTGGACGACCCGGAGCTGGCCCGGCGCAGCCCCGGCGAGGAGTTCGCCCTCGCCCACGCCAGGCACGGGCCGGGCGCGTCGGTCGAGCTGCGGGCCTCCATCAGCGACCTGTTCCCCCCGGCGAAGCGCCGCCCCCGCCTCACCGTGCGGCACCTGCTCCGCAAGGCCGTCGTCGGCGCCGACGAGGTCACCGTCTTCACCGAGCGCGCCGAGAACACCGCGCCGGACGCCGCCGCCCCCGAGTGGGAGTTCGAGGTGGGCGCCGCCACGGTGAAGACGCAGACGATCCGCGCCTCGGTCCCGGTGCCGCGGGAGATCCTCGCCGACCCGGCCGCGCTCGCCGCGTTCGTGGACTACCGCCTGCTCGTCCGGCTCGGCACGGTCGAGAACGACGTCCTGCTCAACGGGACCGGCCCGATCCGCGGCCTGCTGCGCTCACCGGGCCTGCGCCGCCGCCCCGACGGCGGCGCGGACGGCGCCGCGGACGCATCCGCCGCCGAGGCGCTGCTGGCGACGGCGGCGCTGTGCGAGTGGTACGGCGGCTCGGCCGACGGGATCGTCATGCACCCCGACGACTGGTGGCCGCTGGTCGCGGACGGCGCCTTCCTGGAACGGCTCGCCGTCCAGGGCGTCAAGGTCAGCCGCACCCGCATGGTGCCCCCGGGCACGGCCCTGGTCGGCGACTTCACCGCAGCGGCGACCCTGCTGGACCGCCGCTCCTCGACGATCCGCCTGGACGGCGGCACGCTGGTCGCCGAGATCCGCGAGGGGCTCGCCGTCCACCTGCCGGGGCACTTCGTCACCACCGCGCTGCCGGGCCGGCGCTGATGGCCGGGAGGGCGCCGGGCGCGCCGGGGGATCCGCCGGCGGCGGACCTGCCGGCCGTCGCCCACCGGGTGCGCGAGCACATCGTGGGCATGTGCGCCGGGCCCGAGGGCGGCCACCTCGGCGGGTCGATGTCGCTCGTCGAGATCCTCACCGTCCTGTACTTCGCGGTGATGCGGATCGACCCGCGCCGCCCGGCCGCGCCGGACCGCGACATCCTCGTCCTCAGCAAGGGCCACGGCGCGATCTGCCTGTACGCGGTGCTGGCCGAGCGGGGCTTCTTCCCGGTCGCGGAGCTCGCGGGGTACGCCCGTCCGGGCGGCAGGCTGATGGGCCATCCGGTCCGCGCCGTGCCGGGCGTGGAGATGCCCACCGGCTCGCTCGGCCACGGGCTCGCGCTCACCAACGGGTTCGCCCTCGCCCGCCGGGACCGCCGCTGCTTCACCGTGCTGGGCGACGGCGAGCTCCAGGAGGGGTCGGTCTGGGAGGCGGCCATGGCGTCCGCCGCGCTCGGGCTGGGCAACCTGACGGCCGTCGTCGACCGCAACGCCCTCCAGATCACCGGCCCGACCGAGGACGCGATCGGCCTGGAGCCGCTGGCGGACCGCTGGCGCGCCTTCGGCTGGACGGTCCGCGAGGTGGACGGCCACGACCTCGGCGCGCTGCACCGGGCCCTCACCCAAGCCGAGACGGACGGCGCCCCCGAGGCGGGCAGGGCCGGGCGGGAGCGGCCGGTCGTGGTCATCGCGCGCACCGTCAAGGGACGGGGGCTGCCGTCGGTCGAGGGCAAGGTCCGCGGCCACTACGCGAGGCTGAGCGAGCGGCAGGCCGAGCGGTCCCTGGCGGTGCTGCGCGCCCGGCGCAGGAGGGCGGCCCCGTGACGGACGCGCGGGACGGCGCGGGCACGGCCGCGCCGCCGTCCGCCCGGGAGGCCTACCGCGACCTGCTGCCCGCGCTGATGCGCGCCGACGACCGGCTGTACTGCCTCGACAGCGACACCGGCCTGTTCGACCGCGCCGCGTTCGCCGGCGTCCCGGACCGGTACCTCAACCTCGGCATCGCCGAGCACAACCTGATGGGCACGGCCGCGGGCCTGGCCGCCAGCGGGAAGATCCCGTTCGTCACCACGATGGCCACCTTCGCCACCACCCGGGCGCTGGAGGCCGTCAAGATCGACATCGCGTATCCCGCGCTCCCCGTGCGGATCGTCGCGACCCACGGCGGGCTGGCCGCGGGGCACCTCGGCCCGACCCACCACGCGCTGGAGGATCTGGCGATCATGCGGATGCTGCCCGGCTTCACCGTGGTCGTCCCGGGCGACGCGCGGCAGGCGGGGGAGGCGGTCCGGCAGAGCGTGGGGCTGCCCGGCCCCGTCTACATCCGGCTCGGCCGCTCCGCCACCCCGGACCTGGACGCCCGCGCGGCCGGGACCGGGCCGTCCGCGGGGGAGCCGTTCGAGATCGGCCGGGCGCAGTGGCTGCGTCCGCCGGGGGACGTGGCGCTCATCGCCGGCGGGCCGCATCCCGTGCTGGCCGCGCTGCGGGCCGCGGACCTGCTGGCGGCGCACGGCGTGCGGGCCGCCGTGCTCAACCTCCACACGCTGCGCCCGCTGGACGCGGACGCCGTCGTCGCCGCGGCCGCCGGGACCGCGGGCGTCGTCACGGTCGAGGAGCACTGGCGCTCCGGCGGCCTCGGCGGCGCCGTCGCCGAGACGCTCGCCGAGCGCGCGCCCGCCCGGGTCGCCCGGATCGGCATGCCGGCCGCGTTCGCCGAGCGCGTGGGCGGCCAGGACGACCTGCTCGGCTGGTACGGCATCACGTCCGGCGCCATCGTCGCGGCGGCCCTGAACCTGATCAGCGGAACCCCTGGAGGTGGCACCGATGACCCTGACCTGTCCCGAGTGTGAGGGCCCGGTCGAGCTCGCCGAGCCGGTGCGGCTCAGCGAGATCACCCAGTGCGCCGACTGCTCCAGCGAGCTGGAGGTGGTCGGGCTCGACCCGGTGGCGCTCTCCCTCGCCCCGGAGATCGAGGAGGACTGGGGAGAGTGACGCCGGTGGCCGTGCTGGCCTCCAGGGTGCGCTACGAGGAGAAGCGCGTCTTCGCCGCCCTGGAGCGTCGCGGGGTGCCGTACGAACACGTCGACACCCGCCGCTTCAGCGCCGAGCTGGGCGCGCCCGGCGGGGACGGCCCCCCGTACGCGGCGGCGCTGAACCGGGACGTCTCCTACAGCCGCGGCCTCTACGCGTCGCTGCTGCTGGAGGCGCGCGGCGTCCCGACGGTCAACCGGTCCTGCGTGATCTCCGTCTGCGGCGACAAGGTGCGCACCTCGCTGGCGCTGGCGCGCGCCGGGGTGCCCGTCCCGCGGACGGCGGTCGCGCTCACGCCCGAGGAGGGCGCCGAGGCCGCCGAGCGGCTCGGCTTCCCCGTCGTGGTCAAACCGCTGACGGGCTCCTGGGGACGGCTGGTGGCGGCGGTCCGCGACCGGGCGGGCGCCGAGACCGTCCTGGAGCACCGGGCGGCCCTGCCCTCGCCGCAGCAGCACATCGTCTACCTCCAGGAGCTCGTCGACAAGCCGGGCCGCGATGTGCGGGTGATCGTGGCGGGGGACGAGGTGGTCGGTGCGGCGTACCGGTACGGCGACGGTTGGCGCACCAACGCGGCGCTAGGCGCGCGCTCGGAGCCGTGCCCGCTGACCCCGGAGCTGACCGGGCCCGCCCGCGAGGCCGCCCGCGCGGTCGGCGGCGGGGTGCTGGGCGTCGACCTGGTCGAGGGGCCCGATGGGCCGCTCGTCCTGGAGGTCAACCACGCCGTCGAGTTCCGCGGCCTCCAGGACGCGCACGGCGGCGCCGTGGACGTGGCCGACGCGATCGTCTCCCACGTCCTGAAGGTCGCGGCGCAAACGGAGGCGGGCGCGTCACACGAGACCGGCTCGCACGAGACCGGCGCGTCGCACGAGGGCCGGTTACCCGGCGGGCGCGGGGAGACGGAGTGATCCGGGTCTGCGTCATGGGCGCCGCCGGGTATCTGGGCGGCGAGCTGCTGCGGCTGCTGCTCGGGCATCCGGGGACGGAGGTCGCCCAGGCGGTCTCCACCCGCTTCCCGGGCCGGCGCGTCGACTCCGTCCACCCCAACCTGCGGGCCCAGACCGACCTGCTGTTCAGCGCGCCGGACGACCTCGCCGGCTGCGACGTGCTGATGACGGCCACCCCGCACCGCGCCACCATGGCCCTGCTGCCCGAGGCGAGGCGGCACGCCCGGACGGTCATCGACCTGTCGGGCGACTTCCGGCTGCCCGACCCCGCGGTTTACGAGCGGTACTACGGCGTCTCGCACACCGCGCCCGAGCTGCTGGGCGCGTTCGTCCCCGGGATCCCCGAGTACTTCCGCGCCGAGCTGGCCGGGGCCGACCTGATCAGCGTGCCGGGGTGCATGGCCACCGCCGCGGTCCTCGCGCTCCGCCCCCTGGCCGGGCTGATCGGGCCGGACGTGCAGATCGACGCCCGCACCGGGTCGAGCGGGTCGGGGGCGCTCGCCGGGGACGCGAACCTGCACGCCGAGCGCAGCGGCGCCATGCGGGTCTTCGCGCCCGTGCGGCACCGGCACGAGGCCGAGGTGTCCCGGCTGACCGGGCTGAACGCGCGGATGACCGCCACCGGCGTCGAGGCGGTGCGCGGGGTCCAGGTCGTCTGCCACGCGACCGGCGCCACCGGCGCGGCCGGCGCTGCCGGCACGGTCGGCGAGAAGGCGCTCCGCCGGGCCTACCGCGACCGCTACCGGGCCGAGCCGTTCGTCCGGATCGTCGTGCACCGCGCGGGCGCGCACCGGCTGCCCGACCCCAAGCTGCTGTCGGGCTCCAACTACTGCGACGTCGGCTTCGCGGCGGACGGCGACCGGATCACCGCGATCGCCGCGCTGGACAACCTCGTCAAAGGCGGCGCGGGCGCCGCGGTCCAGTGCCTCAACATCCGCACCGGGCAGCCGGAGACCCTGGGCCTGGGCTTCCCCGGCCTGCACCCGATCTGATGGGCGTCGTCGTGGTGAAGTGCGGCGGCGCGGTCCCCGCCGAGGCGGTGTGCGCGGACCTCGCCGGCCTCGCCGGGCGGGCCGTCCTCGTGCACGGCGGCGGTCCCGACATCGACCGGCTGGCCCGCGAGCTCGGCGTGCCCGCCCGCACCCTCGTGTCGCCCAGCGGCGTCACCAGCCGGCACACCGACCCGGCCATGCTCGACGCGGTGACCCTCGCCCTCACCGGACGGGTCAAGCCGCGGCTGCTGCGCGCGCTCGCCGCGGCCGACGAGCGTCCGGTGCATCACCAGCGCGACCGCCATCCCGAGGACCAGCTCGACCGCGACGCTGACGACGGTGACGACGGCGGTCACCTC
>NZ_CAACUY010000160.1 GCF_900659615.1 Actinomadura fibrosa | reverse complement strand
CTCGCGGCGCGTCTCCGCGAACGCGTCGACGTAGGGCGTGCGGGCGCAGCGGATCGCGTGCCCGGGCGAGGTCTCCAGCAGGGCCGTCCCGCCGACCCCCGCCGCCCCGCCCCGAAACAGGCACAACCCGCCCCACGCGGCCCGCGCCCGCCCGGCCGCCGCCCAGCCCAACTAGGCCGAAAACAGCGCTGAACTCACGCAGGCCCGGCCCAGCCGCTCGCCTGGCGGCTCGCGGCTGACCGTTCCTGGGCGGGCGCTGCATCGCTTCGCGATCTTCGCGGGGAGGCTCGTCTCCGACCTCGCCTCCCCGCGTCGTTAACGCGCCCGCGCGCGGGCCGGGGGAGAGACCGGCACCGAGAGGCGCACACCTGCGTGCGTCAACGCGCCCGCGCGCAGGTCGGGGACCGTGCGCGTGTCTCCGGCCCCGCCTTCCCACGTCGCCAACGCGCCCGCGCGGGTCGGAACCATGCGCGCGGTCGATCTTCGTACGGGTGATACATGTTCTAGGTCCGATGGCGTTCGTCACGGGGAAGCAAGGATCTCGCTAACTAGAACCTGTTGCAGTTCGGGCCGTCCGCGCCTAGGGTCGGGGCTGTGCGGACACGAGTCACCGAACTTTTCGGCATCGAGTACCCGATCTTCGCGTTCAGTCACTGCCGCGACGTGGTCGCGGCGGTGAGCCGCGCCGGCGGCATGGGCGTCCTCGGCGCCCTCTACTTCAGCCCCGAGGAGCTGGAGCTGGAGCTCAAGTGGATCGACGAGCACGTCGGCGGCAAGCCGTACGGCGTGGACGTCGTCATGCCCGCCAAGTACGAGGGCGCCGACCTCGGCGACGCCGAGGAGCTGCTCGGCAAGCTCCAGGGCATGATCCCGGCCGAGCACCGGGCGTTCCTGGAGGAGCTGCTCGCCGAGCACGGCGTCGAGCCGTCCACCGAGACGGCGGGGCGGGCGCTGCTCGGCTGGACCGACCAGACCGCCCGCCCCCAGGTCGAGGTAGCGCTCAAGCACCCCATCGCGCTGCTGGCGAGCGCGCTCGGGCCGCCGCCCGCCGACGTCGCCGCCCAGGCCCACGAGCACGGCGTCAAGGTCGCGGGCCTCGCGTCCAACGCCCGGCACGCCCGCAAGCAGGTCGAGGCGGGCGTCGACATCATCGTCGCGCAGGGCACCGAGGCGGGCGGGCACACCGGCGACGTCTCCACGATGGTCCTCATCCCCGAGGTCGTGGACGCGGTCGGCGACGAGACGATCGTCCTCGCCGCCGGCGGCATCGGGCGCGGCCGGCAGATGGCCGCGGGCCTCGCGCTCGGCGCCGAGGGCGTCTGGACGGGCTCCATCTGGCTGACCGTGGACGAGGCCGACACCCCCGAGCGGGCCATGCCCAAGCTGCTCAAGGCGACGTCCCGGGACACCGTCCGGTCGCGCGCCTGGACGGGCAAGCCGGCCCGCTTCCTCAAGACCGCCTGGACCGAGGCGTGGGAGAGCGAGAGGTCGCCGGGCTACCTGCCGATGCCCATGCAGTTCATGCTGGTCGCGGACGCGCTGCCGCGCATCGCCCGGTCCGGCGACGGCGAGCTGGTCACCTTCCCGGTCGGGCAGATCGTCGGCTCGATGAACCAGGTCAAGCCCGCCGCCCAGGTCGTCTACGACATCATCGAGGAGTACGTGGAGGCCATCGAGCGCCTCAACGCGATCACCGGGGACTGACCTCCCGGACGCGCCCCGGCCCCGGCCGCCTCGCGGCCGGGGCCGGAATGCCCGGGGGACGGGAGCGGGCCGCTCAGAAGCGGGTCATCCAGGAGAACGCGCGCGCGAGGACGTAGTACACGACCGCCGCGATGCTCCAGTTGATGTAGAGCTGCTCCTTCGGGTCGGAGCGGGTGAAGATGTCGTGGAACGGGGTGGCGAGCCAGCGGCCCGCGTCGAGCGTCGCGTCCACGATGGTGTTGCCCGGGTTCGCCTCGCCCCAGGTGAGCAGCATGCCCAGCACGAGGATCGCCGCAGCGGCCCATCCGGCGGCCAGGATCATCGCGCTGATCGGGTTGTGCGTGCTGCGGAGCCACCGGCGGCGCTTGGGCCGCACGACCACGGTCCTCGTCGGCTCCGTGCCCGCGGGGGCCGTCCTGGCGGCGGTGTCCGTCGTTCCGGCCTTCCGCGCGGGCCAGAGGCGGTGCCCCCGCCCGGTCCGCCGTTCCGCCGTCGCGCCGGGGGCGTCGTCGATGGTCTCGTGCCGCTTGCGTCCTATGTGCAAGGCCATGGCCCGTCGTTCCTTCCGTGACTTGCCGTCGGTCCAGGGCTGCCACAGGACGATCGCTCCAAACACGTACCTGTTTTCGGACGCCCCAATCCCCTCGAAGCGCACGCCACGTTTCTCGTCGGGAACGTCTCCGCGCGGCGCGCCCGCCTTTCGAGATTTCGCGACCCGCGGGCGCTGACCAAGGGCAAGAACGTCGTACTCGGTGTGGGACGGGCCGACGGGCCGGCGGGTGGGAATCCGCCGCGAATTCCGGTGAAACTTGCAATGCCGCTTTCGGTGCAGCGGAACTGGTTCACAGGGCCTGGGGAACCGCGTAAGAAGCGTGCGAGCGGACGCGGGCGCAGGGGAGTAACCGACTCATCGGGAACGGAAGAACTTTCTGCCCGTGCGACGCCCGGAGGCATGCCTTTCCGTGCTTCCTCCTTTCCCGGCTCCTGATCATTCGCGGCGGGGCGGTGGCGCGGTCGCGCCGGCGCGGGCGGCCGGCCGCGCCGCGGCGCGTCGGCGGCGGACGCGGCGGGCCCCGCGGTCAAGGGGCGCCCGGCCTGGACGTGGGAGTCGAATCCGGTCGCGTCGCTGCTGAGAGGCCCTTTGTGACGGATGTGACGGCGGGGGCGCGAGGTACCGGGCGATCCGTCGGGTTGTCCGAAAATCTCATGGAACGTGCCGGTACGTCGTGGACAGGGGCGGTCCCCGGGGCCCGCACCGGTGGGGAACCGCGCAGGTCGCGTGTCGCGGGACGGTCCGCGGTGGAGGAGCGGACGGCTGGGACGGGCGGGACGGCCGGAGTTCCGTGGGCCCCTTAACGGCGCCCGTTACCGGCCGGTATTCGGTATCCGTTTTTACCGGTGCACTGACTTAATTTACGGAACAGAGACATCCTTGTGTCCGATAGTTCACAGACGAATCTGAGACAGGCGCGCTATTTGCCGGTATCTTGCGTGGTGCTCGTCTTCCGATGTAAATCGCGATTGTTTGGAAGATCTCCTGACAAAGAGGGAGTGCCGTGAACAGGTCGGAAATAATTTCCCACGACGAGCTCCAATCGTGGCTTCTTGACCGGATCGCCTTCTACCTCGACCGGCCCGTTGAGAACATCGACCCGACGATCGAACTGGCGCGCTACGGCGTGGATTCGGTCTACGCCATCAGCATCATCAGCGACATCGAGGACCACCTCCAGGTCGAGGTGGACGTGGCGGAGGCGCGCCGCCGCGAGACGGTCGCCGACCTCACCGACTACCTGATCGAACTCGTCGCGTGATGGGCGGCCCGTCCGACGCCGCCGCCGGGCGGCCCATGGTGGTGCTCGGCGACAGCGTGGCCGAGGGATGGGACGACCCCGACCCCGCCGGCGGCTGGCTCGGCTGGGCGGGCCGGCTCGCGCGCCATCTCGACTTCCCCCGCGACCAGCTGGTCAACCTGTCCAGACCGGGGGCGACCATCGAGGACGTCGTCCGGGACCAGCTCCCGGACGCGCGGCACCTGCGGCCGCGCCTCGTGATGCTGGGCTGCGGCATGAACGACGCGCTCAACGGCTTCGACCGGGAGACCGTCGCCGCGCGGCTGGACGAGGTGTTCGGCTGGGCGCGGGCGATGGACGCGGTGGCCATCGCCATCCCGGTGCCGCGGCCGCCGTTCTTGGAACGATCTCCGATGTCGCGGTTCCGCCGGACGCGGACCGTGCAGCGGATCGCCGACTTCAACGACGAGCTCGACCGGGCGTCCCGGGAGTTCGGGATGACCTTCCCCGCCCGGGAGTCGGTGTCGAAGGTCGGCGACCCGTCCATGTGGAGCGCCGACGGCATCCACCTCAACGTCGCCGGGCACTCGTACGTCGCGGAGGTGGTCGCGCACATCGCCCGGGGCCTGCTCGCGGAGCGGGCCCGCTGATCCTCGGGGGCAGCCGAGAACTGGGGCTACAGATGAAGAGACGTTCCGTCATCGAACGCGTCCGGCGTCCCGCGACGCTGGCCGCGCTCGCGCCCGTGCTCGCCGTCCAGGCCTGGCGGACCGTGCGGCGCACCCCGCGGCTGGACCCGGCCGCCGGGGACGACCGCGGCGTCGTCACCGGCGGGGGCGGCGCCGGACCGGAGTACCGGGTCGTGGTGATCGGTGAGTCCACCGCCGTCGGCGTGGGCGCCGAGGAGCACGCCGAGGCGCTGCCGGGCCATCTCGCGGAGGCGCTGCGGGAGCGGCTGCGCCGGGACGTGGCCTGGTCGGTCGCCGGCGAGAACGGCGCCACCGCCCGCAAGATCACCGACCTCCTCGCCCGCGACGGTCCCTCGGACGGCGGCGGCGCCGATCTCGTGGTGGTCACCGTGGGGATCAACGATCTGCTCCGGCACGGTCCGCTGCGCCGGTGGACGGCCGACATGACCGCGCTCATCGAGGCGCTGCGCGACCGGTACGGCGGGGCGGCCGTGCTGATCGCCGGCATGCCCCCGGTGCACCGGTTCCCCGCGCTGCCGCAGCCGCTGCGGCGGGTGCTGGGGGAGCGCGCGCGGGCCATGGACGAGCTCATGGCCGAGGCGGCGCGCGCCGGCGGGGCCCTGCACGTGCCCGTCGACGAGGCCATGGCGCGGGACCCGCGGCTGTTCGCCTCCGACGGGTTCCATCCGTCGCCGGCGGGCTACCGGGCGTGGGCCGAGGACCTCGCCCGGGCGGCGCCGGTGCCGGCGGACAACTGAATCAGCCCCTGGGGCGCAGGCCCTGGGGGTCTGGGCGGAGTACCGACCCTCCGCCGGCGGTGCCGGCGGGCGGGACGAGCGGCTGCGAAAGGGAGTGGGCGCAGGTGCAAGTTCCCGGCACGTTCCGGCTCGCGGTGGAGGCCAAGGACCTCGCCGCGATCACCCGGAGCCTGGACCCCGACATCGAGTTCCTCAGCCCGGTGATGGTGAAGCCCTACCGCGGGCGCGACACCGTCACCGCGCTCCTGCGCGTGCTGCTGGAGGTCTTCGAGGAGTTCCACTACACCGACGAGCTGGTGGGGACGGCCCGCGACGGGCCGCCCTCGCAGGCGCTCGTCTTCCACGCGCGCGTCATGGGCACTTCCGTCCAGGGCGTCGACCTGCTCAGGTTCGGTGACGGCGGCCTGGTCACCGGCCTGACGGTCATGGTCCGCCCCCTCCCCGCGGCGATGACCCTCGCCCGCGTGGTCGGCAGGCGGATGGAGGAATCGGGGCCGCCCGCCTGACCCGGGGCGGGACCCGGCCCACCGGGCCCGCCCGAGACCGCGGCGGGCTCTGCGACACGTCCAGGTACAGGAGTCGAAGGAAAAGATGGACAGAAAGGTCCCCGCACGCGCAGTGCTGTCCCCGGCGCACCGGATCGCCGCCGATCTGGACGCCTATCTCGGCGACCCCATGGACGACGAGGCCGGGCCCTTCTCCTACAAGGCGATCGTCGAGGCCGAGGAGCGCGACGAGATCCCACCGGGGGCGGTCGACGCCGTCCGCGCCTGGGGCTTCCCCGCCTACCTGGTGCCGACCCAGCTCGGCGGGCGGCTGACCACGCTGGAGGAGCTCTTCTTCGTCACCCGCGGCATCTCCCGGCGGAGCGTCACGGTGGCGGTCATGTACGGCTCGGGGCTGCTGGCGGTGAACCCGGTGTGGCTGTGGGGCGACGACCGGCAGCGGGCGACGGTGGCGGACGGGGTGCTGCGCGGCGACCTCGCCTGCTTCGGCGTCTCGGAGGCCGACCACGGCAGCGACGTGATGGCGTCGGAGTCGCAGGCCGCGCAGGAGGGCGACGACCTGGTGCTGAACGGCACGAAGTGGCCGGTCGGCAACGCGACCCGCGGCCGGTTCGTCACGACCTACGCCAAGACCGGCACGCGGGACTTCTCGCTGCTGCTGGTCGACAAGCGCGAGCTGGCGCCGCAGTCGTGGTCGGTGCTGCCGCCGGTGCGGACGGTCGGGCTGCGCGGCCACGACCTCAGCGGTGTCGCGTTCCACGACGCGCGGATCCCGGCGAGCGCCGTGATCGGGCGGCGCGGCTCCGGGCTCGTCCAGACGCTGAAGACCCTCCAGATCACCCGGACGGCCATCGCGGCGCTGTCGGTCGGGACGATGGACGCGGTCGTGCGCATCGGGATGGAGTACTCGCGGCAGCGCACCTTGTACGGCGCCGACATCTACCACATTCCCGTCATCCGCGACCATCTCGTCAAGACGCACCTGGACCTGCTGATCGCCGAGTGCGTCGCGATCCCGGTGGCCCGCTGCCTCACGGTGGCGCCAGGGCGGCTGAGCCTGTGGTCGTCCATCGTGAAGTACTTCGTGCCCGTCCTCGGCGAGGAGGTCGTGGCGAGCATCGGCACCGTCCTCGCCGCCCGCGGCTACCTGCGGGAGGGCGTCGCCCACGGGGTGTTCCAGAAGCTCCAGCGCGACCACGCGATCGCGAGCATCTTCGAGGGCACCACGCACGTCAACCTCGCGAACGTGGCCGGGCAGCTTCCGTTCCTCGTCACGCAGCCCGACGAGACCGGGAAGGAGGACGAGCTGCTCGCCGACCTGTTCCAGTGGACGCGGACCCCGCCCGCCTGGCAGCCGGACGGGCGGCTCCTCCAGCTGACCAACGAGGGCCGCGACGAGGTCGGGCAGCGGTTCGAGGCGATCGCCGACGAGCTGCTCACCGCCGCGAACACGCACGCGGCGCCGGGCGTCGCGGCGGAGCTGAAGGACCTGGTGTCGAGCATCGGCGGGCTGCGCGCGACGCTGGACGCGGGCATCCGCGCGAACGAGGGCGACACCGCGTCGGTGGCCGCGCTCGCCCGCGCGCGCCGGTACTGCGAGCTGCACGCGATGGCCTCGTGCATGCTCACCTGGATCCACAACCGCGCCGACTTCGGCGGACCCTTCGCCGGCGGCGAGTGGCTGGTGCTGTGCCTCCAGCGGCTGCTCCAGCGCGCCCAGCCCGACACCGAGCTCTCCGAGGACTTCCTGCCGGCCCTGGAGGACGCGATGTTCCGCAGTTTCGACGAGCATCGATGGTTCTCGCTGCTGACCATGGCGGAGGACGACCGGTCGATGCTCCAGACCGGGGAGTAGACGATGTCTGGGAGTGACGCCCGGATACCCAACCAGAAGGATTTCGTGTCGGTCGTCCGGGAGAACGTCGCGACGCACGGGGACGACCGGGGCTTCACGTTCGTCCGGGAGGAGCGGGGGCCCGGCCGGGCCTACCGGGAGGACGTGCTCGGGTTCGCCGAGCTGGACGCGCGGGCACGGGCGCTGGCCTGCCGGCTGGAGGCCCTCGGGCTGCGGGACAAGGCCGTCCTGCTGCTCTACCCGGAGGGCCTCGCGTTCCTGGTCGCGTTCCTCGGCTGCCTGTACGCGCGGGCCGTCGCCGTCCCGGCGCCGCTTCCCGCGCTGGACGCGGAGCGCTTCGGGCGGACCCGGCGGATCGTGGACGACGCCGATATCCGGTGGGTGCTCACCGAGTCCGCGCACACGGCGACGATCGGGAAGTGGCTGGCGGAGGCCGGCCTGGGCGGTCGGGTCCGCTGCCTGGACACCGAGGCGCCCGACGGGACGGACCCGGACGCCTGGACGATGCCGGAGCTCGGCCCCGGCACGCTGGCGTTCCTCCAGTACACGTCCGGTTCGACCGGTGAGCCCAAGGGCGTGATGGTCTCGCACGGCAACCTCCTCGGCAACGGCGAGGAGATCAAGCGGAGGATCGAGGGCGGCCCCGACACGGTCGGGGTCGGCTGGGTGCCGCACTACCACGACATGGGCCTTGTCGGGCAGGTGCTGGAGCCGCTGTACCTGGGCTGCGCGTACGTGTCCACCTCGCCGATCACGTTCATCAAGCGGCCCGTCCTGTGGCTGGAGCTGATCACCCGGCACCGCGGGACGATCACGCTGTCCCCGAACTTCGGCTACGACCTGCTCCTGAAACGGGTGAAGGACGACCAGCTGGAGGGCCTCGACCTGTCCTCGCTGCGGATCGCCAAGAACGGCGCGGAGCCCGTCCGCGCGGCGACGCTGGAGCGGCTGGCCGAGCGGCTCGCGCCCGTGGGGTTCCGGCCGGAGGCGTGGATGCCCTGCTACGGCATGGCCGAGACGACGCTGCTCGTCACGGCCGCGCCGCTCGGGACCGGACCGGTGATCCGCGACTTCGACGCCGAGGCCCTCACCCGCGACGAGGCGATCGCGCTCGACGAGCCCGTCGCCCCCGAAGACGAGCCGGGGCCCGGCGGGGCCCGGGGAGAGGGGGCGGCGCCGGACACGTCCGGCGTCAGACGCCTCGTCAGCAGCGGGCGGCCCGTCACGCTGGACGTGCGCGTCGTCGACCCGAAGACCCGCGAGCCCGTCCCCGACGGCCGCGCGGGGGAGATCTGGGTCCGCGGCGGCAGCGTCGCCCGCGGGTACTGGAAGCGCCC
The DNA here is from genome assembly GCF_900659615.1 of Actinomadura fibrosa. Taxonomy (GTDB): domain Bacteria; phylum Actinomycetota; class Actinomycetes; order Streptosporangiales; family Streptosporangiaceae; genus Spirillospora; species Spirillospora fibrosa. Next base: position 12,317 of record NZ_CAACUY010000160.1, on the reverse strand, counting down.
CGCGGACACGGCGGCGACGTTCGGGGCCTTCACCGCCGACGGCACGGGCCCCTACCTGCGCACCGGCGACCTCGGCTTCACCGACGGCGGCGAGCTGTACGTCACCGGCCGCATCAAGGACCTGATCATCGTCAACGGCCGCAACATCCACGCGCAGGACGTCGAGGAGGTCGCGCGCGCCGCCCATCCGGCGGCCGGCGTCACCGCGGCGTTCCCCGTGGACGACGGGACCGAGCACGTCGTCCTCGTCCAGGAGGTCAGCACCCGGCTGGCCGCCGGGACGCCGCTGCCGGATCTGGCCGCGATGGTCAAGGGCGAGGTGGCCCGCGCGTTCGAGCTGCCCGCGCTGAGCGTGGTGCTGTGCGGACGCGGCTCCGTGCGCCGCACGACCAGCGGGAAGATGCAGCGGCGGCTCACCCGGCGCGACTTCCTGGAGGGGCGGATCGCCGGCCTGGCCGCCGATCTGGAGCCCGCGATCGCCGCGCTGCGCGCGGCGGACCGAAACCGATCCTAGTCAAAAGCATGACTAATCATGTCGTTGTCTGCTAGCGTCGGCTGCGTCCCTGAGTCAAGGCGGGGAGATACAGCCGATGGCACTTCGTCACGCGGTGCTGGCGGCGCTGCTCGACGGCGAGTACAGCGGCTACCAGCTGGCCAAGATCTTCGATTTGTCGGTCTCCAACTTCTGGCACGCCGTTCCGCAGCAGCTCTACTCGGAGCTGTCGAAGCTGGAGACCGAAGGCTTGATCAGCGGACGGCAGGTCATCCAGCGCGACCGCCCGAACAAGCGGGTCTACACGGTCACGCAGGCCGGGATCGACGAGCTGGAGCGTTTCGCCGCCACCCCCGCGAAGCCCGGGATCATCCGCGAGAACCTCCTGGTCATGGTGCAGGCCGTCGACCACATCTCCGCGGACGCGGTCATCGGGCAGCTGGAGGACCGCGCCTTGGCGTCCGCCGCCAAGGTCGAGATCTTCGAGCGGACCCTGGAGCATCTGCGCGGCGGTCTCGACGAGGAGACCTTCCTGCAGAGCGCGACACCGATCGGCCCCTACCTGACCTGCCTGCGGGGACGCCGGTTCGAGCAGGAGAACTACGAGTGGTTCAAGAGCACCGCCCGGCTGTTGCGCGCCCGGGCGGGCGCACACGCGGAGGGGAACGGGTCGTCATGACGGCCGCACCACGCCGGACGGCGTCACCCGCCCTCGCGCACACCGCACCGCCGCTCGCCCGAACGGCGGCGGTCGCGGTACCTACCCCCCGTGCCCTTTCCGGACGTGCACCCCGGTCGCTCCGGGACGGGTCACTACGCCTTAGTCAAGGAGGCGTTCCACATGTCGGGCGAACACCACACCATCGAGCTGCCTAGCGACACAGAACGGCACGTCGACGTGCCGCCTCCGGCCGGCGCCGGACCCGACCACAACGGCAACGGCACCGTCACGGCAGTCGCCCCGTCCGCCGTGTCGACGACCGGCCGCGCGGCGATGCTGCTCGGCGAGCTGGACCTGCCGGCGACACGCGAATCCGTCCCCCGGGCCCGCGCCTTCAGCAGGTCCGTCGCCACCGCCTCCGGCATCGGCCACATCCGCGACGACGCGGAGGTCCTGGTCTCGGAGCTCGTCACCAACGCCGTCCAGCACGCCACGAGCCCCGGCTCCACGCTGCGCCTGCGGCTGCTGCGCGCCGGCACCCGCCTGCGCGTCGAGGTCCACGACACGAACCCGGCCGTCCCGACGGCCAGGCAGGTCGACCTCATGGAGGAGACCGGCCGCGGATGGTTCCTCGTGGCCGTGATCGCCGAGCGGCACGGCACCGACCACACCTCGTCCGGCAAGTCGGTCTGGTGCGAGGTCCGCGCCTGGCCGCGCGACGAGCGGCCCGCGCACTGAGGAGCGTCGCGGCGCCGCGCTGATCCCCGCCGGGCACGCGGGCGGCGGGTGGTCACGCGCGACCGCCGACGAACGCCGGCATGCCCGCGTTCTACTCAGCCGGGACGCGTCGGCGGAACGGTCCACACCGGACCGGCCGCGGACGCGCGGACCGGCGGCGATGGGGATTGCGATGTCCGTGGACTGGTACCGGGCGGACGGCGGACGGGCCACGTCGGACGAGGCACAACGGCTCCTGCTGGACGTGAGGGGACGCCTGCTCGCGCAGGACGTCATCCGCGTCGGCGGCGTCGTCGTGGTCGTCTCGACCTGGTTCACCGTGACCGACCTCGGTTTCGCGGCGAATGGGAGACCTTTGCTATGGCAGACAATCGTGTCCGATCTGGCGATGCACGCCGACATCGGGCGGTACACCACCCGGGAGCGGGCGGCGCGCGGCCACGCGGAGGCCGTCGCGATGATCACCGGGCGGCTGCGGGCGCTGGTCGCCCGGGCGGCCCTCGACGGGACCGGCGCGGACGGGACCGGCGCGGACGGGACCGGATCATGACGGCCCCGGACCCGGTCGTGACGGCCCCGGGCAGACTCGTGACGGCCCCGGCCCGGGTTGTGACGGCTCCGGCCCGGCGCGAGAGGGCGTGATCCGATGGCCACCGGAGGCCGGCGGAGACGCCCCATACGGCTGCGCATCACGGCCCTGCTGCTGGTGCCGCTCATCTCGCTCATCACCCTCTGGGCGTTCGCCGCGAACATCACGCTCGGCGCGGCGTTCGACAAGTACGACTTCTCCACCACCTACGAGAAGATGGGGCTCCCGGGCATCTACCTGGTGGGCCAGCTCCAGGCGGAGCGTTCCCTCAGCGTGGCCGCGCTCGCCAGGCGCACCCCGCAGGACAAGCAGAAGCTCGGCGTCCAGCGGGCGCGGGTCAACGCCGTCCAGGGCGCGTTCCGCAAGACGGCGCTCTCGTCCGACGCCAGGGACGCCGCCAAGCCCGAGACCGAGAAGCGGCTCGCGAAGGCGATCACGTCGCTGAACCGGCTGCCCCAGCTGCGGAGCGAGGTCGACTCCGGCAGGGCGGAGCCGCTCCAGGTCATCGACTCCTACAGCACCGTCCTCGACGACGTCATCGCGGTCTTCAACGGCCTCGTGACCGTCAACGACCTCGCGATCTTCGAGCAGGGCCGCGCGCTCATCCAGATCGGCAACGCCCGCGCGTACATGCTGCGCGAGGACGCCCTGGTCACCGCCGCGCTGGCGCGGGGCGGCAGGCTCTCGCCCGCCGAGCACCTCGCGTTCGTGCAGTGGGCCGCGAACGGCCGGCAGGAGTTCGAGGCCGGCATGGCGGATCTGAACGACACCATCCGCGGGCCGCTCCAGCAGCTCGCCTCGTCCGACGGTTTCCAGCGGTACCGCGCGGCCGAGACGGCGATCGTCAACGCGCGCGGCGACCGGCTGCCCGCCGAGACCGGCGACTGGTCCGCCACCACCACGCTGCTGTCGCAGGCGTGGGAGCAGCGCGTCACCCAGGCCAGCCTGGCGCTGAACGAGCTGGCCAAGCCGATCGGCGACCGGGTCGTCCAGCGGCTCGTCCTCGTCGGCGGCTTCGGGCTGCTCGCCGTGGTCGCGTCCATCGCGCTGTCGCTGCTCGCCGGCCGCAGCCTCTCGCGCGAGCTGCGGGAGCTCCAGCGGGCCGCGCTGAACCTCGCGGAGGACCGGCTGCCCGGCGTGGTCGCCCGGCTCCGCCGCGGCGAGGAGGTGGACGTCAAGGCCGAGGCGCCGCCGCTCGACATCGGCAAGAGCCGCGAGGTCGCGCGCGTCGGCGACGCGTTCACCAAGGTGCAGTACACCGCGATCGACACCGCCGTCCGCGAGTCCTACCTGCGGCAGGGCATCAGCCGGGTGTTCCTCAACGTCGCCTGGCGCAGCCAGTCGCTGCTGCACCGCCAGCTCCGCATGCTGGACGAGATGGAGCGCAAGGCCTCCGACCCGAACGCGCTGGAGGACCTGTTCCGCCTCGACCACCTCACCACCCGCATGCGCCGCCACGCGGAGGGCCTCGTCATCCTGTCCGGGACGTCGCCCGGCCGCGGGTGGAGCCGGCCCGTGCACGTCGAGGACGTGCTGCGCGCCGCGGTCTCCGAGGTGGAGGACTACACCCGCGTCGAGGTCGTCGTGGTCTCCGGCCAGGCCGCCGTGATCGGCGAGACGGTCGCCGACGTCATCCACCTGCTCGCCGAGCTGATCGAGAACGCCACGGTGTTCTCGCCGGCCCCGACCGAGGTCCTCGTCCGCGGCGAGATGGGCGCGAACGGGTTCGCGGTCGACATCATCGACCGCGGCATCGGGCTCGACCAGTCCGAGCTGGACGCGCTCAACCTGCGGCTGTCGCGACCGCCCGAGTTCGACCTCGCGGTCACCGACCGGCTCGGACTGTTCGTCGTGGCGCGGCTCGCCGGCCGGCACGGCATCAAGGTCGCGCTCCAGCCGTCGCTGTACGGCGGCGTCAGCGCGGTCGTGCTGATCCCGCGCGAGCTCATCGTGGACATCGACCAGCCCGAGGACGAGGTGCCCGCCGGCGCCGCGTCCCGTGAACCGGGCAAGGCCGGTGCCGCGCCCGCGGCCCGCGCCGTCCCCACGGAGCATTTCGAGGCGGGCACGGTCGCGGGCAACGGCTCGGGGAAGCTGTGGCCGAACCCGACGGCGATGCTCAACGCGCCGACCGTGTACGACGTGGCGGAACCCACCACCAACGGCACGGGCGGGTACAACGCCCCGTCGTCGGAGACGCCCGTGAGCGGCATCCCGGTGACCGGAACGCCCGTGAGCGGCACGCCCGTGGCGGACCCGGGCGTAGAGCACGGTCCCGGCCGGGACGTGTCCGACGCCCCGCCCCCGGACTCGACGGTGTCCTTCGACACCCCCGCGTCCTTCGACGACCCGCAGTCGTATGACGCACCGTCCTACGACACCCCCCAGTCGTACGAGAACCAGACGTACGAGAACCAGCCCTACGAGGCGCAGTCGTACGAGGGCCGGTCCTATGAGGGCCAGCCGCCGCACGACGACGCGCAGGCGTTCGACAAGGCGCTGAGGTACGAGAGCCCGCCGTCGTACGACGCGCCCTCCGCGCATCAGCAGCAGGCGTACCAGCAGCAGGCGTACGGGAGCCCGCCGGCCCAGCAGAGCCCGTCGGCGTACAACCCGCCGCCGGCGTTCGACGCGACCCGCCCGTTCCAGGCCGCGGGCCACAGCGGCGCGCCGTCGTCGTTCGGGGACACGGGCTTCGGGGACGCGCCGGCGCCGGCCGGGCCCGGCGGGCGGGCCCCGCTGCCGCGGCGCGTCCGCAGGGCCAGCATGGCCCCGCAGCTGCGCGACGACGAGACGCCCCCCGCCACGCCCTACCCGGAGGACGCGCTCGTCGCGTGGGAGGAGCGCTCGGCCGAGGCGTCCCGGGACCTGTTCGCGTCCCTCCAGGCGGGATGGCTGCGCGGCAGGAACGAGGACGAGGGACCCGCCGAAGGCATGGGAGGAAGATCATGACCTATCAGGGAGTCGCCGCCGATCTGGGCTGGCTGCTGGACGACCTCGTCGACCGGGTCCCGCAGGTGCGCAAGGTCGTCGTGCTGTCGCGGGACGGCCTCGTGATGGGCGCCTCCCGCGGCGTCGGCCGCGAGGACGCCGAGTACCTGGCCGCCCTGGCCGCGGGGTTCCACAGCCTCGCGCAGGGGGCCAAGCCGCAGATGGACTCCGGCGAGATCAGGCAGACGCTCGTCGAGATGGAGCACGGCCTGTTCTTCGTGGTCCCCGCCGGGGCCAACAGCTGCCTCGCGCTGCTGAGCGAGGTCGGCGCCAACGCGGGCCTCGTCGCCTACGAGATGACGATGCTCGTCAAACGCGTCGGCAAGCAGTTGTCCACGGGCCTGAGACAGGGCGGGCCGGGACCTGGATCCGGGTGAGTCCGCATGGACCCCAGCGCACCCGGCGCCTCCCGGGGTCCCGGACCACCCGGCGCCCCCCAAGGGCCCGGACGGGAACGGTGGATCGACGCGGCCGCCGGACCCATCGTCCGCCCCTACGCGATGACGCGCGGCCGGACCCGGCCCCGCGGCGAGCCCCTGGACATCGTGGCGATCCTCGTCGCGACCGGGGCCCCGCCGCCCGAGCCGGGCCGGCTGGCGCGCGAGCAGCGCAGGCTGCTCGCGCTGTGCCGCCGCCCCCACACCGTCGCGGACCTCGGCTCGGAGCTGGAGCTGCCGCTCGGTGTCATCCGCGTGCTCGCGGGGGACCTGCTGGACTCCGGCCTGCTGGCCGTCCAGCGCTGGTCCACCCCGACACCGTCCGTTCCGCCTCATGTCGACCAGAACCTGCTCAGGAGGGTGCTCGATGAACTCCGTGCGCTCTAACCCCGACGACGTCGGCCCGGGGAGCACGGGGGGTCGTCCCCCCGCGGGTCATACCGCCCCCCCGCCACCGAACGGCTCCGCCGACGACGAGTCCGCCGACCGCTACGACGGCCCGCGCGTCGCCCTGAAGATCCTCGTCGCCGGAGGGTTCGGCGTCGGCAAGACGACGATGGTCGGCGCGGTCAGCGAGATCCGCCCGCTGCGCACCGAGGAGGCCCTCACCGACGCGAGCGTCGGCGTGGACGACCTCGACGGCGTGGCGTCCAAGTCCACGACGACCGTCGCCATGGACTTCGGCCGCATCACCCTGCGCGACGGCGTCGCGATCTACCTGTTCGGGACGCCGGGCCAGGAGCGGTTCTGGTTCATGTGGAACGAGCTGTCCCGCGGCGCGCTCGGCGCGGTCGTCCTCGCCGACACGCGGCGGCTCACGGCGAGCTTCGCGTCCATCGACTACTTCGAGGAGAAGGGCACGCCGTTCGTCGTCGCCGTGAACTGCTTCGACGGCGCCGACCGGTACGACACGCCCGAGGTCCGCACCGCGCTGGACATCGACCCGCACGTGCCCGTCCTGCTGTGCGACGCGCGGCAGAACGGGTCGGCGAAGGAGGTGCTGGTGGCGCTGGTGGAGCACGCCCTGCGGCTGGCCGGCGGCCCGTCGCCGTCGTCCGCGCCCGCGCGGAGCCCGCGCGCGTGGAAGGAGTCCGTCTCCCGCACCGCCACGGTCGAGGACTGAGCGGAGGGACGGGGCGCGAGCGCGAGCGGGGGACAGGGCCGCCAGCGGAGCACAGGGCCTCATGGCGGAGGGCAGGGCCGCACGGCGGGGGTTTCGGTCAGGCGCTAATCGTCGCCGTCCGGGACGTCCGCGGCTTCGGCCTGCGCACGCTCACCAGCCCCCGAAGCGGCCTCTGAACCGGCCTCTGAACCGGCTTCCGGCCCGTCCCCCGGGGGCGTCCACGGCTCGGGGTCGCGCGGCGGCCGCATCACGATCTCGCTCACGCCGACCGTGTGGCCGGAGGCGCAGCGCACCTCGGAGATGACGTCCTCGCCGCAGCCGGCGTGCGTCAGCATGACCTGGCGGCCCTCCTCGTGCGGGAGGTACGTCTCGCCCCACTCCATGAGGCCGACGAGGGTGGGCGCGAGGTCCAGCCCCATCTTGGTCAGGTGGTACTCGTAGCGGGTCCGCTGCCCGGGCTCCTGGTACGGCTCCTTGCTGAGCAGCCCCGCCTTCACGAGGTGGCGCAGGCGCGCGGTGACCGCGGATTCGGTCATCTCCAGGTTGCGCACGAAGTCGCCGAAACGGTTCGTCCCGAAATAGGCCTCGCTCAGCACGAGGACGGCCGAGGGCGGGCCGAGGGCCGCGAGCGTCCTCGCCACCGGGCAGTTCTGCATCGACCAGGTCGTCCGGTCGGCGAAGTGCCCCTCTAGTGCGATCGTCACGGAGGCGAGTATACGCCGGGAAACCACCTGGCTTGTATTGACCAAAGTCAGCTCGCTCGCTAGCCTCGCTGACTATGGTGCAACAAAGTCAGGTACGCCCGGGGCTCGTGCTCGCGGTGCTCTCCGTCGCCTCCTTCATGGCGGGCCTCGATTTGTTCATCGTCAACGTGGCGTTCGACGACATCGGCCGCGACTTCGCCGGGGAGTCGCTGGCCGACCTGTCCTGGGTGCTGAACGGCTACGCGATCGTGTTCGCGGCGCTGCTGGTCCCGCTCGGCAGGCTCGCCGACCGCTACGGCCGCAAGGCGGGCCTCGTCGCCGGCCTCACGGTGTTCGTCCTCGCCTCCCAGGCGTGCGCCCTCGCTCCCTCGCTGTGGTGGCTGGTCGCCTTCCGCGTCGCGCAGGCGGTCGGCGCGGCCGCCCTCATCCCCACCAGCCTCGGGCTCCTGCTGTCGGTGTTCCCGCCGGAGCGCCGGGGCGGCGCGGTGCGGGTCTGGTCCGCGTCCGCGGCGCTCGCCGCCGGCGCCGGGCCCGCGGTCGGCGGCGTCCTCGTCGAGGTCTCCTGGCGCTGGGTCTTCGAGGTCAACATCCCCATCGGGGTGCTCGCGACGCTGCTGGCGCTCCGCTACGTGCCCGACTCCCGCGAGGGCGTGTCCGCGCGCGTCCCCGACCTGCCGGGGGCCGTGGTGCTGACCGGGGCGATCGCGCTGCTCGCGCTCGGACTGGTGAAGATCAACGACTGGCCGGGGGAGCGGACCGCGATCGCGGTCGGCGTGGCGCTGCTCGCCCTGGCCCTGTTCTGGCTCCGCTCGGCGCGACACCCCGCGCCGGTCATCGAGCCGTCCCTGCTGGGCGTGCGCACCTTCGCCTGGTCGAACGCGACCGTCCTGCTGTTCACCGTGGCCTTCGCGGCCAACCTGCTGCTGGGCGTGCTCTGGATGCAGGAGATCTGGCACTACTCGGCCGTCGAGACCGGGCTCGGTGTGGCGCCCGGTCCGCTGATGGTGCCGGTCATGGCGCTGGTGGCCGGGAAGATGGTCGCCGCCCGCGTCCCCGTCGGCCTGGTCACCGCCGTCGGGTGCATGCTCTGCATGTTCGGCGTCGTGATGATGGCGACGAGCCTCGGCCCGGAACCGGCGTACGCCGCCGAGCTGCTGCCGGGCTGGCTCGTCGGGGGGACGGGCGTCGGCCTCGCCCTGCCCACCATCCTCGCGGCCGCGGCCGTGGACCTGCCGGCGGAGCGGTACGCGACGGGCAGCGCCGTCGTGAACATGAGCCGCCAGATCGGCAGCGTGCTCGGCGTGAGCCTCGCGGTGGCGCTGCTCGGCGCCCCCCACGGGTACCTGGACGCCCACCGCGCCTACGTGAACGCGTGGCTCGTCGTCGCGGCCGTCATGGTCGCCGCCGCGATCGCGGCGCTCGGCATGACGCCGGTGCGGCGCGGCGCGTCCCAGCCGTCCTCGCCAAGCGTCCCCGGAACAGGAACGGAGGCGGTCGCCGGAACGAGAACCTGAGCATGGTGTGAGCCCGGGTGCGTTGGACGAAACCTTGACCCGGACGGCCCAGGCCCTCCGGTTCGTCCAGACGCTCCCCCACCACGGTGGGCACCTCCATCCGGAGGGAGGCGCCCACTGTGGTGCGTTGTGCGGCGTTGCGTCATGCTGTTCAAGCATGGGAAGGGTCGACGACGAGGTGGTCCGGGGGCAGGACGCGGAGCGGCTGCCGTCCGGGCGGCACCGGCTCTCGCGCAGCTACGTGGCCAGCAACCAGCGCGGACGCATCCTCCAGGCGGTGATCGAGGTCGTCGGCGCGACCGGCTACGGGCATTTCACCATCGACGCCATCGTGACGCGGTCGGCCATTTCCAAGAAGACCTTCTACGAGCACTTCCGGAACAAGGACGAGGCTTTTCTCGCGGCCTACGACTCGGTCACCGCCCGGCTGATCGAGGGCGTCTCCGCGGCGATGGACGAGCACGAGTCGCCGAAGGCGCGGATGTGCGCCGGCCTGCGCGCCCTGCTCGTCTTCCTGGCCGCCGAGCCGCTGGCCGCGCGGATGTGCGTGGTCGAGGTCCTCGCCGCCGGGCGGGAGGCGATCGAGCGGCGGGACCGCGTCAAGGCCTACTTCAGCGAGATGATCATCACGCATCTGCGGGCGCTGCGCCCCGGCTGCCCGGAGCCCGGGCTGACGGCCGAGGTGATCGTCGGCGGCGTGCACGAGGTGCTCTACAGCCGCATCAGCCGGGACGAGACGCACGTGCTGCCCGGCCTGGAGCGCGGGCTGGTCGGGATGTTCGTGCTCCCCAAGCCGCCGGGCGAGGACCATCAGGACGAGGCGGCACCGTCCGCGCCTCCGAAGGCGTGACCGCATGAGGCCATCCCGCCTCCGGTCCGGAACCCCGCCGGGCGTTCGACGCTTCTGAGTGACCCGCGTCACGTTACCTGCGGGTAGGTGCGGTCTGTGATCAGGGTCACACCGCGCGCTTACCCGCGTCGCGCCGATAGGGACGGCGGACACGATCATTTGCGCGATACCGAAAGGCCTTTCGGGCCGATCGGGTACGGCACCGTTCTTGAGAAACCGTGCAGTTTATGTTTCGGTTCGAGGGCCACGGATGACCGCCCGGCCATTCCGGGCCCGGGGATCGGGCGGCACCATTCCGCGGCATCCGGCGGACCCATGCTCGGACCGTGCGACGAGGCGCGGGGGACGGCCGATCATCGCCGGATGGTCCCCACCCCGACCGAAAGGACAGTAAGGTGCCGAAACCGTCCAGGTTCCTCATTCCCGCCCTGGGAGCCGGCGCCCTCCTGGTGTGCACCGCCACCGCGGCGCTCGCCACCACGATCAGCTCGGGCGGAGCTCCCTACAACGGCGACGTCGTCGCCACCAACATCAACCCGACCAAGCTGTCCGGCAACGGCCCGGGCGTCGGGCTGATCACCACCACGTGCACCAGCACGACGCTCACCGCCACGGTGGTGTCCAACGGCAGCAGCGGCTCGCTCAAGGGCGTCACGCTCTCCGGCTGCACCAACAACTACGGCGGCTCCGACACCATCACCGCGATCGGCCTGCCCTACACCGGCGGCTCGGCGACGTACGCGCCGGTCTCCGGGGGCCGCGACGGCTACCTGACGATCAACGCGCCCAACCCGGCCGTGGACATCAAGGCCGTCCTGCACCTGACCTCGCTCGGCCGCACCGAGACCTGCCACTACGGCCTCACCACGACCACCCCGCTGACCATCAGCCTGTTCAACAAGACCAACCCGGCCCGCCCCGACACCACCAACAACCACGGGCAGGGCGAGCTGAAGGGCCAGTCGCTGCAGAAGATCTCCAACCCGGAGAACACCAGCGGCTGCCCGGCCAGCGCCTCCGCGAACGGCAAGTTCCAGCTGCTGACGCCGGGCGGCGCCGACCTGGTGCTCGGCCCCTAGGCACCGACTTGGTGCCCGGCCCCTCAGGCACCGACCTGGCGCCCGGCCCCTAGGCGGACCGGCCGCCGAACCACGCGCGCGGGCCTGCCTCCCGCGCCCCCACCGGCGGGACCGTTCCGGCCGCGCGCCGGACGGTCCCGCCACCGTCCCCCGAGCCAGCCCGCAGCCGCCCGCTCCGCGCTGCCGAGCGGCCTCTCCCTGCACCCACCCCCGTGGAGAACGTTGTGAGATCACCCTTCCGACGGCGCGGCCGGACCGCGAAGGCGGCCCTCGCCCTCGGCGCCGCCCTGTCCGGCACCGTCCTGTCCGCCACCGCCCTCTCCGCCCCGGCGTCCGCGGCCGAGCCGATCCCGTCCTTCAGCTTCGCCAAGTGCCCGGCCCTGCCCGCGGGCGCCGACCCGACCTGGTGGAACTGCAACGTCGCGATCATCTCCGGCGGCCAGTTCAAGCTCGGCAAGCTCGACCAGCGGCTGACCTCGCCGATGACGCTGACCTACGCCGTCGGCTTCGACCCCGAGACCCTGGAGCAGAAGGTCGTCGTCGGCGGCTTCCAGGCGGACAGGATGCTCGTCCAGCCAGGGATCTTCGGCGACCCCATCCTCACGGCGGTCTACGCCAAGCCCGAGTACGGCGGGTTCATGGACCTCGTGAACGGCGACGTCCTGCTGAACCTCAAGGTCAAGGTCATCAACCCGGTGCTCGGCGGGAACTGCTACATCGGCACGTCGAGCAACCCGATCAAGCTGCACCTGACGTTCGGGACGACCAGCCCGCCGCCGCCGAACAAGCCCATCACCGGCAGCTACCCGGTGGACGTGTCCACCGACCCGCCGGTGTTCAAGGCCACGATGGTGGACAACTCCTTCGCCGTCCCCGGCGGCTCCAACTGCGGGCCCATCTCCGCCGGCGGCCTGAACTGGATCGTCAACCTCCAGGGTGGCCTGCCGTCCGCGGCGGGCAACAACGCCGCCGTCTTCACCGAGTACGTGAGCTACAAGCCGTACACCGAGATCTCCTAGCGCGATGGAGCGCCCCATGACAGCAACTCCCGCGCGGCGCGGAGGCGCGCTCGCGCTGGGCGCCGCCCTCGCGGCGGGCGCCCTCACCGGAGGCGTCCTCGCGGCGCCGGCCGCGTCCG
>NZ_CAACUY010000159.1 GCF_900659615.1 Actinomadura fibrosa | reverse complement strand
CCGGCGCTGCCGCCCGAACAGCCGCGCCGCCTCCGCCGCGCGGTCCAGCGCCGTGTCCGGGCGCCCGGCGGCGAGCGCGCAGTCCGCCGCCGTCAGCAGCAGCTCGGCCCGCTTGGTCGGCTGCCCGCCGAGCCGCTCCAGCCGGGCGAGGGCCCCCTCCGCCTCGGCGAGCGCGTCCCGCGACAGCCCGGCGGCGAGCAGCGCCGCGCACCGGTCGACGCTGAGCGAGAAGTCGACCGCGCCGAGCTTAGCGAACCGCTCGGCGGCCGTGTCGAAGCAGGTCAGCGCGGTCGGCAGCGCGCCGATCCGGAGGGCGAGGACGCCGCGGTGGACGGTCGCGTCCACCGATTCGAGCTCCTGCCCCGTCCGGGCGAACAGGTCCTCGGCGCGCTCGTAGTCGTCCGCGGCCCGCCGCACCCGCCCGAGCGCCAGATGGCAGGACGCCCGCTCGGTCAGCGCGCGCGCCTCCCACATGAGGTCCCCGGCCTGCCGCAGCGTCGCGATGGCGCTGTTGAGGTCGGCGAGCGCGTCCCGGTGCAGGCCGAGGATCAGCAGGACGCCGCCGCGGCGCAGCAGGATCCGGCCGTTCAGCAGCCCCTCGGACCGTCCGGCCGCCGCGTTCAGCGCGTTGCGGCCCGCGGTCGTCCGGCCCGCGAACACCAGCGCGACGCCGAGCGTCGCGAGCACGTCCGCCTCGCGGTCGGCGGACCCGGACGCGCGCGCGAACCGCAGCGCGGTCCGCAGCTCCCGGACCGCGTCCCCGCTGTCGCCGAACTCGCGCAGGACGATCCCGGCGGCCTGGTGCGCGACCGACGCGGTGTGCGGCGGGGGCGTCCCGGCGAGGATCCGGCGGGCCCGCGCGAGGGCCTCGCGGGGGCGGGAGAGCGCGAGCGGCAGCAGATCCGCCTCGTCGTCACCGGCCGCGCCGCCGGCGGGGTCCGGACGCCCGGCCATATCCCACTGATGTAGCGGCTCCCGCCACCCGCCGCAACCCTCGCGCGGATCCGGATGTATCAGAGTGGCCGCCACCGGCCTCCGTAGGGGTGGTCTCCTGCGGCATCCGAGAGGAAGAGTGATGGACGCGGTCTTCGAAGCCCAGTTCCGGATGATCAGGCAAGCGTGCGCGAGGGAGGGGAAGCACATCGACGTGGCGCTGCGTCCCGGCGGCGAGGCCGCGTACGCCTACCAGGCCGAACGCCTGCTGGTCCTGGACCGCGGCGACAACGTCGCGCGGATCCGGCGCCACCTGCCCGGCGTGTACCCCGTCGACGAGACGGCGCCGGGCGATCTCGTCGTGCTCGCGACCGACCGGCTCGACGACGGCCGCCTCACGGTCCCGGAGGCGCTGGAGACCCTTCGCCGCGAGGTCGGCGCCGAGCGGTTCGCGCTGGACGGGAGCGGGCTGCCGCTGGCGTCGCCCGTCCACGTCCTGCACCTGTCCCGGCTGTGCATGGCCACCGAGCCGGAGACGCCGAACGGCGCGGAGTCGGCGCCGTGGCCGCCGCCGTGCTCGCCTCCGGAGGGCGGCCACGAGGTGCGCGTCGCCGTCGTCGACAGCGGCCTCATGGAGAACTTCGACGAGGCGGACTACCCGTGGATGACCGGCGTCACGGGCGAGCCCGACCCGCTCGGGCCCGTGTCGCCGGGCACCGAGCGGCTCATCGAGGGCTACACAGGGCACGGCACGTTCGTCGCCGGGGTCGTGAAGTGCATGGCGCCGTCCGCGACGGTCGCCGTGTCGAACGTCTTCGCCAACAGCGGCGCGGAGCTGGAGACGGAGGTCGTCGCCGCGCTCGACCGCGTCGTGGCGGCGCACGACCCGCACATCGTGAACCTGTCCGCCGGGACGTACACGCAGGGCAAGGTGCCGTCGCTGGCCTTCGAGACCTTCCACGCCCAGCACCCCGGGGTGGTGATGGTCGCGCCGGCCGGCAACGACGCGACCAGCGCGCCGTTCTACCCCGCCGCCTACGACTGGGTGGTCTCGGTGGGCGCGCTCGGCGCCGACCGCCGGCACCGGGCGTGGTTCAGCAACTACGGCGACACCGTGGACGTGTACGCGCTCGGCGAGGCGCACGTGAACGCCTACACGTCCGGGACGTACGTCTACAACGAGCCGCCGAAGGCGTCCGCGCGGCAGGACTTCACGGGCCTGGCGCGCTGGAGCGGCACCTCGTTCTCGGCGCCGCTGGTCGCGGGGCTGATCGCGTCGCGGATGGCGCGCACCGGCGAGTCCGCGCAGGCCGCCGCCGACGCCGTGCGGGACACGGCCGCCATGCAGGCCATCCCGGGCATCGGCCCGGCGCTCCACCCCTGCGACGAACCCTGAACCGACCCTGAACCGACCGGGAAGGGAGGCCGGGACATGCGGGACGACCCCACCGCGGGCGCGCTCGTGGCCCGCGCGCGCGACCACGACAAGGACGCCTGGGACGCGATCGTCGAGCGCTACGCGCCCATGGTCTGGTCCATCTGCACGAGGGCCGGCCTCGGCCGGGCCGACGTCGACGACGTCGCCCAGACCGTGTGGCTCACCCTCGTCGAGTCGCTGGGCGACCTGCGGGACCCGGCCGCGCTGCCCACCTGGCTCGCCAAGACCGCCTGGCGCGAGTGCCGCAGGGCGCTCGCCCGCGCGAACGCGGACACCGGACCGGCCGCGGGGCTCGACACCGAATCGGACGCGGGATCGGACGCGAGGCCGGACACCGGATCGCCGGTCGACCGGGCGCTGCGGAACGCCGCCCTCGTCGAGGGCTTCCGGCAGCTCGCCCCCGACGCGCGGCGGCTGCTGTCCCTGCTCATGCGGCGCCCGCCGGTGCCGCTGGAGACGATCGGCGCGACGCTCGGCATGCCCGTCGAGGCGATCGCATCGGCGCGCGAGCGCTGCCTGGACGAGCTGCGGCGCTCCCCCGCGGTGGCCGTTCTCATCAGGACCGGACCGGAGGACGGGGGTGGGCGGGATGGAAACGCCGTGGTGGAACGATGACGATCTGCTCCTGGCGGCGCTGCGGGAGGCCGAGGAGGAGGCGCGGGCCGTGCCGGCCGAGTTCGTCCGCGCGGGCAAGGCGATCTTCACCTGGCGGAGCGTGGACGCCGAGCTCGCCGCGCTGACCTACGACTCCGCCGCCGACGAGGACCTCGCGTCCTCGCTCCGCGGCGCGGAGACCGCGCCGCTGCGCGCCCTGATCTTCGCGACCCCGGAGCTGACCGTCGAGCTCCAGGTGGAGGCCGAGGCGCTGGTGGGGCAGCTCTACCCGCCCCGCGGCGGGGTCGCGGAGACGCTCCTGGCGACCGGCGAGGAGATCACCGCGCCGATCGACGAGGACGGCAACTTCGTGTTCCGTCCCGTCCCGGCGGGCGACTTCCGGGTCTGCTGCCGCCCGCACTCGGGACCGGTCGTGATGACCGGTTGGGTGAGGCTGTAGGGGGTCAGGCACGGTACTTGGCGAGGTAGCGGGCGTAGTCCCAGGTGGCCAGGAAGTCCCTGGCCGCCTGGCGTCCGCTCTCGAAGAGCCGCTCGCGGGTCCGCGCGTCCAGGTCGAAGTCGGTCGCGGAGACCCCGTCGGTGTCGGCGAACATCGACCGCGCCACGATGGACGGCTCGTCCATCAGCACGCGGTCGTGCGCGTCCGCCATCGTCGAGACGACCGCGCGGGTGTAGGTGGCGGGGCCGCGGACGGTCCGCCACTGCGGGAACGGCCCGCCCTCCGGCGGCCGGGCGCACAGCTTCACGCCGAACGTCGGCCAGCGCGGCACGACGCGGTCGCGCCGGTCGAACAGGTTGATGGGGTAGTTCGACAGGAGGCCGCCGTCCACCTGGATCGACCTGCGGCCGCCCTTCGCGCGGACCCGCCATGGCCGGAAGTACACGGGGATGGACGCCGAGGCCCGCACCGCGTCCGCGACGGACTGCTCGTCGGGGTCGAGCCCGTACCGGTGGTAGTCCCAGGGCAGGACCACCATGCGCCCGCTGCTGACATCGGACGTGACGACGCTCAGCGCGTACGCGCGCTCCGGCGGGAGCCCGCTGTCCGGGTCGTCCAGACGGAGCTGCCCGAACGTCTCGACGCCGCAGTCCTTCAGCCGCCGCGCGACCCACCGGTGCAGCTCGTCGCCGCGGTACATGCCGAGCTTGGCGACCAGCGACGCGCCGCGCCCGACCGCGCCGAGCGGCGGGCCGTCCTTGAACCGCCGGTAGTCGAGCCCGCGCATGACGCGGATCATCTCCGGCACCGGCATCCCGGCCGCGAGCATCGCCCCGGTGATCGCGCCGGCGGACGTCCCGGCGACCCGCGCCGGCCTGCCCAGCCCGTACCCCTGCTCCTCAAGCTCGGCGATCGCACCCACCAGCGCGATCCCCTTCACCCCGCCACCCTCAAGCACCAGGTCCGCGCGCTTGTTCGCGGCCCCTTCGGGAGGGTGGACCAGTTCTGCCATAGTGTCGCTCCCTTCGACGCACCGTAATAAGACGGTCACTCTGAATGGAGCCCGCGACAAGGCCCATTGACGCGTTCCAGGGTCTTTTCTTCCTGGTAGGACAGGGCCCTTGCCTCTTTCCTAGAATCGTTTTCTAATTTGGAGGCAGGCTCGGGGGACGCCAGAGGCACCGTGCTGGAAGGGGGCCCGATGAGGCTCGCTCGTACCGCATCGCTCGCGTCCGTGCTCACCGTCGCCGTGGGAGCCGCGCCCGGCGTCGCCCAGGCCCGTCCGAACGCGGCGCCCGCCGTCGTCCGGACCGACAAGGGGCTCGTCAAGGGCCAGGTCCGCGAGGACGACCGCGTCTTCCAGGGCATCCCCTTCGCGCAGCCGCCGACCGGTGCGCTGCGCTGGAGACCGCCGCAACCGGCGCGCCCGTGGACGGGCGTGTACGATGCGACGTCCCCGCGAAGCCAATGCGCGCAGATCGCTCCGCCCTACGGAGGCCAGTCCACGTACGGCGAGGACTGCCTGTACCTGAACGTCACGACACCGAAGACGAAAGGCGCCGGGCGCGGCCTGCCGGTCATGGTCTGGGTGCACGGCGGGAGCAACCTGACCGGCAGCGGCAGCCCCTACGACGCCTCGAAGCTCGCGGTGGACGGCGGCGTCGTGGTCGTCACCGTCAACTACCGGCTCGGCCCGCTCGGCTGGCTCGCGCACCCCGGCCTGGAGCGCGGCGCCGACCGGCGCTACCAGGCGGGCAACTACGGGCTGCTCGACCAGCAGGCGGCGCTGCGCTGGGTGCGGCGCAACATCGGGGCCTTCGGCGGCGACGCGGGCAACGTGACGCTGTTCGGCGAGTCCGCGGGCGCGCAGGACACCTGCGCCAACCTCGCCTCCCCGGCCGCCGCCGGACTGTTCCACAAGGCCGCGCCGCAGAGCTTCGCCTGCACCTACCCCGTGCGGACCGAGGCATCGGCGGAGGCGGACGCGGTGAAGCTCGCCGCCGCCGTGGGCTGCGGCGACGCGCCCGACCCCGCCGCGTGCCTGCGCGACGTCCCCGCCAAGACGCTCCTTGAGGCGTTCCAGGCGGCGGGGATGAACGCCGGGCCGGTCGCGGGCGGCGACCGCGTCCTGCCGCTCCAGCCCGCCGACGCCATCGCGAAGGGGCGCTTCAACCGCGTCCCGGTCCTGCACGGCAGCACGCTGGACGAGATGCGGCTGTTCGTCGGCCTCGCCTACCCGCAGCCGATCACGGCGGCGCGGTACGGGGAGATCGTCCGCGGCATGTTCGGCGCCGCCGCCGGCGAGGTCCTCGCCCGCTACCCCGCCGCGGCCTACCCCGACCCGCGGATCGCGCTGGCCACGATCGAGACCGACTTCGGCGGCCCGCTCTCCACCTGCACGCACCAGGACGCGTTCGGGGCGCTGCGCCGCGCGGGCGTCCCGGTGTACGCCTACCAGTTCGCCGACCGCGGCGCGCCGCCGCTGATCGACCTCCCCGGCTTCGACGAGGGCGCCGAGCACGCGACGGAGCTGACCTACCTGTTCCCGGGCCTCCTCGGCACGCTCACCCCGGAGCAGACCCGGCTCTCGGACGCCATGGTGGCCTACTGGACGTCGTTCGCCCGCGGCTCCCGCCCGAAGGCGCCCGGCGCCCCGTCCTGGCCGACGTTCCGGTCGTCCGGCGACGTGCTGTCCCTCGCGCCCGGAAGCGGCGGGATCCACCCGGTCGACACCGCGGCCCGCAGCGACTGCGCCTTCTGGAACTCGCTGTAGACGTCACGTGGCGGTGAGGGCCCTAGCCCCCGGGCGTACGCCTTCAGGCCAATATCCTGGACGGTTCCCGCTGGTTACGATCGGCGCATGCCCAGGCGAGCCCTCACCCTCACGCGATCGGTCCTGGCGTGGACCGGCGCCGTCGCCTACCCGGTCGTCCTCTACGCCACCGTGGCGAAGGGGAGGTCCGGCTACCGGATCAGCGAGATCGCGGCCTGCGTCGCCCTCACGGCGCTGATGGCGCACCTGCTGCGCCGGCGGCCGCTGCCCGCGTTCGCGCTCCTCCTCGTCGCGTGGATCGGCGGCGCTCCGATGACGGGCGGCGCCCCGGGCGCGTACACGGTGCTGCAAGTGCTGGTCATCGACCTCGCCGTCGGCTACCTCGCCGCGACCCGCCCCCGCCGCCTCTCGGTCCCCGCGGCCGCAGCGGCGCTCGTCCTGCAACTGCTGTCCACCGCCGCGTTCCCCGCCTTCTACGACCTGCTCACCAGCGCCGTGCTCACCGTCCTCGCGATGGCCACCGCCTGGACGGCCGGCGACTCCGTCCGCGAGCGGCGCCGACACGCCGCCGAGCTGGCCGCGCAGGCCACCGCTCGCGCCGTCGGCGACGAGCGGCTGCGCATCGCCCGCGAGCTCCACGACATGGTCGCGCACAGCATCGGGATCATCGCGATCCAGGCGGGCGTCGGCGGGCGCGTCCTCGGCACGCAGCCGGACGAGGCCCGCAAGGCCCTGCACGCCATCGAGACCACCAGCCGGGAGACGCTGTCCGGGCTGCGCCGCATGCTCACCGGGCTCCGCCGCGCCGAACCGGACGGGACGGCGCCCCGCGACCCCGCGCCCGGCCTCGCCGACCTCGACCGGCTCGCCGCCGCGACGCTGGACGCCGGCGTCCGCGTCGAGGTCCGCTGCCAGGGGGCTCCGCGCCCGCTGCCCCCGGACATCGACCTGTCGGCGTTCCGCATCGTCCAGGAGGCGGTCACCAACGTCGTCCGCCACGCCGGCACCGGCCACTGCCGGGTCACCCTCGACTACCGGGACGCGGAGCTGGCCGTCGAGATCACCGACGACGGCCGCGGCCACGGCGGCGGCGACCCCGGCTACGGCCTCGTCGGGATGCGCGAGCGCGTCGGCCTGCTGAACGGGCGGCTCGACACCGGCCCCCGCCCCGGGGGCGGCTTCCGCGTCGCGGCCCGGCTGCCGGTCGGCGCCCCGTGACCGTCCGCGTCGTCCTCGCCGACGACCAGCCGCTCGTCCGCGCCGGCCTCCGCGTCCTCATCGCCGACCACCCCGACCTGGAGATCGCCGGGGAGGCCGGGACGGGCGCCGAGGCGGTCGCCCTGGCCGCGGAGGCCCGTCCCGACGTCGTCGTCATGGACATCCGCATGCCCGGCATGGACGGCATCGAGGCCACCCGCGCGATCACCGCGCGGGACGCGGCGCCGCACGTCCTGATGCTGACCACGTTCGACGACGACGAGTACGTGTACGGCTCGCTGCGCGCGGGCGCGAGCGGGTTCCTCGTCAAGGACACGGCGCTGGAGGACATCCTCGCGGCGATCCGCGTCGTCGCCGCCGGGGACGCGCTGATCGCGCCCGCCGTCACCCGCCGCCTGATCGCCGAGTTCGCCGCCCGGCCGGAGCCCGCGCGGCACGTCCCGCCCCGCCCGCCCGGCGGCGTCACCGAGCGGGAGCGGGAGGTGCTGGCGCTGGTCGGGCGCGGCCTGTCCAACGCCGAGATCGCCGCGCACCTGTCGATCAGCGCCGCGACCGCCAAGGCCCACGTCGCCCGGCTGCTCGCCAAGCTGGACGCCCGCGACCGCGTCCAGCTCGTGATCATCGCCTACGAGACGGGCCTGGTCACCCCGCCTTCCTGATCCCCCGGACACGCTCCCGTCCGCACACGGCCGCCGGAATACTCAACGGTGGATGAGTTCCCGTACTCATGTCCCGGACGCGGGCGGGCCGCAGACTCCGGTCATGACGACCTCCTCACCGCCGCCTCCGGCGACCACCACCGCGTTCTTCGTCCAGGCGATCATCTCCTTCGCCGTCTCCTGCCTCGCCCTCGCGGGCGCCGTGCTCTACGTGCCGACCGACCCGTGGGTGCGCGCCTTCCTCGGCCTCGGCCTGCTGTACGTCGTCACGTCCACGTTCACGCTCGCCAAGTGCGTGCGCGACCGGCAGGAGAACCAGACCGTCGTGAACCGCGTCGACAAGGCGCGGCTCGACAAGCTGCTCGCCGAGCACGACCCCTTCTCGACGCCGAACATGTGAACCGGCCGCCGGAAGGCGGGGCCATCCGCATGTGGCCATGGCCGGTGGTCGCCTCCCGCGCGCGGCGGCGGCCCGGCGACCTCGTGCGGGAGCCGTGCTTCGTCGGCGCCCGACAAGTTCGCCTCGCGGAATGCGCGGCGGCACCGACAGACTCGTCACCCCGCTGAGCGGACAATCCCTCTCACGTCCCCCCACCCCGGGACGACCCGCCTTGAGAGAGGATCCCCCGTGAGCACAGTGCTGTGCCGCCGATCCCGGCTCACCGGCAGGACGAGGCGCCTCGCCGCCACGGCCCTCGCCGCCGCCCTCGCCACCACCCTCGCCACCGCGGCCGCTCCCGCCGCGGCGGCCACCACCGCCGCCGCTCCCGCCGCGGCCGTCCGCGCCGACTCCCCCTACCAGCGCGGTCCCGCCCCGACGGAGGCGAGCGTCACCGCCGCGCGCGGCCCGTTCGCCATCGCGCAGGTCACCGTCCCGGCGGGCAGCGGGACCGGCTTCAACAAGGGCACGATCTACTACCCGACCGACACCGGCCAGGGCACCTTCGGCGGCGTCGCCGTGATGCCGGGCTTCACGTCCCCGCAGTCGGTCATCCAGTGGCTCGGGCCGCGGCTCGCGTCCCAGGGCTTCCTGGTCTTCACCCTGGACTCGCTGTCCCTCGTCGACTTCCCCACCGCCCGCTCCCAGCAGCTCCTCGCCGCGCTCGACTACCTCGCCACCCGCAGCACCGTCCGCACCCGCCTCGACCCGAACCGCCTCGCCGTCATGGGGCACTCCATGGGCGGCGGCGCCAGCCTGTGGGCGGCACAGAACCGCCCCTCGCTCAAGGCGTCCGTCCCGCTCGCGCCCTGGGAGACCGACACGACCTGGCAGGGCGTCCGGGTCCCCACGATGATCATCGGCGGCCAGGCCGACACGGTCGCCCCGCCCGCCACGATGGCCATCCCCGACTACACCAGCATGACGAGCGCGCCAGAGAAGGCTTACCTGGAGCTGCGCAACGGCGGCCACGGCGCCCCCGCCACCGAGAGCCCCACGGTCGCCAAGTACGCGCTGTCCTGGCTGAAGCGCTTCGTGGACCTGGACACCCGCTACGACCAGTTCCTGTGCCCGGCCCCGGCTCCGACCACGGCCATCAGCCAGTACCGCGACACCTGCCCCAACGGTTGACCCACCCCATCCGCGGGGCGGGCCGGATCCACCGGCCCGCCCCGCACCCATGTGGAGCGCCGGGGATCGGCGGCGATCACGACGGACGCGCCGATGCGGGAAAGTGGCGGATCAACGACCCTGAGTGACCGTCCGCAGGAAGCCGGAGGGCCCTTGCATGCGCGCAAGCATCGGTGACTGGCCCTTCGAGGGTGCGTCAAAGTGTCTGTGATGCGGGTGGATCCGGTTCGCCCGCGACGCACATGCCGATGTCCGACTCCCAGCAGGCCATTGGACACATGTTCGCTTACAGCCCGACACGGGGACGTGAAGCCGCCGCCGCCATGAACGCACCAGACGCCTGGCCGGGAATGCCGGTGCTGGTCTCGGCACCCGCGCCCGCACCCTCGCTGGAACTCGCCACCTCGTCCGCCTGGAACAACGGCAAGGCCTCCGGTCGCCTCCTCGGGGAGATCGACCTCGCCTCCACGCCCGCCGCCGTCCGGCTCGGGCGCTCCTACATCCGCGAACTGGTCGGCCAGTACTTCGGCGCCGACCGCTCCGAGCTCGCCGACCTGGAACTGCTGACCAGCGAGGCGCTGACGCACTCGGTGCTGCACGCGCGGCCGCGCCGGGACGGCACCCTCACCCTGTCCGCCCTGCACCTCGACCGGTTCATCCGGGTGGAGGTGACCGACGGCGGCGCCATCCCCGTCCAGCAGCGGCACCCGGACGACCCGCCGCAGACCCAGGGGCGGGGCATGGCCGTCATGAAGGCCCTCGCCGCCGACTTCGGCACCCAGCGCAACCGGAACGGGACGATCACGTTCTGGTTCGGGACGGCCGTCCGGGAAGGCTGGCGCCTGCCGTGACCGGAGGGCCCGTGCCGAGCCTCGGCCAGTGGGCCGCTCCTCCCGCTCCCGAGCCCGGCGAGCCGGAGGAGGCCCGGCCGGGGCCCGCCGCGACGACCCCCAGCATCGCCAGGATGCACAACTACTACCTCGGCGGCAAGGACAACTACGCGGCCGACCGCGAGGCGGCCGACGACGCGCTGCTGAAGGCGCCGGCCATGTCCCGGCTCGCCCAGGCCGGCCGCGCCTTCCTGGAGCACGCCGCCGGACGCCTCGCCGCCGCGGACGGCCTCCGCCAGTTCGTGGACATCGGCTGCGGCCTCCCCGTCCCGAGCGGCCGGACGTGCGACGGCGCCGGCGACGTCACCGACCCCTGGACGGAGCCCGGCACGGACGACGGGACGATCTACGGGACGGGCTTACGGGCGTCCGGCCGGTGCACGGGCGGTATCGCCGACGTCGTCCGCCGCGCCGATCCGTCCTGCCGTGTCGCCTACGTCGACAACGACCCGATGGTCGTCTGCCACGCGCGGGCCCTGCTCGCCGTGGACGCCGGCACCCGCGCCGTGGACGCCGACCTCCGCGAGCCCGCCGCGCTGCTCGCCCATCCCGAGCTCCGGCAGCTCATCGACCTCGGCCGGCCCGTGGGGGTGCTGCTCGGCGGCGTCCTGCAGTTCCTGACCGACGGTGAGGATCCGCGCGGGATCGTCGCGGCCCTCGCCAACGGCCTCCCACCCGGAAGCCGCATCGTCCTCACCCACGCGGTCAGGACCCCGGAGATGGAAGCGGTGTCAGCGCTCCACGACGACGCCGGCGTTCCTTTCACACCGCGCGGACGCGACGAGATAGCGGCCCTCTGCGGCGACCTCCACATCGACGCGGGCCATCCGGTGAATCTGCCGGTCGCGGAAGGAGCCGACGGAGCGGGACCCCTCCCGCTCGTCGGCTGCGTCGCCCGCAAAGCCGAATGAGCACGGCGACGATGGCGCCGGCGATCCGGGACCGGACGGACGCGTATCGGCATCGGCCATTCCTCTCGGCCGTTCGGTCGCTACGATCGGAAAGTCAGCGGGTTCCGGCGCTAGGGCGAGTGATGGCAGCGGACGGCGAGCCGAAGTCCCTCTCCGAGATCACCAGGGAGATGGGCCTCAACATGTCCGATGTCGCGGCCTTCTCCGGACTGGACGAGAGCACCGTCTTCCGGCTCTGGGACAACACCGAATGGCTGGACCGCGTCAGCGGCCGGTCACTCCAGAGCCTCATGTCGTCCGTTCCGGGAATCGCCGAGTACTCGATGGCGCACGCCATCCGCAAACGCCGCGACGCGCTCGTCGCCGACCTGCACGGCGAGGGCCTGGAGGTCGACCTCCACGCGCTGGAGAACTCGACCGTCCCGCAGCAGCACCTGCTCAACGCCCTCGAAGCGGGGCTCCACATCGTGCGGGGCGAGGCGACCCAGAAGACCTCGTCCTTCATCGCCCGCTTCTGGGGCCGCGACCAGGACCGCGCGCTGGAGGCCCTCTACTCCCTCGACGCCGGGCACGGCCTCCTCAACGACCCCCACCGCCTCTTCGAGTCGTCGATCGACCTGGCCCCCCGCCTGAACCGCAAGACCTACTCCTTCCACTCGATCCTGGCCCTCAACATCCTCACCCACCAGGTCAGCAAGGTCACCGGGGAGATCGACACCGACCTCGGGTTCGAGGTCCCCGGCCGGCAGACCGCCTTCATGATGCGCGGTGTCGTGATGGGCTCGCTCATCAGCTCGGGCGACGTCGATCTCGCCGAGCGCTACCGCAGGGAACTGGACGCGACGCCCGTGTACGCGGCGCTGGAGGAATGGTCGTTCCCCACCTACAGCCGCGACGGCCGGATCAGCTCGGATTTCACCCTGCCCAGCTCCCTGTCACTGCGCAACACGGCACGCGAGGTCCTCCGGGAGATCACGACGTACAACGACGCCTACGTGTACTACCTGGTGTCGACGTACATTCCGCTCGCCCTGAAACGCGACCGCACGTTCGGTGGCAAGATCAACGAGTTGATCCTGGCGCTGGAACTGCGCGGGACCGAATGCCGGGACAAGAAGATCCGGACCTGCTGCGACGAACTGGTGAGGCGGCTCAAAGGCATGGTCTGAGGTCCATGCCGAGGAAATGGGGGGCTGGTGGAAGACACGGCGCGAGCGATCGCGAATCTGACGCGGGAGAGATGGGAGGCCAACGCCCAGTACTGGGTGAGGATCATCCGGGAGGGGCGGGACCGGTACCGCACCGACCTGACCGACGCGGCGATCCTGGACGCGATCGGCCCGTGCGCGGGCCTGCGCGTCCTGGACGCCGGATGCGGTGAGGGCTACCTCGCCCGCGCGCTCGCCGCGCGCGGCGCGGACGTCGTCGGCGTCGACGCCTGCCAGGGCCTGATCGACGCGGCCGGCGCCGTCCCCGCACCGGGCGCCGTCCCCGGGCCGGGCGCGGGCGCCGTTCCGGGGCCGGGCGCGGATCCCGCGGCGGACGGTTCGCTGTCGTTCACCTGCGCGAGCGTCGACGCGCTCCCGGTGGCTGACGACAGCGTCGACCTCGTGGTCTGCAACCACCTGTTCAGCCACCTCCACGACCCGACGGCCGCGATCGGCGAGTTCGGCCGCGTGCTGCGCAGCGGCGGGCGGCTGGTGATCCTCACCCTCCACCCCTGCTTCTACATCGAGAACTCCGAGCAGGGCGCGATGAACTCCGTCCCCGCGTCGCGGTACTTCGCGCCCCGGGGGATCGACCAGCGGTTCGTGGTGGACGGCCTGGAGTCCCCCTCGGTGATCACGTCGTGGCTCCGGCCGCTGGAGTTCTACTCTGGAACGCTCCGTGACGCCGGTTTCGTCATCGCCGACCTGCGCGAGCCGCACCCCACGGAGGACATGCTCCAGAACGACCCGTGGTGGCGCAAGGGCTTCCCGACGGCGCTGTTCATGCTGCTGGTCGCCGAGCGCCGCTGACCGGCGGTTAGAGTCGCGGGGTGGAGGACGTCCCGCAGCACCCCGCGGACCGCCGGCGCCCCGCGGACCGTCCGGACCTGGCGGACCATCCGGACCGGCTCCGCTGGAACGCCAAGTACGAGTCCGGCGCCGGTTCGCGGTTCGCGGCCCGTCCGCTCGCCGAACGCGCGCTCGCCCGGCCGCTTCCGGACGGCCCCGTGCTGGACCTCGCGTCCGGGCCGTCCGGAAGCGCGCTGCTGGCCGCGCAGGCGGGACGCCGCGTCACCGCCGTGGACATCTCCGAGGTCGCGCTCGGCCGCCTCCTCGCGGAGGCGCGGCGCCGCGGCGTCGAGGACCTCGTCACCGCCGTGGAGGCCGATCTCGGGGCCTGGCGTCCCGGACCGGCGGCGGGCCACGCGCTCGTCCTGTGCCTCGGCTACTGGGACCGCGGCCTGTTCGGCCCGGCGGCGGCCGCGGTCATGCCCGGCGGCGTGCTCGCCTGGGAGGCGTTCACCCTGGACGCCCGGCGCGACCACCCGTCCCTGCCCACCGAGTGGTGCCTCGGCCCCGGCGAGCCCGCGTCCCTGCTGCCCGGCGGCTTCACCGTCCTGGAGGAGACCGACGTCCTGAGCACCGGGAAGCGACGCCTGCTGGCCGAGCGGCGGAGCTAGCGGCGCTCAGTCGATGTCCACGACGATCGGGGCGTGGTCGGACGGCCCCTTCCCCTTGCGGGCCTCACGGTCCACGTAGGCGGCCCGGACCCGGTTCGCCAGCGGCTCGCTCGCGTAGAAGAGGTCGATCCGCATCCCCAGGTTCTTGTGGAACATTCCCGCCCGGTAATCCCAGTAGGTGTACGGATGGGGCCCCTTCATCGGTGTGGGGACCACGTCTTGCAAGCCCAGGGCCCTCAGCTCGGCCAGCGCCTTCCGTTCGGGCTCGGTGACGTGCGTGGACCCCTCGAACGCGGACCGGTCCCATACGTCCTCGTCCGTCGGCGCCACGTTGTAGTCGCCGCAGGCCACGAGCGGCCCGCCGTCCGCCAGCTCCCCGGCGAGCGCCGTGCGCAGGGCGGCGAACCACTCCAGCTTGTAGGCGTAGTGGGCCGAGGCGGGCGTCCGGCCGTTCGGCGCGTACAGCGACCAGACCCGCACGCCCCCGCAGGTCGCGCCGATCGCGCGGGCCTCCGGACCTGGCTCGGCCGGCTCGGCGATCTCCCCCTGCACGCCCTCGCCGGGCTCCGGCTCCTCACCGGCGTAACCCGGCTCGCCGTGGAAACCGAGTGAAACGTCCTCCAGGCCGATCTTGGACAGCACCGCGACGCCGTTCCACCGTCCGTCCCCGTGCGCGGCGGTCTCGTAACCGAGTTCCGCGACCTCGGCGGACGGGAAGAGATCGGCGCGGCACTTGGTCTCCTGGAGGCACAGGACGTCCGGACGGGTCTCGTCCAGCCAGGTCAGCAGGCGCGGCAGCCGG
This sequence comes from Actinomadura fibrosa, assembly GCF_900659615.1. GTDB lineage: Bacteria > Actinomycetota > Actinomycetes > Streptosporangiales > Streptosporangiaceae > Spirillospora > Spirillospora fibrosa. Next base: position 6,056 of record NZ_CAACUY010000159.1, on the reverse strand, counting down.
GCCTTGACCGAATTGACGTTCCACGTGGCGAGGCGCATCCCCCCACCCTGCCACTCGCGGCCCGCCCGGTGCGTGGGCGGGATGGGCCCGCGGCACTATCCTGGTGGCTCCCGTTCCCGTGCCCCGCTCCCTCCCGGTCCGGTCCCGGCCGTGGTATCGACCGGTAGATTGCGGGTCGGCCGCCTTTGCTCGGTTTTCACGCTGTGCTTAGCCCGGCAGTGGGAGGGTGGTCGTTTTCGTGATGTCGTCGAACCCGGAGCGAGTGAGGAACCATGTCCGAGGATGACAAGCCCCGGGGCGAGCCGGCGGTCAAGGCGAAGGCGAAGATCCCCAACGCCAAGAGCATCCGGAGCCCGGAGTTCACCCCGCACGGCATCAGCGCCGGACGCGGCAGCGGGCTGAACCGCCCGTCCGCCCTGACCGCCGCGCAGGCGCGCAAGCGCCGGATCGCGACGATCGCCGGGATCGTCGTGGCCGTGCTGGCCATCGCCGGCGGCACCGCGTACTACGTCACCCGCCCCGGGCCGAAGATCACGGTGAGCGGCAAGTTCGCCGCCGAGCCCAAGGTGAAGATCCCCGAGAAGCTCGCGCCGAGCGACACGCTGAAGACCACCACGGAGATCAAGGGCACCGGTCCCGCGATCGCCGACGGCGACACCATGTACGTCAAGTACGCCTTCTACCAGTGGTCCAAGGCGTCCTCCGACGACGACTCGAAGAAGAAGAGCACCAGCAAGAAGCTCGGCTCGTCCTACGAGCAGCAGCCCGGCCAGACCGACCGGCCGCTGGTGGTCGGCAAGAGCGGCGTCAAGGGACTCGACAAGGGCCTGATCGGCCAGACGGTCGGCAGCCGCGTCGTGCTGCAGATCCCGCCGTCGCAGGGGTTCGGCGAGCAGGGCTCCCAGCTCGGGCTGTCCAAGAACGACTCCGTCGTGTTCGTCGTGGACGTCCAGGCCACCATCCACAAGAACGCCGCCCCGCAGGGCACGCCGGTGAAGCTGGACGACAAGAAGCTGCCCAAGGTCGAGGACCAGGGGGCCGGCAAGGCGCCCAAGGTCACGATCCCCAAGGTGGACGCCCCGTCCAAGCTCCAGGTGAAGACCCTCGTCCAGGGCACCGGCCCGGCGCTCGCCAAGAACGACGACGCGATCGTCAACTACCAGGGGCAGATCTGGAAGACCGGCAAGGTCTTCGACTCCAGCTGGGCGTCGGGCAGCCCGGCGAAGTTCCCGATTGGCACCGGCGGCACCGTCCCCGGCTTCGACAAGGGCCTCACCGGCCAGAAGGTCGGCAGCCGCGTGATGCTCGTCCTCCCGCCCTCCGAGGGCTACGGCAAGGAGGGCAACTCGCAGGCCGGGATCAAGGGCACCGACACCCTCGTCTTCATCGTGGACATCCTCGCCAAGACGGTGAAGTGACCGCCACGTGACCGCGGCCGCCGGACGGCGGCACGGTGAAGGTTCGGTAAAGGCGTGGAAGCGCCGAGCGGCGGGGCCACCGTACGGCCCCGCCGCTCGGCGTTTCCGGGCTTTTGCGACCGATGTCACGACAACCGGCGGGCCCCGCGGGTCGTCCTCTCATGGGAAGCCGGGCGAGTGTGCAATGAGCTGCCCGACACATGGATGCCCTCAGGTATCGTCGGTAACGCAATAATCACGGGGGGCTTGTGAGCAGCAGTAAGAAAGGCCCGAAGGACAACGAGCCCGGCGGGCACGGCGAACACGACCGATACGACATTACGGACGAATCACCCGACGGCGCGGAGCGCGGCGGCGACCGCACCGGGACGGACGGCGCAGGTGACCGGGCTCCCGCGCCTCCCGGCGACGCGACCGCGTCCGCACCGGAGCCCGCGGCACCGTCCGCGACCGCGACGATGACGGCGGACGGCACCGAAGCGGACGGCACCGAAAACCCTCGGGCCCCCGAAATTCCGCGGCCTCGCCGCATATCTCAGAACGGCGACAAGAACGGCGGTACCGCCCCGTCCGCGGACGAAGACGGCGACACCGCCACCACCGGAGCCGACACCACTGCCAACGGAGCCGACGCCGACGCCAACGGGGCCGACGCCGACGCCGAGCCCCCCGCGGCGGAGAAGACGCCGGACGGCTCCGCCTCCCCCGCCGCCCTCCCAACGTCCTCCGACTCCCTCCCCTCCCCCGCCTCCCCGACCATGCCCGACCTCCCCGCCACGTCCGGCAACCCCGCCGAACCCCCCGCCCCCGCCGAGACCGCGCTCCCCGCCGAGCCCGCCCCCGCCAGCGAGACGGCGGCCCCCGCCGAGCCCACGGCCCTCAACGAGACCGCGCTCCCTGGCGACACCGCAGCCCCCTCCGAGACCGCGGCCCTCAGCGAGGCCGCAGCCCCTAGCGGCACCGCCGCCTCCCCCAAGGCGTCCGCCCCCGACGACGAGACCTCCGACCCCGGCGAATCCCCCGGCACCGCGTCCCCCACCACGCCCCCCATCAAGGCCGAAGCGTCCGGCACGACCGCCTCGTCGGACGGCGACAACGCGACCGGCGGGTCCGCCGCGTCCGAGCAGGGCGGATCACCTCCGCGCCGGTTCGGCGGACGTCCCGGCGGGGGCGGCGGAGGCGGCAAGGGACCGAAGGGCTCTCCGAAGAAGATGCGCAGCCGCAAGGCTCGGTACGCGCGGCGGATCCTGTTCCTCCTGCTGGGGTTCATCGGGTTCTGCATCGCCGCGTTCGGCATCGCCTACCTGTTCACGCCCGTGCCGTCGCCGCAGGAGCAGGCGATCGCCCAGGGGCCGACGTTCTACTACTCCGACGGCAAGACGGTGATCGCCAAGACGGGCGTCAACCGGGACGCGGTCAAGCTCGACCGCATCCCTCCGGGCGTCCGCAACGCGGTCATCGCCGCCGAGAACCGCAGCTTCTACCAGGATCCCGGCGTCTCGGTCCAGGGCACCGTGCGGGCGTTCTGGTCCACGGCGACCGGCGAGCAGTTGCAGGGCGGCTCCACGATCACGCAGCAGATGGTCCGCAACTACTACGGCGGCATCGGCAAGGAGCGCTCGGTCACCCGCAAGCTCAAGGAGATCATGGTCGCCCTGAAGGTCGGCCGCGAGAAGGACAAGAACTGGATCCTTGAGCAGTACCTCAACACCATCTACTTCGGCCGCGACGCGTACGGGGTGCAGGCCGCCGCCAAGGCGTACTACGGCAAGGACGTCAAGGACCTGACGCCCGCCGAGGGCGCCTACCTCGCCGCCGCGATCCAGCAGCCGAGCAACTTCTCCGACCCGACCGGCTCGCACCGCGTCTACGCCGAGCAGCGCTGGCACGCGGTCGTCGCCAACATGGTCCGGGACGGGGCCCTGACCTCCGCCCAGGCGTCCGCGATGCGGTTCCCGGCGCCCGTCAAGGAGAAGATCACCGACATCCTCAAGGGCCAGAAGGGCTACATGGTCAATGTGGCCAAGAAGGAGCTCGTCGAGCGCCGCGGCTTCAGCGAGGACGAGATCAACCGCAGCGGGCTGAAGATCACCACCACGTTCGACCGGAAGCTGATGGACGCGGTGAAGCAGGCCGTGACGTCCAACACCCCGTCCGGGATGAGCAAGCGCATCCGCACCGCCGTGGTGTCGGTCGACCCGTCCACCGGGCAGGTCCTCGCCTTCTACGGCGGGCGCGACTACCTCACCGAGGCCGCGAGCAGCAGCTTCTACGACACCGCGCAGGCCGGGTCGGGCTTCAAGCCCATCGCGCTCGCCGCCGCGCTGGACGACGGCAAGACCCTGTCGGACACCTACGACGGCAGCTCGCCGCAGTACTTCAGCGGCTCGTCCGTCAAGAACGACAGCGGCGAGAGCTTCGGCATGGTCAACCTCGTCACCGCCACCGAGCACTCGGTCAACACCGCCTACGTCAACCTCGGCCGCGACATCGGCAACGCCAAGATCGCCGCGATGGCCGAGAAGATGGGCATCCCCGCGTCCCAGATGACCCCGGAGCAGCGGGCCGCCGCGACGTTCCCGCTCGGCGTGGTGTCGCTGCACCCCGTCCAGCAGGCCGGCGTGTACGCGACGTTCGCGGCCGAGGGCCAGTACCGGACGCCCTACGTGGTCAAGTCGGTCGTCGACAACCGGGGCCAGACCCGCAGGTTCACCGAGAAGGGCCAGCGCGCGTTCAGCGCCCAGGTCGGCCGGGACGCCACGTACGCGATGGAGCAGGTCGTCGAGGGCGGCACCGGACGCGCCGCGCAGCTCCCCGACGGCCGCGACGTCGCCGGGAAGACCGGCACCACCGACCAGGGCCGCGCGATCTGGTTCAACGGGTTCATCCCGCAGATGGCGACGACGGTCGCGATGTTCCGCAGCGACAACAAGCCGCTGAACATCCCCGGGTACGGCGCCTACGGCGGCCAGCTGCCCGCGCAGATCTGGAACTCGTACATGAGCGAGGCCGTCAACATCAAGGACTACGCGCCGAAGTCCTTCGGGTCCCCGTCGGAGACGCCGGGCAGCGGCTACGGCGGCCCGCCCTACTCCAGCAGCCCCGGCGGGACCGAGCCGCCGTCCAACACGGGCCCCACCCGGAACCCGTCGCCCACGGGCCCGGGCCGCCCCGAGGAGCCGAAGCCGACCCGCGGCCCGACCGCGCACCCGACGCCGCCCGGCGGCGGTGACGGAGGCGGCGACGGCGGAGGCGACGAAGGCGGCGGAGACGGGGACGGCGAAGGCGGCGGCGGAACCAACCCCGGCCGCCCCGCCGGAAACGGCTGACCGCCAACGTCGTCGGCGTCGGCGTCGGCACGCGCCGACCGAAAAAGAAGAGGGCCTGGCGCACACAGGCCGACGACGAAGAAGGCCCGGCGCACGCCGGGCCGATGAGAAGGAGCGCCTGGCGCACACAGGCCGACGACGTAGAGGGTCCGGCACGCGCCGGACCATGAAAGAAGAGGGCCCGGCACGCGCCGGGCCCTCTTCCCCTTCTCGGAGATGCTCAGTCGCAGGCCTTGCCGATCCGTGCCGGTGTGTCCCTCATCACGGCGTCGAGCTGCGAGGCGTCGCCCGTCCCGACGGCCGCCGCCGCGGCGCGGAGCCGGTCCGCCTCCGCCTTCAGCGCCTTCTCCAGCTTCCCGTCACCGGCCTTGCCCGCGAGCCCGTCCAGGCGCCCCGCGAGCTGCTCGGTGGCCTGCCGCCACTGCCCGGGCTCCGCCGCCGACACGCTCCTCACCTGGGTGATGTACTGCTGGAACGCCTTCCTCGTGTCGGTGCAGACCTGCGCGGAGTTCCCCCCGCCCAGCGCCCCGCACCCGCCCAGCAGACCGGACGCGCCGAGCAGCACCACGCCCCCGGCCAGCGCCCGAACCACCCGGTCACGCATCGCACCCTCCCCTTTGATCTCCGTCGGCATCCGCATATACTTCCGCATCAGGTCATGAGCGCCAGCGTCAAGCCCCGGCTAGCTGGCCGGCAACCCTTCGTCCGCGATGGGGTGCCCCGGGTGAGGACCAGGCCGGGCGCAACACCGCGCCCCGGCAAGCGCGGACCCTGTGCGGCACCTCGGGGTCCCTGAGCCCGGAAGGTTTCCGCATGCCCACGCTCACCTCCTCCACCGCCCCGCACGCCCCGATCACGTCTGCTGTGACGCACCGCCCGGGGGCCCGGGTTCGCCCCGACTCCGCGCCGCCCGCGCGGATCGTCGGCGCCGGCGCCCTCGTCCCGCTGAACGACGGCCGCCGCGTCCCCTACGCCAACCTCGACTACGCCGCCAGCGCCCCCTGCCTGGAGGCCGTGCAGGACGCCGTCACCCAGGCGCTGCCCTACTACAGCAGCGTGCACCGCGGCGCCGGCTACGCTTCCCAGGTCACCACCGACGCGTACGAGCGGGCCCGCGAGACCGTCCGCGGCTTCCTCGGCGCCTGGGACCGCGCCGCCGTCGTCTTCACCCGCAACACCACCGACGCGATGAACCTGCTCGCGCACGCCGTCCCGCAGGGCACCACCGTCGTCGTCTTCGAGACCGAGCACCACGCGTCGCTGCTGCCGTGGCGCCGCGCCGTCCGGCTCCCCGCCCCCGCGACGCCCG
>NZ_CAACUY010000158.1 GCF_900659615.1 Actinomadura fibrosa | reverse complement strand
CGGTCGCGGGCGCGCACCGGGAGGCGCAGCGCTGCGCGGACGCCCTGCTGGCCCTCGGCCGCCGGGGCGACGGCGCGGGCGCGGACGAGCTGGGCTTCGTCGGCCTCCTCATCGGCGACGACCGGGACGTGGCGGGGTTCCTCGCCGGGACGCTCGGGCCCGTCCTCGACTACGACGAGCGCCGTGGGACGGCGCTCGTCCGGACCCTGGAGGCCTACTTCGGGACCGGCGGGAGCCTGTCCCGGACGGCCGAGCGCCTGCACATCCACGTCAACACCGTCACCCAGCGGCTCGACCGCGTCGCCCGGCTCCTCGGCGACGGCTGGCAGGCCCCCGAGAGGGCCCTTGAGCTCCAGCTAGCCCTCCGCCTGCACCGTCTCAGCTGACCGTCCGGCTTCGGAGGGCGCCGGTTCGCGCTGTTCCGGCCGGGGCGCGCCTCTCCTCGCCAGGAGGGCGCGGGCGGTGCCCCAGACGCCGCGGCGGAACAGCAGGACCACGACGATGAAGATGGCGCCGGTGATGATCCCGGTCTCCTGGAATCCGGCGGTGGCCAGGTAGTCGTTCAGCTCGACGACCAGGGCGGCGCCGACCGCGCCTCCCCACAGCGTCCCGATCCCGCCGAGGACGACCATCATCACGGCCTGCCCGGAGGTCGTCCAGTAGACCTCCTGGAGGGACGCGAAGCCGTGCCCGAGCGCGAACAGGCCGCCCGCGAGGCCGGACAAGGCCGCCGACAGGACGAAGGCGAGGAGCTTGTACCGCTCGACGCTGTAGCCGAGCGCGCGCGCCCGCGCCGGGTTGTCGCGGATGGACACGAGGACCCGGCCGAACGGAGAGCGGACGATCCGCCACGCCACGAGGAACCCGGCGAGGACGAAGGGCAGTCCCGCGTAGTAGAAGAAGAACGGGTCGGACAGGTCGAGCCCGAACAGTTCCCGGGGGATGCCTTGCAGGCCGTTCTCGCCGCCTGTCACGTCCCGCCACTGGTTGGCGACGAAGTAGACCATCTGGGCGAACGCGAGGGTGACCATCGCGAAGTAGATGCCGCGCAACCGGACGGACAGGTAGCCGATGGGTACGGCGAGGGCCGCGGCGAGCGCGGCTCCGCCGAGGATCGCGACCGGGAACGGCAGGCCCGAGTGGACCGCGATGAGCCCGGACCCGTACGCGGCGCCGCCCCAGAACGCGGCGTGCCCGAACGACAGGAGGCCGGTGAAGCCGAGGAGCAGGTCCACGGCGGCGGCGAACAGGGCCCAGCAGGCGATGTCCAGCGCCACCGGCGGGTAGACGAACCAGGGCAGGACGAGGGCCGCCGCGAGGCCGACGGCCAGCGGGGCGGGCCGTCCGGCAAGTCTGGAGAGGATCACAGCGCCTCCTCGCGCCCGAACAGGCCGGCCGGGCGCCACAGCAGCACGGCGGCCATGAGGATGAACACCAGCGTCTGCGACAGCGACGGGACGTAGTAGTTGCCGAGCGCCGACACCAGCCCGACGGCGAACCCGGCGGCGACCGAGCCGAACACCGACCCGAGCCCCCCGATCACCACGACCGCGAACACGGTGATGATCAGGTCGGAGCCCATCAGCGGGTTCACCGCCCGCATCGGCGCGGCGAGCACGCCCGCGAACGCGGCGAGGGCGACGCCGAACCCGAAGACGGGCGTCACCCAGCGGGCCACGTCGACGCCGAGCGCCCGGGTCAGCTCGGGCCGCTCCGTCGCCGCCCGGACGATCATGCCGACGCGGGTCCGGGCGAGGACCAGCCACACGCCGCCGCACACCACGACCGACACCGCCAGCACGAACACCTGGTAGGCGGGGTAGGTGAACAGCCCGAGGTCGACCGAGCCGCCGAGCGCGGACGGGCGCGGGTACGGCTGCGACTGCACGCCGTACTCGCGCTTGACGAGGTCCTGGAGGATCAGCGCGAGACCGAAGGTGAACAGGAAGTTGTAGAGCGGGTCGAGCGGCGCGAGGCGGCGGATGAACAGCCGCTCCAGCGCCACGCCCACCGCCCCGAGGGCGAGTGGGACGGCGATCAGCGCGAGCCAGAAGTTCACGCCGTACGAGTCGAGCAGCACGTACGAGCCGAAGGCGCCGAGCATGTAGAAGGCGCCGTGCGCGAAGTTGACGACGCCGAGCATCCCGAAGATGACCGCGAGGCCGAGGGCGAGCAGGGCGTAGAACGCCCCGCCCACCAGGCCGTTGAACGCCTGCTGGAGCACGCCGGCCGCCTCAGAGCCGGCAGGACGGGTCGGGCCGCTGGAACGCCTCCGCGGCCGGGATCGTCCTGACGATCTTCTCGTAGTCCCAGGGCTCCTTGACCTCGCTGGACGGCTTGACCTCCGCGAAGTAGGCGTCGTGGACGAGCAGGTGGTCCTCGGCGCGGATCGTGCCCGTGGACGTGAAGCTGTCGTTGACCTTGTGGCCCTCAAGCTGCTTCACGACGTCGTCGGCCTTGTCGGTGCCGCCGCGCTGGACGGCCTCCAGGTACTGGAGGGCCGCCGAGTAGTTCGCCGCGTGGACGGACGTGGGCCGCTTGCCCGTCTTGGCCTGGAACTTGTCCGCCCAGGCGCGGTTGCCCTGGCTGCCGTTCCAGTACCAGGCGTCGGTGAAGCGCGTGCCCGCCATGGCGTCGGGGCCGAGCGAGTGGATGTCGGTCAGGAACATCAGCCCGGCGGCGAGGTTCACGCCCTTGTCCCGCAGCTTGTACTCGTTGTACTGCTTCACCAGGTTGACGAGATCGCCGCCCGCCTGCATGGTGCCGAGCACCTGCGGCTTCGGGTCGAGCCCGGGCGCCTTCAGCAGGAACGTGGAGAAGTTGTCGTTCGGGAAGGGCGTCGGGTCGGCCTTGACGACCGTCCCTCCGGCCGCCTTCACCGCCGTGGAGAACGTCTTCTGCATGTCCTGCCCGAACGCGTAGTCCGGGTAGACGACGTACCAGTTCCTACCGCCGTCCTTGGTCAGCGCCGTGCCGGTCCCGTGGGCCAGCATGTAGCTGTTGTAGCCGTAGTGGAAGGTGTACTTGTTGCACTGCGCGCCCTCCAGCGCGGTCGTGGCCGCGCCCACGTCCATGAACACGCGCTTCTTGTTCTTGGCGACGGTCGCGACGGCGAGCGCGGCCGACGACGTCGGCACGTCCACGATCAGGTCGGCGTGCTGCCGGTCGTAGAGCTCCTGCGCCTTCGAGTTGGCGACGTCCGGCTTGTTCTGGTGGTCGGCCGCGACCACCTCGATCTTCTTCGCGGCGGCCTTGTCCCCGTATCTGGCCTTGAAGTCGGCGACGGCCATCCGCACCGCCTCCACGCTGCTCCGGCCCGACAGGTCGGCGTACACGCCGGACTGGTCGGTCAGCACCGCCAGCACCACCTTCCCGTCGCTGATCTTCCCCCCGCCCCCGCCGGGGCCGCCCGCGCAGCCGGCCAGCAGCGCTCCGGCGGCGGCCCCCGCGGTCGCGAGCGCGGCCGAGCGTCCGAAGAGTGTCATCGGGTCTCCCTAGATTCCGAGGTACTGGAGGAGTTCGTGCTCGCGCGCGAGGACCTCGTCGTTGTCGAGCGACTCGACGACCCGTCCCTCGGCGAGCAGGTGGTGGCGGTCGGCGACGGTGGCGGCGAAGTGCACGTTCTGCTCGATCAGCAGCACCGTGACCCCGGCGGCCTTGACCTCGCGCAGGATGCCGCCGATCTGCTGGACGACCAGCGGCGACAGGCCCTCGGTGGGCTCGTCGCAGAGCAGCAGGCGGGCACCCGTCCGCAGGACCCGGGCCAGCGCGAGCATCTGCTGCTCGCCGCCCGACAGCTTCGTCCCGGGGAACCGGCGCCGCTCGCGCAGCCGGGGGAACGTCTCGTACACCCGGTCGAGCGACCAGGGCTCCGGGCCGTCCCCGCGCCCGCGCACGCCGCGTACCGGTGGGAGGAGCAGGTTCTCCTCCACCGAGAGCGTCGCGAAGACGCCCCGATCGTCCGGGACGTACCCGAGGCCCCTCCGCGCGCGCTTGTGCGGCCCCAGCGCGGACACGTCCTCGCCCAGGAAACGCACGGTCCCGGACGCTCCCGGGTGCAGGCCCATGAGGCAGCGCAGCAGCGTAGTCTTCCCGGCGCCGTTCCGTCCGACGAGGGTGACGATCTCGCCCTCCTCGACGTGCAGGGACACGTCCCGCAGGGCTTGGGCCTCGCCGTACCAGGCCGACAGCCCGTCAACGCGCAGCATGGGAGTCTCCGAGGTAGGCGGTGATGACGCGGCGGTCGTCGCGGATGCGGTCGTAGGGCCCCTCGGCCAGCACCCGCCCTTGCTGGAGCACCGTGACCCGGTCGGCGAGGCTGGAGACGACGCTCATGTTGTGCTCGACCAGCACGACGGTGCGTCCCGCCTTCACCCGCCGGACGAGCTCGACGGTGCGGTCGACGTCCTCCGCGCCCATCCCGGCGGTGGGCTCGTCGAGCAGCAGCACCTTCGGTTCGAGCGCGAGCGCCAGGGCCAGTTCGAGCGCCCGCTTGCGGCCGTAGGCCAGCGCCCCGGCGGGCACATCGCCGTGCCCGGCGAGACCGACCTCGCCGAGCAGCTCGTCCGCGCGGTCCGCGAACCGGCCGAGCGCCTTGTCCGAGCGCCAGAACCGCCAGCCGAGCCCGGTACGGCCGGCGAGCGCCAGCTCGACGTGCTGCCGCGGCGTCAGCTCGCCGAACAGGCTGGTGATCTGGAACGACCGGGCGAGCCCGAGCCGCGCGATCCGCTCCGGGCTGCGGCCCGCCAGCTCGTGCGGGCCGAGCCGCACGCTGCCCGCGGTCGGCTTCAGGAAGCCGGTGAGCAGGTTGAACAGCGTCGTCTTGCCCGCGCCGTTCGGGCCGACCAGCGCGTGGACGGAGCCCTCGGCGATGTCGAGGTTCACGCCGTCCACCGCCCTGAAGCCGCGGAACTCCCGGACCAGGCCGCGCGCCGCCAGCACCGGCGCGTCCGGGACGGGGTCGCCCATGCGCCCTCCTCGCGTTTCCGAGGTGACCCGCACCACACCGGGCCGCCGTGACCGGGAACGCTAGGTGGCCGCCGGAGGCCGGACCATGTGAGCCGCCCCCACATTCGGGGGCGCCGATACGGATGCGCCCCACACCGGGCCCAGGTCACGGGCACCACCACATGCGGCGACCCGTGGATGTGTGGGCCGCGCACGTGGCCGCGGTCACAGGACGTCGGCACCATGACCGCACCGCACGCCCCTGCTGCCCGTCCCGAGGAGCCGGAATGCCGATCCTTCGCAGCCTCACGTTTGCCGGTCTCGGCACCGTCCTGGCCACTGCCGCCCTCACCGGAGCGGCGCGCGCGCAGGCGGAACACTGCGCTGCACCCGCCGTCCCCGGCGCGGAGAAACAGGCGACCGCCTGCCTGGACGACCTCACCACAGCGGGCACGGTCGGCTCAGGCCACACGGTCCCGGCCGACTACGCCGGGCTGCACGCCGCCGGGACGCGGAACCCGTCCGGCGTCCCGGGGATCCAGATCGACGGCTACTTCCCGGACGACTCGGCGTTCAACACGAACCACGGCTGGAACCACGACGCGCAGTTCGTGATCCGGCTGCCGGAACGCTGGAACGGCGGCCTCGTCGTCGCGGGGTCCCCCGGCGTCCGCCGCCAGTACGCCAACGACGTCACCATCTCCGACTGGGTGCTCGCCAAGGGCTACGCGTACGCCGCGACGGACAAGGGGAACAGCGGAGCCGAGTTCTACCGCGACGGCCGCCGTCCCGGCGACGCCCTCGTCGAGTGGAACGACCGGCTGACCCAGCTCACGCGCGCCGCCAAGGCGACGGTGGCGCGCCGCTACGGCCGCGCACCGCGGCGCACGATCGCCGCGGGCATCTCCAACGGCGGCTACCTCGTCCGATGGCAACTGGAGAACCACCCGGAGCTCTACGACGGCGGCATCGACGCGGAGGGCACCCTCTGGCGGACGGACGGCCCGAACCTGTTCACCTACCTGCCGTCCATCCTGCGGGCGTATCCGTCGTACGCCTCCACCGGGGACCCGTCCGCCCATCAGGCGCTTATCCGAGCGGGCCTCGCCCCCGGCTCAGAGTTCCTCTGGCCCTACCACGACCAGGTCTACTGGGGTCTCACCCAACGCATCTACAGGCAGGAACTGGACCCCGGCTATGCAGGGCCTGAGGACGCCTACAACTACGCGACACGACCCCGGAACGTCCACCGCGCGGTCGCCCGGATCGCGCTGACCGGCCGCATCCGCAAACCCCTCATCACGGTGCACGGCACGGACGACGCCCTGCTCCCGATCAGCCGGGACTCCGACGTCTACGCGGCGATGGTCCGCGCACACGGAACCGCGCCGTACCGCTACTACCGCGTCGAAGACGCCAACCACGTCGACGGCCTGTACGACGCCTACCCCGACCGGCTCCGTCCCCTGCTGCCCTGCATGCGCTCGGCGTTCACCGCTCTGGAGGCATGGGGGACGCTGGGCCAGGCGCCGCCGAGGAGCGCCACGCTGCCCCGCCCGTCCGGGGACGTCGTGAACACGTGCCCGCTCGACGGCCGCACGGCATGATCAGGGACGGGTCCAGGCGAGCAGGTCGTCGGCGGGCAGGGTGTTGACCACCTGGTCGGCGGGGACGCCGCAGCGGGCGGCGCGCTCGCAGCCGTAGGGCTGCCAGTCGAGCTGCCCGGGCGCGTGCGCGTCGGAGTCGATCGAGAACCGGCAGCCCGCCTCGACGGCGAGCCGCAGCAGCCGCTTCGGCGGGTCGAGCCGCTCCGGCCGCGAGTTGATCTCCACGGCGACGTCGTAGGCGGCGCAGGCGTCGAAGACCAGCTGCGCGTCGAACTCCGACTCCGGCCGCAGCCCGCCTCGCTTCCCCCCGGCCTTGACGATCCGCCCGGTGCAGTGCCCGAGGACGTTGACGCGCGGGTTCGCGATGGCCGCGACCATCCGCTTGGTCATCGCGACCTTGTCCATGCGGAGCTTCGAGTGGACGCTCGCGACCACGACGTCCAGCCGTTCGAGGACGTCGGGGTCCTGGTCGAGGCTGCCGTCGTCGAGGATGTCGACCTCGATGCCCGTGAGGATGCGGAACGGCGCCAGCTCCTCGTTCAGCTCCGCGACGACGTCGAGCTGGCGGCGGAGCCGGTCGGCGGACAGGCCGTTGGCGACCTTGAGGCGCGGGGAGTGGTCGGTCAGCGCGAGGTACTCGTGCCCCAGCGAGCGCGCCGTCTCGGCCATCTCCGCGATCGGCGACCCGCCGTCCGACCAGTCGCTGTGAGTGTGCAGGTCGCCCTTCAGCGCGGCCCGCAACGCGGCCGCCGCCTCGTCCACCGGCTCGCCCTCGGTCGCCTCCAGGCGCCGCAGGTACACGGGCGTCTCGCCGTGCAGCGCCTCCTCGACCACCAGCGCGGTGACCTTGCCGACGCCGGGCAGGTCCGTCAGCGTCCCCTCCCGGGCGCGCCTCGCCAGCTCCCCCGGATCGGTGTGCTCGACGACGTCGGCGGCCTTCCGGAACGCGCGGACGCGGTAGGTCGGTTCGAGGGCGCGCTCCAGCAGGAACGCGATCCGGCGCAGCGCTTCGACGGGCTCCACCCTTGGACGGTACCCAGGTATGACGGACGTGTCGCACCTGGGTGTCATTCGGGGTGTTTCGCCGCTTATCTAACCTGGGCACATGCCCGGCGAGCCCTCCACCCCGCACCTGCTGCGGAACGTCCTGGTCGACGGGGTCCTGGCCGCCGCCTTCACCGGCAGGGCCGACCCCGCGCCGCTCAATCGGCCGTGGCCCGTGCCGCTGCGGTGGACGCGCCACATCCTCCTCGGCCGCCTGCCGTACGGCCTGGTCACGAACCTGGTCGGGCTGCTCCTCACGGTGGGGCTCGTCGCCGGGACGGTGTCGCTGCTGACCACCGAGACCGCCCGGCGCGGGCTCGACGTCTCCGGGAGCACGAAGCTGCTGATCGCGGTCGCCGTGACCGCGCCGCTGGCGCTCCGCGACCGGCACCCGCTCGCCGCGTGGCGGCTGAGCTTCGTGTCCATGGCGCTGGTCGACGTCAACGGCTGGCTGACCGTCCCGTACGTGCCGGCGGGCGTGTTCGCGGCGCTCGTCTGCCTGTACACGGTCGCCGTGCGCTGCTCCCCCGGCATCACGCTCGGCGTCGGGCTCCTGTCGCTCGCCGGCGTCTGGATCAAGGACCCGGCCACCGGCGCCGGCGCCTCGGTGGCGCTGCTGGTGCCGCTGGTGGTCGGCTACACCGTCCGGGTCCGGCAGACGTCCCGGCGCGAGATGGCCGAGCAGGAGCAGCGGCACCTGGAGGAGTCGGCCGTCCTGACGGAGCGGCAACGGATCGCCCGGGAGCTGCACGACGTCGTCGCGCACCACATGTCGATGATCGCCATCCAGGCGGAGGCGGCGCCCTACAAGGTCGAGTCCGTCCCCGACGAGACCCGCAAGGACCTCGCCGAGATCCGCGCGACGGCGCTGGACGCGCTGACGGAGATGCGCCGCATCCTCGGCGTCCTCCGCTCCGAGGACGGCGCCGAGACCGCCCCGCAGCCGGGCCTGGACCGCGTGGACGACCTGGTGCAGAACGCCCGGAACGCCGGGCTCCGCGTCGAGACGCGGCTGGAGGGCGACCTCGCGGGACTCCCACCGGGCGTGGGCCTCACCGTGTACCGGATCTTGCAGGAGGCCCTGAGCAACGCCATGCGGCACGCGCCCGGCTCGCGGGTGGACGTCGAGGTCGTCCGCGACGGCGGCGTAGTGTGGCTCGGCGTCGTCAACGGTCCCCCCGGCGACGGCCACGTCCCCACACCGTCGCCGCCCGGCGGCGGCCACGGGCTGGTCGGGATGCGGGAGCGGGCCGTCATGCTGGACGGCGAGCTGACCGCACGCCCCCGCCCCGAGGGAGGATTCGCCGTGACCGCCACCCTGCCCCTGCGGGCCAAGGACGGCACATGACCGTCCGGGTCGTGATCGTGGACGACCAGGGCATGGTGCGCACCGGCTTCGGCGTCCTGCTCAACGCCCAGCCCGACATCGAGGTGGTCGGCGAGGCCGTCAACGGCGAGGAGGGCCTGCGCCGCGTCGCCGAACTGCGGCCCGACGTCGTCCTGATGGACGTCCGCATGCCCGTCATGGACGGCCTGGAGGCGACCCGGCGGCTGCTCGCGGACACCGACGGCGGCGACGACCGGCCGAAGGTCCTGATGCTCACCACCTTCGACCTGGACGACTACGTCTACGAGGCGCTGCGGGCGGGGGCCAGCGGGTTCCTGTTGAAGGACGCCTCCGCGGGCGAGCTGGCGGAGGCCGTCCGCGTCGTGGCGGCGGGCGACGCGCTGCTGTCGCCCTCGGTGACCCGCCGGCTGATCGCCGAGTTCTCCCGGCTGGGCGGGCCCCGCGCGCCGTCCCGCAAGCGGCTGGACGCGCTGACCGAGCGGGAGACCGAGGTGCTCGCGCTCGTGGCGCGCGGCCTGTCCAACGGCGAGATCGCGGCGGAGCTCGTCGTCGCCGAGCAGACGGTCAAGACCCACTTCGGCCGCATCCTCATGAAGCTCGGGCTCCGCGACCGCCCGCAGGCGATCGTCTACGCCTACGAGGTGGGCCTGGTCCGCCCCGGCGACTGACGCGTCCCGCATGGCGGTGTCGTCCGCGTAGTACCGCGGTGGCACCGGGAGGACCGCACCGTCGGTTGATCTCCGCTACGGCCTCCGGTTCCTAGCGTCCTGGTCAGTGCTCCGCACGCTGACCAGGAAGGACGCCCATGCCCAGCGCGCACCGCCTCCGCCGGACCGCCGCCGTCACCGCGGTCCTCGCGGCGGCCGGCTCGACGACCGCCGCGGTGGGACGGGCCGAGCCGTACGCCGCGCCCGCCGCCCTCCCCGCGCTGTCGGCCACCGCCCTCCAGGCCCGCTACCAGGCGGCCGGGCAGGAGATCGCCCGCGCCCGGGCGACCGCGGAGCGGCTCCACGACGGCGGCCGGGTCCGGACCCTGGCCGCCTTCCTCGCGCCCGGACGGCGGTTCCTGTCGTTCGACGCGCGCGGTCACGGCCGGGCGGTCGAGGTGATCGGCGACCCGGCGCGCGCCGACCGGATCGCCGTCGTCGTCCCCGGCGCCGGCAGTTCGCTCACCAACTTCGACTCGGGGAAGTTCGTCGGCGGCGGAAGCCGCGCCCTCTACCGCCGGGCGCTCGCCGACGCGCCGGGGACGCGGCTCGCCGTCATCGCCTGGCTCGGCTACGACGCGCCCTCGATGCCGAGCACCGGCGTCCTCACGGCCTCGCGGGCCACCGCCGGGGCGCGCGAGCTCCACCGGCTCGTCGCCGGCCTGCACCGCGCGAACGGGCACGCCCGCTTCGCTCTGCTCTGCCACAGCTACGGCTCGGTCGTCTGCGCGAAGGCCGCACGCGGCCTGGCGTCGACACCGGTGGACGAGATCGCCCTGTTCGGCAGCCCCGGGACCACCGCGAAGAACGCCGCGTCGCTCGGTACCCGGGCGCGCGTCTGGGCGGGCCGGTCGAGCGGCGACTGGACGAAGTACGTCCCGAAGGTCCGGGTGGCCGGGATCGGGTTCGGCGCGGACCCCGCCTCCCCCGCCTTCGGCGCCCTGCGGTTCGACGCCGGATCGGGCCCGCACAGCGCCTACCTGAAGCCCGGCTCGACCGCCCTCCGCAACCTCACCCTGATCGCCCTCGGCCACAACGCGGAGGTCACCCATGCTTGACCTTTCCCAGCCCCGCCCCCGCCGGCCTGCCGACGCGCCCGGGTCCGCCGTACCCGGCAGGTCGGCCGATGCGCCCACGTCTGCCCGTGTGAGCGACACGAGGGCTTCGGAGGCGTCGGCGGGTGGTGGTGGGCGGGATCGGGCCGTGGACGCGTTGCGGGCACTGGCGATCATCGGAGTCGTGCTCGGGCACTGGCTGGTCACCGCGTTCGTCGCGACCGGGCCCGGAGAGCTGCGGGTCGCGAGCCCGCTCGCGGGGATGCCGGAGCTCGCGCCGATCTCCTGGGTCTTCCAGACGCTCGCCGTGTTCTTCCTGGTCGGCGGGTACGCCGCGGGCAAGGGCCTGCGCCCGGACGAGCCGTGGCTCCCGCTGCTGCGGCGGCGCCTGGCAAGGCTCGCCCGTCCGCTGCCCGTCCTGGTGGTCGCGTGGCTCCCGGCCGCGGAAGGGCTCCGGTGGGCGGGGCTCAGCGACGGGACGGTCCGCGCGCTCGCCAAGCTGGTCGTCAGCCCGCTGTGGTTCCTGGTCGTGTACGTGGCGCTGACCGCCCTCACCCCCGTCATCGCGGCCGTGTGGCGGCGGCTCGGGCTGGCGGGCGCGGCCCTTCTGGTCGCCGCCACCGCCCTGATCGACGCCGGCCGCTTCGCCCTCGGAGCGCCCGCCTGGATCGGCTGGGCGACCGTCCTCACCGGCTGGCTCGTGCCGTTCTACCTCGGCCTCGCCTGGGCGGACGGCGCGCTGCGCTCCCGCCGCGCCGGGCTCGTCCTGCTCGCGGGAGGCGCCACCGCCACCGCCGCGCTGATCGTCTTCGCCGGGTATCCGGCGAGCATGGTGGGCGTCCCGGGCGCCGCCGTCTCCAACCTCAGCCCGCCGACGCTCGCCGCGGTGGCCTTCGGGCTCGCGCAGACCGGACTGGCCCTGCTCCTGTACGGCCCGCTGACCCGGTGGACGCGGCGTCCCCGGGTGGCGCGCGCCGTAGCCGGGGCCAACCGTTCGGCCATGCACATCTATCTCTGGCACCAGACCGTCCTAATGGGCGTCACGGTCGGCGCGTTCCTCGCGGCGGGCACCCTGCCGGGGCTGCACACCGCGCCCGACCGGCCCGGATGGGTCGCGGCACGGTTCGCGTGGCTGCCGCTGCTCGCCCTCGTGCTCGCCGCGGGCGGCGCCGTGGCCCGGTTGCGCCGCTCCGGGGCCCGAACTCCGGGACCAACCCGGACATCTCAGGTAAGGACGCCCTGACTGGAGCGACCTGAACTCGCCGGACGACGCCGGATGGTAGAAAGACCGACGATGCCGCCACGCAAGACGACCTCGCCGCGCACCCGACGGCTCCGACGGGCCCTGGCCTGTGCCGCCACCATCACCGGGATCCTGCTGACGACCGCCGGGACCGGCCACGCCGACCCGTACGCGGCGCCCGTGCCCGTCCCGTCCATGGCGCCCTCGACGCTGGACGCGCGGTACGCCGCGGAGCGCGGCGCAGTCGAGGAGGCGCTCCGGACGGCGCAGCGGATCGGCGACCGCGACCGGCAGCGCACCCTCGGCGCGTTCCTTGAGCCGGGCCGGCGGTTCCTCTACTTCGACCCGCGCGGGCGCGGGCGCGCGATCGAGGTGGTCGGCGACCTCGCCCGGGCCCGCCGGGTGGCGGTGCTCGTCCCGGGGGCCGACACCACCCTGACCGCGTTCGACGAGCGGCCGGGCAAGCCGTGGTCCACGCCGGGCGGCGGAGCCCGCGCCGTCTACGCGGAGGCGGCCTCACTGTCCCCCGATCCCCGGCTGGCGGTGGTCGCGTGGCTCGGATACGCCTCCCCCAAGACGGTCAGCACGGACGTCCTCACCGATGAGAGGGCCACGCAAGGCGCCGTGGAGCTGCGGCAGTTCCTCGCGGGGCTGCACCAGGCGAACCGTGGCGCCGAAGTGAGCCTCCTCTGCCACAGCTACGGTTCCGTGGTCTGCGGACGAGCCGCCCTGGGCGCGGGCAAGGAGACGGAGACGGGCGCGGCGGCCTGGCGGGAGGTCACCGACATCGCCCTGTTCGGCAGCCCCGGCACCACGGCCTGGTCGGCCGCCGCGCTCGGCGGACGGACCCGCGTCTGGGCCGGACGCGGCGCGACCGACTGGATGGAGGACGTCCCCCACGTCCGCTTCTTCGGGCTCGGCCTCGGCCCGGACCCGGTGTCCCACCGCTTCGGCGCCCGGGTGTTCGCGGCCGGGACGGGCGGCCACAGCGACTACCTCGCGCCCGGCTCGCCCTCGCTCCGCAACCTCACGAACATCGCACTGGGCGACTCCGAGGCGGTCACCCCCGGCTGATCCCGGCGGAGGCCGACGCGGGCCCTCGCCGGGAAGCGCGCACCGTCCGCTATAGGCCAGTCCCGCGGTGGAACGGTTCCACCGGGACGGCCCGCGTTCCGGACCTGTCCCGGAGGGGCACAGAACGGTGCCTTAACTCGCGCTTCGGGACGGGCCATCACCAGGTTGATGGCACCCTAAGGAGGTGGACACCACGACCGAGGCCGAGATCCGGGACCTGACGACCCAGCGCCTGGAAAAGGCCATGGGGACGTTCGGGACGGCGGCGCTCAACAGCATGGAGGAGCACCTTCCCTGGTTCCGGCGGATGCCCCCGGACCAGCGCTCCTGGATCGGCCTGGTCTCCCAGGCCGGCATCGCCGCGTTCGTGGAGTGGTTCAAGAGCAACGAGCAGACCCGACCGGCCATCGCCGGCGAGGTGTTCGGCACCGCGCCCCGCGAACTGCTCCGCTCCATCAAGCTCCAGCACACCATCGACATGATCCGCGTGATCATCGACGTGGTGGAGACCCGGCTCGACGAGCTCGCCGCCCCCGGCGGCGAGGCCCAGCTCCGCGAGGCCATCCTCCGCTACACGCGGGACGTGGCGTTCGGCGCCGCCCAGGTGTACGCCCGGGCGGCCGAGACCCGCGCCGCCTGGGACGCCCGCCTGGAGGCCCTCGTCGTCAACGCCGTCCTGCGCGGCGAGGTCGACGACGGCATGCACTCCTGGGCGGCCGCGCTCGGCTGGACGTCCAAGCCCGTCACGGTGATCGCGGGGTTCACGCCCGAGGACGAGGAGCCCGAGGTCACCATCGACCAGATGCAGCTCGCCGCGCGCCGCGCGCGCGCCGACGTGCTCGCCGGTGTCCAGGGCCGCCGCGTGATCGTCATCGTGGGCGGCGAGGCCGACCCGATGGAGGCCGCCCGCCCGGTCGCCGCGAAGTGCGGGCCCGGGCCCGTCGTCGTCGGCCCCCAGGTCGGCGACCTGTACGACTCCACCATGTCGGCGCGGGCCGCGGTCGCCGGGCTCCGCGCCGCCGCGGGCTGGCCGGACGCGCCCCGCCCCGTCCACGCGGCCGAGCTGCTGCCCGAGCGCGCCCTCGACGGCGACGAGGAGGCCCGCCGCTACCTGGTGGAGGGTGTCTACAATCCGATGCTCGCCGCCGGCGCCCCGCTCCTCGACACCCTGACGACCTATCTGGAGCAGGGATCGTCGCTGGAGGCGACCGCCCGGCTGCTGTTCGTCCACCCCAACACCGTCCGCTACCGGCTGCGCCGCGTCACCGAGCTGACCGGTCTCGCCCCGACCGACGGGCGGAACGCGTTCACGCTGCGCATCGCCCTCGTCCTCGGCCGGTTCGCGGCGCGCTCGCCCCGCGCCCAGTAAGGGTCACGGGCCTCCGGGTAAGGGTTGTAGGGGTCGTACAAACCCCCGTGACCAAAGTTCGTGCTGATCCGCATCGGCAGCGGACACCCGTTGACGGCAGGCTTGTCGCGTGATCCTCCTCGCCTCGCCCGGCCAGGGCGCCCAAACCCCCGGCTTTTTGCAGCCGTGGTTGGAGATACCCGGAGTCTCCGACCGCCTGGCCTGGTGGTCCGCCGTCACCGGTCTCGACCTGGTCCGCTACGGGACGACCGCCGACGCCGAGGAGATCCGCGACACGGCCGTCGCCCAGCCGCTGCTGGTCGCCGCCGCGCTGGCCGCCTACGAGGTGCTGTACCCGGGCGCGTCCGGGCCGGACGCGGTCGCCGGGCACAGCGTCGGCGAGCTGGCCGCCGCCGCGATCGCCGGGGTGCTGTCCCCCGAGGCCGCGCTGGTGCTCGTCCGGGAGCGGGGACGCGCGATGGCCGAGGCCGCCGCCGTCACCGAGACCGGCATGACCGCCGTGCTCGGCGGCGACGCCGACGAGGTCCTCGCCGCGATCGACAAGCACGGCCTCACCCCCGCCAACGTCAACGGCGCCGGTCAGGTGGTGGCCGCCGGCACGTCCGCGGCGCTCGCCGCGTTCGCCGAGGAGCCGCCCGCCAAGGCGCGGCTCCGGCCCCTGAAGGTCGCCGGGGCGTTCCACACCGAGCACATGGCCCCCGCGGTCGACACGCTGAGCCGGCTCGCGCCGGGCCTCCCCGTCGCCGACCCCGGGCCGACGCTGCTCCAGAACCGCGACGGCGCCGCCGTCACCTCCGGCGCCGACTTCGTCGCCCGCCTCGTCGAGCAGGTCAGCGCCCCCGTGCGCTGGGACGCCTGCATGGCGACCATGCGGGAGATCGGCGTCACTGCCATCATCGAGCTGCCCCCCGCCGGCACGCTGGCGGGCCTCGCCCGCCGCGAGCTGAAGGGCGTCGAGCTGGTCGCCCTGAAGACCCCCGAGGACCTGGACAAGGCCCGCGAGCTGATCAAGGCCCACGCCTCATGACCGTCGCACTGCGCATACCGGAGGCGACCGCCGGCGCCCGCATCATGGCGTTCGGCGACTACCGCCCCGCCCGGGTCGTCACCAACGACGAGCTCGCCCGGACCGTCGACACCAGCGACGAGTGGATCCGCAGCCGCGTCGGCATCGCGGAGCGCCGCATCGCCGGCGACGACGAGGGCATCGTTGAGCTCGCCGTGCACGCCGGCGGCAAGGCGCTCGCCAACAGCGGCCTCGCCCCCGGCGACATCGACCTCGTGATCCTCACCACCTGCTCCGCCGAGTCCCCGATGCCGAGCCACGCCCCCGCGGTCGCGCACCGCCTCGGCATCGACGCGCCCGGCGCGTTCGACCTCAACGCCGCCTGCGCGGGCTTCTGCTACGCCCTCGCCACCGCGAGCGCCGCCGTCCGGGCCGGCAGCGCCCGCAACGTGCTGGTGATCGGCTCCGAGAAGATGTCCCAGTGGCTCGACTGGACCGACCGCTCCACCTGCATCATCTTCGCGGACGGCGCGGGCGCCGCCGTCGTGACCGCCAGCGACGCCCCCGGCATCGGCCCCGTCGTGTGGGGCAGCGCCGGCGACGGCTTCGACAAGATCATCATCCCGGACCGGCACTCGTTCATCCAGCAGGAGGGACAGGCGGTCTTCCGCTGGGCGACCGGCGCCATCGCGCCCATCGCCCTGGAGGCGTGCGAGCGCGCCGGAATCGCGCCGGCCGACCTCGCCGCGATCGTCCCGCACCAGGCCAACCTGCGGATCGTCGAGGCCGTCGCGCGCAAGGTCAAGGCCTCCAACGCCATCGTGGCCGACGACATCGTCCACTCCGGCAACACTTCGGCGGCCTCCATCCCGCTGGCCCTCTCACGCATGATCGAACGCGGCGACGTGCCGTCCGGCGCCCCGGCCCTCCTGGTCGGGTTCGGCGCCGGACTGTCCTACGCTGCCCAAGTCATCCAGATCCCTTAGGCGCGTCCTCCTGCGCCCGGAACGCTCTGGACCAACCCATGAAGGAGAACGGACACATGGCAGAACTCGCCACCGAACAGCAGATCCTGGACGGTCTCGCCGAGATCATCGATGACATCGTGGGCATCGACAAGGACGAGGTCACCCCGGAGAAGAACTTCATCGACGACCTCGACATCGACTCGCTGTCGATGGTAGAGATCGCGGTGGCCGCGCAGGACCAGTTCGGCGTCGAGATCCCCGACGACGAGCTGCGCAACCTCAAGACGGTCCAGGACGTCATCAACTTCGTCCAGAAGCTGCAGGGCGAGAACCCCGCCCTGAAGGGCTAAAGACGCGGGGACGGCGCGCCGCCGCCCCGGCCGGACCCGGCACCCGCCAAGCGGAACCGGGGACCCGCCGGGCGGCGGCGCGCCAGACCCATCCCTCCCGTTCGCAAGGAGCACCCACTGATGAGCACGAGCAAGACCAAAGTCGTCGTGACGGGACTCGGCGCCACGACCCCCCTCGGCGGAGACCTGCCGTCGACCTGGTCCGCCCTGCTCGCCGGCGAGTCCGGCATCCGTCCGCTGGACTGGGAGGGGGTCGAGGAACTGCCCGTGCGGTTCGCCGCCACGCTCGCGGTCGACCCGTCCGAGGTGATGCCGAAGCAGCAGCTGCGCCGCCTCGACCGCAGCCAGGCGATCGCGCTGATCGCGGCACGGGAGGCGTGGACCGACGCCGGTTTCGCCCCGCCCGCCACCCGCAAGTCCATGAAGGGCGAGGAGCCCGCCGGGGTGCAGGACGGCTTCGCCGTGGACGGCGAGCGGCTCGGCGTCGTGCTGTCCAGCGGCATCGGCGGCCTCCACACCGCCCTGAACAGCTACAGCGTCTTCCTGGAGAAGGGCTGGTCGCGGGTCTCGCCCTTCACCGTCCCGATGCTGATGCCGAACGGCGCGTCCGGGCACGTCGGCATCGAGTTCGGCGCCATGGCCGGCTCGCACGCCCTCGTCAGCGCCTGCGCGTCCAGCGCCGAGGCCGTCGGCTACGCCATCGACATGATCCGCACCGGCCGCGCCGACGTCGTCATCTGCGGCGGCACCGAGTCCTGCATCCACCCGCTCCAGATGGCCTCCTTCGGCGCCATGCGCGCCATGTCCACCCGCAACGACGAGCCGCAGCGCGCGTCCCGCCCCTACGACAAGAACCGCGACGGGTTCGTCCTCGGCGAGGGCGCCGCCGTGATGATCCTGGAGTCGGAGGAGCACGCCCGCGCCCGCGGCGCGAAGGTCCACGGCATCGCCGCCGGCTGCGGCTACTCCGGCGACGCCTACGACATCGTCCTGCCCGACCCGACCGGCGCCGGCCAGGCCAAGGCGATGCGGCGGGCCCTGGACGACGCCGGCCTCCGCCCCGAGGACATCGTCCACATCAACGCGCACGCCACCTCCACGCCCGCCGGCGACGTCGCCGAACTCGCCTCGATCAAGGCGGGACTCGGCGAGGAGGCCGCGAGCAAGGTCGTCATCACGGCCACCAAGTCGATGACCGGGCACCTGCTCGGCGGCGCCGGCGCGCTGGAGTCGGTCTTCACCATCCTCACGCTGCGGGACGGCGTCGTCCCGCCCACGGCCAACCTTGAGGACATCGACGACGAGGTCGACCTCGACATCGCCCGCGGCGAACCGCGCAAGCTCCAGGACGGCCCCGCCGCGGCCCTGAACAACTCGTTCGGCTTCGGCGGCCACAACGTCTCCGTAGCCTTCGAGCGCTCTGTTGACTGAGTCCCGGCCCAGGGAGCTCGCCTGGCGGCTGTATTAATGCAATCCCGGCCCAGGGGACTCGCCTGGCGGCTCGCCCCCTGACCGTGCTTGAGCGAACGCTGCATCGCTTCGCGATCTTCCCGGGTGAGGCTCGCCTCCGGCGTCGCCTCACCCGGTCAGTTAACGCGTTCGCGCGCGTGGCCGGGGCCGTCCCGAACCGGGCACCGACGCGGCATTAGCCCAGCGCCTCTTTGCGTGCCGCCAGAGCAACAGGTCCATACGGCGCGTGTTTGCGTGGGTCGCGCGGGCGGCACGGGATCCTCACCTGATCGTTTGGGTGTCGCGCGCGGCGCGTGGGGCTGAGCGCAGCGCGGGCGTATATAACGGACCGTGACACCTCGGCGCGGCCTCCCGTACCAGGTCGGGGGGTACGGAAGGCCGCGAGGGCGTCACGGGGCCGTGCTCGTGCGGTCTTGGCGCGCGCGGTGCGGGGACGTGCGCGTCGATCGGCCGCGGCGGGACGGCGTGCGCGGTCAGACGGCGGCGTGCAGCCAGCGGACGGGAGCGCCGTCGCCGGCACGCCGGAACGGTTCGAGCTCGTTGTCCCAGGGCGTGCCCAGGAGGCGGTCGAGCTCGTGCTCCAGCGTGGTCTTGCCGACGGCGGCGTTCGCCATCACCGCGCGGAGCCGGTCCTCGGGCACCATGATGTCGCCGGTGGCTCCGATGACGCCCGTGAACACCCCGAGGGTCGGGGTGAAGCTGTAGCGGACGCCGTCGCAGCCCGGCGTGGGGTCTTCGGTGACCTCGAAGCGCAGCAGTTTCCAGTTGCGGAGCGCGGAGGTGATCCCCGCGGCGGTGCCCGGCCTGCCCTCCCAATGAAGCTCGGCGCGCAGTGTCCCCGGCGCCGCCGCTTGATCGGCCCAATCAAGGGAAACGGGCACACCGAGAACACCTGCGGCGGCCCACTCAATGTGCGGGCTCAGCGCAGGTGGCGCGGAGTGGACGTAAAAAACGCCACGTGCGGTCACCGGACCTCCTGGATCTGTACCGAGGCTCGTCTTCCCCTACGGCCTCGTACGTCCCAAGACGGCGTCCGCGTCCCTCATTGTGCATCATCGGCCCGGGTCGCACCACCGTGAGTCCCCTGTTTGTAGAACGCTGAAGCGTAATTTGCAGTGCCCCTCGACGTCGGGCGCCAGCGCGCTTCGTCCTACGGGGCAGCCGATCGCGACGGTTCGGGCGTTGCGGGTCGGGCTCACTGCTCGTGATCTTCGCCACGTCTCCGTGGTGGTTCTGCATTCTCCTGCGTTCGGCGGCGGCGCGTGAGGTCTTTCGGAACTATGGGTGCGGGAGCGGTCACTGACGGTGAGAGCGAGGAATGATGTTCGATCAGCAGGTGAGCTTGGAGCGGGTGCTGGCGCGGCACTCGGACGCCGTGGTGGTGGAGGTGGTGCCGGGGCGGCCCGCGCTGGTGCGGCGCGACCAGATCCTGGTCGCCGGGACCGACGCCGGGGCCGCCGAGGACCGGGTGCGGCGCTGGTGCGAGGCGCGGCACGACGAGCGGGGCGTCACGCGGCTGCGGTTGCGGGCGCCGGCCCGGGTGGACGTGTGCGAGCTCGCCGCGCAGCTCGCCGGGGACGGGCGGCATCGCGGGCTGAGCGTGTCGCCGAACCATCTGGTCCAGGGCCAGCCGATGTGGTGGTCCGGGCCCGCCGACCACCCGCGGCGCGCGGATCCCGTGCCCGCGCCCGAGGCGCAGGCGGGCGGAGGGCGGCGGGACGTGACGGTCGCCGTCCTCGACACGGGGCTGGCACCGCATCCCTGGTACGAGGGAGCCGACTGGTACGGCGAGCACGGCGCCGAGGACGCGGAGGTCCTCGACGCCGACCGCGACCGCGAGCTGGACGCGCAGGCCGGGCACGGCACGTTCATCGCCGGTGTCGTGCTCTCGCACGCGCCGGGCGTGCGGCTGCGGGCGCGGCGGGTGATCGGCGGGGACGGGATCGGCGACGAGGCCGACGTGATCCGGGCGCTGGCCTGGCTCGCGGAGTGGGGCGAGGCGGACGTGGTGAACATCTCGCTGGGCTGCCACACGTTCGACGACCGCCCGTCGCCGGTCCTGTCGCGGGCGATCGCCGCGCTCGGCCGCCGGACGGCGGTGGTGGCGTGCGCCGGGAACGCGGCGTCCGACCGGCCGTTCTGGCCCGCCGCGCTGAAGCCGGTGATCGGCGTGGCGGCGCTGGACGGGGACGACCGGGCCTGGTTCTCCAACTACGGCTGGTGGGTGGACGCGTCCGCGCCGGGCGTGGACGTGGTGAGCAGCTTCGTGCGGTTCAGCGGCCCGCGCTCGGCGTTCGACGGGTACGCGACGTGGAGCGGCACGTCGTTCGCGGCCCCGGCCGTGGCGGGGATGATCGCCGGGGTGGCGGCGCGGGAGGGTGTGGACGCGGCCGCCGCGGCGGACCGCGTCCTCGATCCGGCGGGGCGCCGCACCCTTCCGGACCTCGGGGTGATCATCAGCTCTTGAGCACGATGCGGTAACCGTGCCGTCACCGAGGGTGTCCGTCCTTCTAGGGTGGACGACCTCCGGGAGGAGGACTTCGTGGTCCTGCAAGACGGTACGGACGAGCTGGTGGTCCGGGCCCGCGACGGCGACGGCGCCGCGTGGGCCCGGCTGGTCGAGCGGTACAGCGGGATGCTGTGGGCGATCGCCCGCGGGCACGGGCTGGACGACGCCGACGCGGGCGACGTGGTGCAGACGGCGTGGCTGCGGCTGGTGGAGCGGCTGGACGGGCTGCGCGATCCGGGCGCGGTGGGCGGGTGGCTCGCGGCGACCGCCCGGAACGAGAGCGCGCGGGTGGCGGGCCGGCGGGGGCGGGAGCTGCC
>NZ_CAACUY010000157.1 GCF_900659615.1 Actinomadura fibrosa | reverse complement strand
CCGCTCCCAATCCCACCCCTCCGGCACCACCGCCACCATCCGCGCATCCGCCACCGCCACCGGACCGAACGCGCCGACGAAGACTCCCATCACCCGGTCGCCGACGGCCAGGCCCTCCACCTCTGGGCCGACCTCGACCACCACGCCCGCGCCCTCGGTGCCGATGTCGCCGTGGCCCGGGACCAATCCCAGGGAGATCATCACGTCACGGAAGTTCACCCCAGCGGCGCGCACACCGATCCGGACCTGCCCTGCTCCGAGCGGTTCGAGCGCCTCCGGGCGTGGCTCCACCCACACGTCGTCCAGGGTGGACGCGCCCTGGGCGCTCAACCGCCACGCGCGCTCACCGGGCCGGGCCGCGAGCTCCGGCGACACGCCGGACCGGACCAGCCGCGGCACCAGCGGCTCCCCGTCGCGCACGGCGACCTGCGGTCCGACCGCGTACCGGGCAGCGTCGCGCGCGTCCGAGTCGTCGTCGAGATCGACGAGGACGAACGTGTCGGGATGCTCCGCCTGCGCGCTGCGCACCAACCCCCACACCGCCGCCGCCACAGGATCAGGACACTCCCCCACCGCCCCACGAGTCACCACCACCAACCGCCCATCCCCCCCCCCCGACCCCGACCCCACCAACCACTCCCGCACCGCAGACAAACCCTCCTCCACCGTCGCCACCTCCACCACGGCACAATCCCCAGGAACAGACCCGACCGCATCCGCGGCCGGCACCCACTCAAGGGCGTACAGGCCGTCCACGTCGGCGCGGAAACGTCCGGGGCCGGCCGGACGCATGTGCACCGCCGCGGCGGTGAGCACCGGGGCGCCGGCGGTGTCGGCGACCACGAGCCGCACCCCCTCGCCGTCCCGGGACAGCCGCACGCGGACCGCGGTGGCGTCGACGGCGTGCAGCGCCACCCCGGTCCAGGCGAACGGGAGCCAGAGCTCGCCGCCGCGCGACCGGTCGGCCAGCAGCGGGTGCAGGGCCGCGTCCAGCAGGGCGGGGTGGAGCCCGCAGCCGGACGCCTCTCCGGCGTCGTCGGGCAGTACCACCTCGGCCAGCAGGTCGGCGCCGTCCCGCCAGGCGGCACGGAGGCCCTGGAACGACGGCCCGTACTCGTAGCCCGCCGCGGCGGCGTCCGCGTACAGGCCCGCCGTGTCCAGCGGCACCGCACCGGCCGGGGGCCACTGGCCCATGGGCTCGGCGGCGTCCGCGGGCTCGGCGGCCAGGACGCCGGAGGCGTGGCACAGCCACTCGTCGTCCCGGCGCGAGTAGACGTGCACGTCGCGTCGGCCGGTGTCGTCGGCGGGCCCGACCGCCACCTGGACGCGCAGCCCGCCCGACCGGGGCAGGACGGCCGGCGCCTGGAGGGTCAGCTCCTCCACTCCCGGGCAGCCCGCCGCGTCGGCCGCGCGCAGTGCCCATCCGAGCAACGCGGTCCCGGGCAGGATCGCCGTGCCGCCGATGACGTGTTCGGCGGGCCAGCCGCCCTGCGCCGCGGAGACCTCCCCGCTGAGCAGGTAGCCCCCGTCCGCCCGCTCCAGGATGGTGTCGGGGCCGCTGCTCCCCCGCCCGCCCAGCCAGAACCGCTCGCGCTGGAAGGCGTAGGTGGGCAGGTCCACCACGCGCGGCGGAGGGGCCGCCGGGAACCAGGGCGTCCAGTCGACGGCGATGCCGGCGCTGTGGAGCCTGGCGAGGGCCTGGCCGAAGGCGAGGGTCTCCTCGTGACGGGAATCGAGCGCGGGGACGGCGACCACGTCGCCGAGGATCTGCTGCACGGCGGTGGACAGCACGGGATCGGGACCGATCTCAAGGAAGGCGCCGGCCTGGCCGCCGGTCCTTGTGACGGCGCTGTGCGTGACGGCGTCGTGAAAGCGGACGGGCTCGCGGACCTGCCGCACCCAGTAACCGGGCGCGGCGATCCGCTCGTCGGCGGTCTCCCCGGTCAGCGTGCTGATGAGCGGGATCGCCGGAGCGTGGAACGACAGACCGTCGATGGCGGCGGCGAAGTCGTCCAGCATGGGATCCATCAGCGCCGAGTGGAAGGCGTGGCTGACGGTCAGGCGCTTGGTCCTGCGCCCCTGACCGGACCACCGCGCCACGACCTCGGCGACCGGATCCTCCGGCCCCGACACGACCGTGCTTCCCGGGGTGTTGAGCGTCGCGACACTGACCCCGTCCGGCAGCGTCCCTTCGAGCTCGGCCGGGCTCGCCTCGATCGCGGCCATCGCGCCGCCGCCGGGGAGCCGCCCCATCAAGGTCGCGCGCGCGGCCACCAGCCGGGAGGCGTCCGCCAGGTCGAGGACCCCGGCGACGTGCGCGGCGGCGACCTCGCCGATCGAGTGGCCGACGACCGCGCCGGGGACGACGCCCATGGACGCCAGCAGCCGCGCCAGGGCGACCTGAAGGGCGAACAGCCCGGCCTGCGCGTAGGTGGTGTGGTCGATGACGTCCGGGGTCCCGGCGAGAACGACCGAGGCCAGGTCGTGTTCCAGGTGCGGGCCGAGGAGGCCGCAGACCTCGTCGAAAGCGGCCGCGAACACCGGGAACCGCGCGTACAGGCCGGCGCCCATGCCCGCGCGCTGGCTGCCCTGCCCGCTGAACGACCACACCAGCCCGTCCGGCACCGGAACGGCCGGAACGCCGGGGACGTCGGAGGCGCCCGGAACGGACGAGAGGGCGGCGTCCAGTCCGGCCATCAGCTCCGCGCGCGTACCGCCGACCGCCACGACACCGCGCTCCAGCGGCTGCCGCGTCGTGATCAGGGACCATCCGACGTCGGCGGGCGACAGGTCGGAATTAGCCTCGGCGAACTCCTTCAGCCGCCGGACCTGAGCGCGCAGCGCCGCGTCACCGCGCGCCGACACCACCCAGGGCACCACCCCAGCCGGACCGGACGGCTCGGCCGGGACCTCCTCGGAGGTCGCGCGGGGACTTCCCTCGGGGGTTCCCTGCTCCAGGATCAGGTGCGCGTTCGTCCCGGACGCGCCGAACGACGAGATCCCCGCCCGGCGGGGGCGGTCGTCCCCGGTCCAGGGCACCGGTTCGGTCAGCAGCCGCACCTCGCCCGACGACCAGTCCACGTGCGGGCTCGGCTCGTCGATGTGCAGCGAGGCGGGCAGCGTCCCGTGCCGCATCGCCATCACCATCTTGATCACACCCGCCACACCCGCCGCCGCCTGCGTGTGCCCGATGTTCGACTTGACCGACCCGAGCCACAGGGGACGGTCCTCGGCACGTTCTCGCCCATAGGTCGCCAGCAGAGCCTGCGCCTCGATCGGGTCACCCAGCGCGGTGCCGGTTCCGTGGGCCTCGACGGCGTCCACGTCGGCCGCCCCCAGCCCGGCGGACGCCAGCGCCGCCTGGATCACCCGCTCCTGCGACGGGCCGTTCGGCGCGGTCAGCCCGTTGCTCGCGCCGTCCTGGTTGACCGCCGACCCGCGCACCACCGCCAGCACCCGGTGGCCGTTGCGCCGCGCGTCCGACAACCGCTCCAGCAGCACCAGGCCGAGCCCCTCGGACAGGCCCGTGCCGTCCGCCGCCGCCGCGAACGACTTGCAGCGGCCGTCCCGTGCCAGGCCGCGCTGGCGGGCGAAGTCGACGAAATGGTCGGGCGTCGCCATCACGGTCACCCCGCCCGCCAGCGCGAGGTCGCACTCGCCCTGCCGCAGCGCCTGACCCGCCAGGTGCATCGCCACCAGGGAGGACGAGCACGCCGTGTCCACCGAGACCGCCGGGCCCTCCAGCCCGAACGTGAACGCGACGCGCCCGGAGAGCACGCTGCCCGACCCGGACAGCCACTTGTAGCCCTCCAGACGGGTGTCTTGCGCGGCCGTCCCGGCTCCGTAGTCGTGGTACATCAAGCCGGTGTAGACACCGGTTCGCGTGCCCTTCAGCGAGGCGGGAACGATGCCGGCCCGTTCGAACAGCTCCCAGGCGGCCTCCAGCAGCAGCCGCTGCTGCGGATCGGCCGCCAGCGCCTCGCGCGGGTTGAGCCCGAAGAACTCGGCGTCGAAGCGCATGGGATCGGTCAGGAACCCGCCGTGGCGCACGTAGGTGGTACCGGGGTGGTCGGCGTCCGGGTGGTAGAGGGAGCCGAGGTCCCAGCCACGGTCGGCGGGGAACTCCCCGAGGCCGTCCTCCCCGGCGGAGACCAGCCTCCAGAGCTCCTCCGGGGAGGTGACCCCGCCGGGATACCGGCACGCCATCGAGACGATCGCCACCGGCTCATCGTCCCGCCGGACGGCCGCGCGCGCCGGAGCCGCCCTCCCGGGCGCGAACCGGGAGGCCAGATGCTCGCCGAGGGCCCGCGGCGTCGGGTGGTCGAAGACCAGCGTCGCGGGCAGCCGCAGGCCGGTCGCCCCGGCCAGGCCGTTGCGCAGTTCGACCGCGGTCAGCGAGTCCAGCCCGAGTTCCCTGAACGACACGTCGGCGCCGATGGCGTCCGCGGAGCCGTGTCCCAGCACCACGGCCACACGCTCCCGGACGAGATCCGTCAGCGCGTCAGGGCGCCGTCCGGGCTCCAGCCGCGAGAACGAGCCCGCGTCGCCCGCCGCCCGGCGCCGCGCGTGCCCGGCCAGGCCGCGCAGCACCGGCGGCACGTCGTCCGCGGAGATGGCCCGCCGGTCCAGTTCCGCCGCCACCAGGCCGGGGCGGCCGGTCCGGACGGCCGCGTCGAACAGGCCGAGAGCCCGTTCCCTGGACAGCGGAGTGATCCCCACGCGGCTCATGCGGGCCAGATCGGTATCGGTGAGGCCGCCCGTCATGGCGCTGGAGTCGGCCCACAGGCCCCAGGCCACCGAGAGCGCGGGGAGCCCGCGGCTATGGCGGTGCTGGGCCAGCGCGTCGCAGAACGCGTTGGCGGCGGCGTAGTTCGCCTGCCCGGGACTGCCGAGGAGCGCGGCGGCCGAGGAGAACAGCACGAACATGCCCAGCGGAAGATGCGCCGTCGCGGCGTGCAGGTTCGCCGCGCCCCCGGCCTTCACCGCCCACACCCGCGCCAGTCTCTCCGGCGTCTGGGCGGTGAGCACGGCGTCGTCGAGCATCCCGGCGGCATGCACCACCCCGGTCAGGGGGTGCGCCGGATCGATACCGCCGACGAGGCCGGTCACCGCCGCCGGGTCACCCGCGTCGAGCGCGGCGACCTCGACCCGTGCGCCGAGATCGGTGAGTCGCGACACGAGATCCGCCGCGCCCGGCGCATCCGGTCCCCGCCGGCCGGCCAGCACCAGGTGGCGCGTGCGCCCGGTCCGCACGAGATGCTCGGCCACCAGCCCGCCGAGGACGCCGGTGCCGCCGACGACCAGGACGGTGCCGTCGGGATCGAGCGCGACACCCCGATCGCCTTCGCCCGCCGCGCTCGCGCGGACGAGCCGCGGCACCAGTGCCGTCCCGGCCCGGATCGCCATCTGCGGCTCGTCCGGGTCGAGCAGCCCCGCGACCGCCGCGGCGTCCTGGTCGCCGTCGACGTCGACCAGTGTGAACAGGCCCGGATGCTCCGCCTGGGCGCTGCGGACCAGGCCCCACACCGCCGCCGCCTCCGGATCCGGGTCGTCCGTCGCGACCGCCCCTCGGGTGACCAGCACCAGCCGGGATCCGGCGAGGTCCGGGGTCGCCAGCCACCGTTGCAGCAGGTCGAGGACCGACTCGGACGCCGCGCGCTCGCGTCCCGTGCCGATACGGACCACCACACCGGCGGCCGCGCCCGCCTCGGCGCCGAGAGGCGCCTCCGGATCGGCCAGCTCCAGCCACTCGCCGCTCTCCACCTGCCGTGCCGCCCGATGAGGCGTCCACTCCAGGGCGAAGAGCCCGCGCGCACCGTCCGCGGCGGCCGCCGCGAGGTCCCGGGGATCGGCGGGACGGACGCTCATCGCCTCCACGTCGAACACCGGAGCACCACCCGGGTCCGTCGCCGACAGCCGGAACCCCTCCCCGGCTTCCAGCGGCGACACCGTCACCCGGACGGAGGTCGCCGTGGCGGCGTGCAACCGCACGCCGCTCCAGCCGAACGGCAGCATGACGGTGCCGTCATCGGGCCGGGCCATCGGCAGCAGCGGATGCAGCGCCGCGTCCAGCAGCGCCGGGTGGACGCCGAACCCGTCCGCCGAACCCGCGGCCTCCGGCAGCCGCACCTCGGCGAACAGGTCGTCCCCGCGCCGCCACAGCGCGCGGACGCCCTGGAACGCCGGTCCGTACTCGTATCCCGCTGCGGCGGCGTCGTCGTAGAGCCGTCCGGTGTCGACCGGCTCCGCGTCGGGCGGAGGCCACTCCCCGGCCGCCTCCGCCGCCGGGCGATCGGGCACGTCGCCGAGGAACCCGCTCGCGTGGCGCACCCACGTGTCGTCCCCCTCGGCCCGGGAGTGGACGTGCACCGCGCGCCGCCCGTCATCCGCGGGCGCGCCGACCGCCACCTGCACGATCAGGTCGCCCGAACGGGGCAGC
The DNA here is from genome assembly GCF_900659615.1 of Actinomadura fibrosa. GTDB lineage: Bacteria > Actinomycetota > Actinomycetes > Streptosporangiales > Streptosporangiaceae > Spirillospora > Spirillospora fibrosa. The sequence continues at coordinate 14,667 of NZ_CAACUY010000157.1, read as the reverse complement.
ACCGTGGGCGCGTGCAGGACCAGTTCCTCGACGCCGGCGCAGCCGACCTCGTCGGCGGCCCGGAGCGCCCAATCCACCAGGGCCGCCCCGGGCACCAACGGCCGTCGGGCGACCTCGTGGTCCGCCAGCCACGGAAGGGCGTGCCGCGACACGCGTCCGGTGAGCAGCCACCCGTCCGTCTCGGCCGCCTCGACGGCCGCACCGAGCATCGGGTGCCCCACCTCGGTCTGGCCGAGATCCGACGGCCGACCGACGCAGCGACCGCCCGGCAACCGGAACCTCGTCCGTTGGAAGGGGTAGGTGGGCAGGTCGATGAGGGCGGGGGACGGGTCGGTGGGGAACCAGCGGGTCCAGTCGATGGGGGTTCCGGTGGTGAAGAGGGTGGCGGCTGCTCGGGTGATCTGGGTGAGGTCGCCGTGGTCGCGTCGCAGGGTGGGGGTTGTGGTGATGGTGGTGCCGGTGTGGTCGGCGCAGTCTTCGATCGCTGGGGTCAGGACCGGGTGCGGGGAGACCTCGATGAACACCCGGTAGCCGTCGTTCAGGAGGGTGGTGAGGGTGTCGGCGAAGCGGACGGGCCGGCGCAGATTGGTGACCCAGTAGCTGGTGTCCAGCGCGGCGGTGTCGATCCGCTCACCGGTGACGGTGGAGTAGAAGGCGGTGTCGGTGGTGGTGGGGGTGATGTCGGCGAGGGCGTGGGTGAGGTGATCGGTGATCTGGTCGACCTGCGGGCCGTGGGAGGCGTAGTCGACGTCGATGACCCGGGCGCGCAGCCCTTGTTCCTGCGCTGCGGTCACCACCTGCTGGATCTGCTCGGGCGGGCCGGAGATGACGGTGGCCGAGGGACTGTTGACCGCCGCGATCTGCACCCCATCCAACGCCGTCCCCTGCGCCGTGTCCGGTGTTGTGGTGTTGAGGAGCGTTTGGACGTGGTCGGCGCCTGCGCCGATGGAGGCCATCGCGCCGCCGCCCGACAGCTGCCGCAGTGCCTTGCTGCGCACCGCGACCACCCGTGCGGCGTCCTCCAAAGACAGCGCACCAGCGACGCACGCGGCGGCGATCTCGCCCTGGCTGTGCCCGATCACCGCCGCCGGAACCACACCGTGATCGGCCCACACCGCCGCCAGGGACACCATGATCGCCCACAGCACCGGTTGGACCACATCCACGCGAGCCAGCTCGGATCCGTCGCCGCCGATCACCTCTGACAGCGACCAGTCCACATGCGGGGCCAGGGCTTGTTCGCACTCGGCCATCCGCGCCGCGAACACCGCAGACTGCTCCAGCAGCTGGGCGCCCATACCCACCCACTGCGAGCCTTGCCCGGGGAAGACCAGTACCGGGCCTGGGCCGCTTTCGCCCACCACACCGGCCACCACATCCGGATGCGCCTGACCCGAAGCCAACGCCGCCAAACCCGGGCCTGGATCGTGCCCAACGACAACCGCGCGGTGCTCGAACACCGACCGCGACCTGACCAGCGACCACCCCACGTCGGCCGGCGAGAGATCCGCATGCGCCGCCACATACTCCGACAAGCGCCGCGCCTGCGCGCGCAGCGCCTCCTCGCCGCGTGCCGACACCACCCACGGCACCACACCAACATCAGCACCAGACCCGCGCTCGGAACCCGTCTCAGGTTCAGACTTGGGGGCCTCCTCCACGATCACGTGGGCGTTCGTGCCCGACATGCCGAATGCGGAGATGCCGGCGCGGCGCGGGCGGCCGTTCTCGGGCCAGTCCACCGGTGCGGTCAGCAGCCGCACGTGGCCGGCGGTCCAGTCCACGTGCGGTGTCGGCTCGTCGATGTGCAGGGACGCGGGCAGCGTCCCGTGCCGCATCGCCATCACCATCTTGATCACACCGGCGATCCCGGCCGCGCCCTGGGCGTGACCGATGTTCGACTTGATCGACCCCAGCCAGAGCGGCCGGTCCCCGGTGCGGTCGTGGCCGTAGGCGGCGAGCAGCGCGTCGGCTTCGATCGGGTCGCCGAGCCTCGTGCCGGTTCCGTGCGCCTCGACCGCGTCGACCTCCGCAGCGGACAGATCGGCGCTGGCCAGTGCCGCGCGGATCACCCGCTGCTGGGACGGGCCGTTCGGCGCGGTCAGGCCGTTGCTGGCGCCGTCCTGGTTGACCGCCGAACCCCGAATCACCGCCAGCACCCGGTGACCATTGCGCCGCGCGTCCGACAACCGCTCCAGCAGAAGCAGACCTGCTCCCTCGGAGAAGCCGGTGCCGTCCGCCGACGCCGCGAAGGATCTGCACCGGCCGTCGGGGGACAGTCCCCGCTGCCGTGAGAACTCGGTGAAGCCGCCGGGCGTGCTCAGCACGGTCACACCGCCGGCCAGTGCCAGCGAACACTCCCCCTGCCGTAGCGACTGGGCCGCCAGGTGTATCGCCACGAGCGACGACGAGCACGCCGTGTCCACCGTCACGGCCGGGCCCTCCAGTCCGAGCGTGTAGGAGACGCGGCCTGACAGGACGCTGAGGGCGCTGCCGGTCAGCAGGTAGCCCTCGGCCTGCTCGTCCGGGTGCGGGGTGCCGAAGCCGGGGAGGCCCGCGCCGACGAAGACGCCGGTGGGCGTGGCCCGCAGCGACGCCGGATCGATGCCCGCGCGTTCGAGGACCTCCCAGGAGGTCTCAAGGAGGGTCCGTTGCTGCGGCTCCATGGCCGCCGCCTCACGCGGGCTGATTCCGAAGAACGCCGCGTCGAACAGGTCCGCGCCGTCGATGAAGCCGCCCTCACGCACATACGACGTCCCCGGATGATCAGGATCCGGATGATAAAGCGCCTCCAGATCCCACCCACGATCCACCGGAAACCCCGAAATCACATCCCGGCCCGCCGCCACCAGATCCCACAACTCCTCCGGCGAACCCACACCCCCCGGAAACCGGCACGCCATCCCCACCACGGCCACCGGCTCCCGATACCGCTCCTCCACCTCGTGCAGGCGCTGCCGGGTCTCCCCGAGATCGACCGTCACCCGCTTGAGGTACTGGCGCAGTCTGTCTTCCGTGCTCGGCATCAGTCGTCGCTCCCGGACGGTCGCAGTTGCTGGTCGATGAGCGCGAACATCTCCTCGTCCGACGCGGCCTCGACGGCGGCGGCGGACGCCGATGCGGCGCCGTCGCCGCTCAGGCTCGCGAGCAGGCCGCGCAGCCGGCGGACGACCCGCTCGCGTGCGACCTGGTCGAGGGTGAGCGCGCCGAGGACGCCCTCGATCCGGCCGAGGTCGCCGAGGATCGGCTCGACGGCGCCGCCGGACGGAGCCGCCGCGCCGTCCGAAGGGGCCAGCCGGTCGAGCAGATGGTCGGCGAGCGCGGCCGGGTTCGGATAGTCGAAGACAACGGCGGCGGGCAGGCGCCGCCCGGTCGCCGCCGAGAGCCGGTTGCGCAGTTCGACCACGGTGAGGGAGTCGAACCCGAGGTCCTTGAACGAGGTGTCGGCGCGCACCGCGCCCGGATCGCGGTGGCCGAGCACCGCGGCGGCATGCGAGGTCACGAGGTCGAGCAGGGTGGTCCGCCGTTCGACGGCGGGCATCGCCGCCAGCCTGCCCCTCAGGCCGGCGGCGCTCTCACCGGTTCCCGCGGCGGTCGGCCGGTCGCGGGCGGTGGCCGTGCGCACCAGCGAGCGGAGCAGGGCGGGCACCGCCTCGGCCGGACGTCCGGTCAGCGCGCGGACGTCGAGGTTCATCGCCAGGACGTGGGCGCCGCCCGCCTCGCAGGCGATGTCGAGGAGCGCGGTGGCCTGGTCGCCGGTGAGGGGGGTGAACCCGCCGTGCCGCATGCGGGCCAGGTCGGTGTCGGTGAGGTGGCCGGTCATGGCGCTGGTCTGTTCCCACAGTCCCCAGCCGATCGACAGTCCGGGCAGCCCGGCGGCGCGGCGGCGGGCCATGAACGCGTCGCAGTAGGCGTTGGCCGCCGCGTAGTTGGCCTGCCCGGGACTGCCCAGCGTCGCCGCCGCCGAGGAGAACACCACGAAAAAGCCCAGCCGCGCACCAGCGGTCGCGGCATCCAGATTCACCAGACCATCGACCTTGGCAGACCACACACCCGCCAGCCGATCCGACGTCAGATCACCGATCAGACCGTCGTCGATCACTCCGGCGGCGTGGACCACTCCCGTCAGGGGATGCACCGGATCGATCGCCGCCACCAGTTCGGCCACCGCGGCGCGGTCGCTCACATCGGCCTCGACCACCCGCACCTCGGCTTCGAGCCGGTCCACCAATTCCCGCACCCCCGGTGCATCGGCACCGCGGCGGCCGACCAGCACGACGTGCCGGGCACCCCAAGCGCCGACCAGGTGCTCGGCGACCGCCTGCCCCAGCGTGCCGGTCCCGCCGGTGATCAGGACCGTGCCGTCGGGGTCGAAGGCGGGCGGGACCCGCAGCACCACCTTCCCGACATGCCCGGCCTGGCTCATCAGCCGCAGCGCGTCGCGCGCCCGCTCCAAGGGCCATGGCGCCACCGGCAGCGGCTCCAGCACGCCCTCAGCGAACATGCCCCGCAGCCGTTCCAGCATCGTCCCGATGAGGTCCGGTCCCGCCCCTGTCACTAGGTCGAACGCCCGGTACCAGACACCCGGGTCCTCCCGGACGTCGGTCTTGCCCATCTCCACGAACCGGCCACCCTCGGCCAGCAGACGCAAGGACGCGTCAGTGAACTCCCCGGCCAGCGCGTTCAACACCACATCCACACCACGCCCACCGGTCGCCTCCCGGAACCGCTCCTCGAACCCCACATCACGCGACGACGCCCGGTGCTCACCGTCGATGCCCATCTCCTCCAGCACCGCATGCTTGGCCGGACTCGCGGTCGCGAACACCTCCGCACCCAGATGACGCGCGATCTGCACCGCCGCCATCCCCACCCCACCCGTCGCCGCATGCACCAACACCGACTCACCAGCCCGCACCCCCGCCAACTCCACCAAGCCATACCAAGCCGTCAAAAACGCCACCGGCACACCCGCCGCCCGCTCCCAATCCCACCCCTCCGGCACCACCGCCACCATCCGCGCATCCGCCACCGCCACCGGACCGAACGCGCCGACGAAGACTCCCATCACCCGGTCACCGACCGCGATGTCCCGGACGCCGGTTCCGACGCCGGTCACCACGCCCGCGCCCTCGGTGCCGTAGAAGACTCCGTCGGCGTCCGGGTACATGCCCAGGGCGATCAGCACATCGCGGAAGTTCACCCCCGCCGCGCGGACCTCGATCCGCACCTCACCGTCGCCGAGCGGTCCCAGGACCTGGGGGCATGCGACGGCGGAGACGCTGTCGAGCGTGGCCGGGCCGGACATCCCGAGACGCCATGCGGGCTCCCCGGCCGGCCCCGCCAGTGACCGCCGCTCATCGCTTCGCGTCAGGCGTGGTACGAGGACCTGCCCTTCGCGCACCGCCACCTGCGGTTCCCCGGTCCGCAGCGCGACGTCGACCTCCGAGTCGTCGTCGAGATCGACGAGGACGAACGTGTCGGGATGCTCCGCCTGCGCGCTGCGCACCAACCCCCACACCGCCGCCGCCACAGGATCGGGACACTCCCCCACCGCCCCACGAGTCACCACCACCAACCGCCCATCCCCCGCCCCCGACCCCGACTCCACCAACCACTCCCGCACCCGAGACAGCCCCTCCTCCACCGTCGCCACCTCCACCACGGCACAATCCCCAGGAACAGGCCCGACCGGATCGGTGGCCGGCACCCATTCGACGGTGAAGAGGTCGCCGGTGCCGCGCGCTCCGGCCGCCCGGAGCCGCCGGTCGCCCGCCTGCCGGAGGACGACCGAGGCCACGTCCAGGACGGGCGCGCCCACCGGATCGGTGATGCTCACCCGGACACCCTGGTCGAGCCCCTCACCCAGCGGTGACAGGCGGACGCGGGCCGATGTGGCGCCCACCGCGTGCAGCGTCACCCCACTCCAGGCGAACGGGAGCCAGACCCGCCCCTCGCTGAAATCACCGATCAGGAGCAGCGGATGCAGCGCCGCGTCCAGCAGCGCGGGATGGATTCCGACACCGTCCCGATCCTGCACGACATCGGGCAGTTCGAGCTCGGCCAGCACATCGCGGCCGTCCCGCCAGACCGCCCGTACGCCCTGGAAAGCGGGTCCGTACCCGTAACCCGCGCCCGCGGTGCCGAGGTAAAAGTCGGCGGTGTCCACCCGCTCAGCACCGGGTGGCGGCCAGCCGGTGTCCGACGCCTCGCCCGCGCCGACGGGCTCCGCCGTCAGTACACCGGTCGCATGGCAGGTCCACGCGGTGTCGAGATCCGCCCTGGAGTACACCCCCACCTCGCGGCGGCCTCCGTCCCCCTCCGCACCGATCGTGACCTGGACGTCGAGGGCGCCCGACGGTGGGACGACGAAGGGCGCGTGCAGGACGAGCTCCTCCACCCCGGTGCAACCGGTCTCGTCGGCGGCCCGCAGGACCCATTCGAGCTGCGCGGCGCCCGGGACCAGCACGGCGCCCGCGACCGTGTGATCGTCCAGCCAGGGCAGCCGGTGCCTCGACACGCGTCCCGTGAGCACGCGACCGGAGCCGTCAGCGGGTTCCACGGCGGCCCCGATGACCGGGTGGCCCGTCGCGGCCAGCCCCAGGTCGGCGACCCCGGCCGCCGCGTTCCCGCCGGACAGCCAGTAGCGCTCGCGCTGGAAGGCGTAGGTCGGCAGGTCGACGACGCGCGGCGGCGGGTCGGCGGGGAAGCAGCGGGTCCAGTCGACGCCGGCGCCCGCGGTGAAAGCCCCGGCCAGCGCCCTGACCATCTGCTCGGACCCGCCATGGTCGCGGCGGAGCGTGGGCAGCCCGGCGGCCTGGACGCCGGTGTGGTCGGCGCATTCCTCGATGGCGGGGGTCAGGACCGGGTGCGGGGAGACTTCGATGAACACTCGGTGGCCGTCGTGCAGGAGGGTGGTGAGGGTGTCGGCGAAGCGGACGGGTTGGCGCAGGTTGGTGACCCAGTAGCTGGTGTCGAGCGCGGTGGTGTCGATGCGCTGGCCGGTGACGGTGGAGTAGAAGGCCGTGTCGGTGGCGGCTGGTTCGATGCCGGTCAACGTGTGGGTGAGGTGGTCGGTGATCTGGTCGACCTGGGGGCCGTGGGAGGCGTAGTCGACGTCGATGACCCGGGCGCGTAGCCCTTGGTCTTGGGCTGTGGTGACCACCTGCTGGATCTGGTCGGGTGGGCCGGAGATGACGGTGGCCGAGGGACTGTTGACCGCCGCGACCTGCACCGCCTCCCGCGCCGCGTCCGGCACCGTGTCGTCTAGCAGTGCTTGGACTTGGTCGGCGCCTGCGCCGATGGAGGCCATCGCGCCGCCGCCCGATAGCTGCCGCAGTGCCTTGCTGCGCACCGCGACCACGCGCGCGGCGTCCTCCAAAGACAGCGCACCGGCCACGCACGCGGCGGCGATCTCGCCCTGGCTGTGCCCGATCACCGCCGCCGGAACCACGCCATGATCGACCCACACCGCAGCCAGGGACAACATGACCGCCCACAGGACGGGCTGGACCACGTCCACGCGAGCCAGGTCGGTACCGTCGCCGCCGATCACCTCTGACAGCGACCAGTCCACATGCGGCGCCAAGGCCTGCTCGCACTCGGCCATCCGCGCCGCGAACACCGCAGACTGCCCCAGCAACTTCGCGCCCATGCCCACCCACTGCGAACCCTGACCGGGGAACACCAGCACCGGGCCGGAGGTGGACGTACGCGCCGCGCCTGCCACTACGGCGGGATGCGCCTCACCGGACGCCAGTGCCGCCAATCCGGAGAGCTGGTCGCCGCCGACGAGGACCGCGCGGTGCTCGAACACCGACCGCGTCCTGATCAGCGACCAGCCCACTTCGGCCGGCGAGGCTTGGGGATGTGCCGCCAGGTGTGCGGCGAGCGCGCGAGCTTGTCCGCGGAGCGCCTGTTCGTCTCGCGCCGAGAGCACCCACGGGACGGCGCCCTCGATGTGATCCGCGACGGATCCGGCGGCGGGTTCGGCGGGGCGTTCGGGCTCGGGGGCCTCTTCGAGGATCAGGTGGGCGTTGGTCCCGGAGAAGCCGAACGAGGAGATCCCGGCGCGGCGGGGGCGGCCGTTCTCGGGCCAGTCCACCGGTTCGGTCAGCAGCCGCACGGCCCCCGACGACCAGTCCACATGCGGGCTCGGCTCGTCGATGTGCAGCGAGGCGGGCAGCGTCCCGTGCCGCATCGCCATCACCATCTTGATCACACCCGCCACACCCGCCGCCGCCTGCGTGTGCCCGATGTTCGACTTGACCGACCCCAGCCACAGCGGACGGTCCTCGGCGCGTTCTCGCCCATAGGTCGCCAGCAGAGCCTGCGCCTCGATCGGGTCGCCGAGGGTGGTGCCGGTTCCGTGGGCTTCCACCACGTCCACCTCATCGGCGGACAGCGCCGCGTTCGCGAGCGCCTGGCGGATGACGCGTTCCTGCGAGGGGCCGTTGGGCGCGGTGAGGCCGTTGCTGGCTCCGTCCTGATTGACCGCCGACCCGCGGATCACCGCGAGGACCCGATGGCCGTTGCGCCGCGCGTCCGACAACCGCTCCAGCACGACCAGGCCTACGCCCTCGGCCCAGCCTGTGCCGTCTGCCGCCGCCGAGAACGCCTTGCACCGGCCGTCCGGGGACAGGCCCCGCTGCCGCGAGAACTCCACGAACGTGTTCGGGGTGGCCATCACGGTGACACCGCCGGCCAGGGCGAGCGAGCACTCTCCCTGCCGCAGCGACTGGCTCGCCAGATGCATCGCCACCAGCGACGACGAGCACGCCGTGTCCACCGTCAGCGTCGGCCCCTCCAGGCCGAAGGTGTACGCCAGCCTGCCCGACACGACACTGGGCAGGCTGCCGGGCATGAGCCTGCCCTCGACGTCCGCCGGGATGCGGCCCAGGAAGCGGCTCCCGTAGTCGTCGTACATGACCCCGGTGATGACGCCGGTGTCGCTGCCGCGCAACGTCGCGGGGTCGATGCCCGCGTGTTCGAGGGCCTGCCAGGCGGTCTCCAGCAGCAACCGCTGCTGCGGATCCATCGCGACCGCCTCACGCGGACTGATCCCGAAAAACCCCGCATCGAACAGATCCGCCTCATACAAGAACCCACCCGAACGCGCATAACTGTGCCCCGACCGATCCGGATCCGGATCGAACAACCCCGCCAGATCCCACCCTCGATTTCCTGGGAACCCCCCCACCGCATCCACCCCATCCGCCACCACACCCCACAACTCCTCCGGCGAACCCACACCACCCGGAAAACGACACGCCATCCCCACGACCACCACCGGATCGTCGTGGGCGGCTCCTGCGGGCAGGGCGGCGGACGGTGCCGTCGCCGTGCCGAGCGCCTCCGCGCGCAGGTACCGGACGAGCGCCTCGGGCGTCGGATGGTCGAAGACCGCGGTGCTGGGCAGGACGAGGCCGGTCGCCGCGCCGAGCCCGGTCCGGAGTTCCAGGGCGGTGAGGGAGTCGAAGCCGAGATCCTGGAACGCCCGGCCGAGGTCGATGGCCTCCGGGTCCGGGTGCGCCAGGACGGCGGCGACCTGTTCGCGCACGACCGCGCGGAGGGCTCGGTCCTGCTCGTCCTCCGGGAGCGCGGCGAGCCGCTCTGACCACGATGCCGACCCTGTGCCCGGCCCCGCCGCCGGCCTGGGCGCGGCGGGCGTCGTCACCCGGACCAGGCCGCGCAGGACCGGCGACAGGGACGGGGCCGCGGCCCGCTCGCGCAGCGCGGCCCGGTCCAGCCGGACGGGGACCAGCGCCGGCTCTCCCATGGTCAGGGCCGTGTCGAGCAGTGCGAGTCCCTGCACCGGGGTCATCGGGACGATCCCCGAGCGGGCGATGCGGACCGCGTCGGTCTCGGCGAGTTCGTGGGCCATCCCCGCGTCCATCGCCCAGGGGCCCCAGGCGAGCGAGGTCGCCGGACGGCCTTCGGCGCGGCGCTGCTCGGCGAGGGCGTCGAGGAACGCGTTGGCGGCGGCGTAGTTGCCCTGACCGGCGCTGCCGAGGACGCCCGCGGCCGAGGAGAACAGAACGAACGCCGCCAGGTCCTGGTCCCGGGTCAGGCGGTGCAGGTTCCAGGCCCCGTCCACCTTGGGCGCGAGGACGGCGTCCAGGCGCGGACCGGTCAGCGACGTGACGATTCCGTCGTCGACGACCCCGGCCGCGTGCACGACGGCCGTCAGCGGATGCTCCGCGGGTACCGAGGCGAGCAGCGCGGACAGCGCCTCCGGATCGGCGACGTCGCACGCGGCGACGCGGACGTGCACGCCCGGCTCGGCCGGCTCCGTGGCATCGGCGTCCGCCGGGGAGCCGCCGTGGCGGTTCACCAGCAGCAGGTGCCGCGCTCCGTGGGCGGTCGCGAGGTGCCGGGCGACGGCGCGGCCGAGCGCTCCGGTGCCGCCGGTGATGAGGACGGTGCCGTCCGGATCGAGCGGACGGGGTGCGCCGCCGCGGCCCGAACCGTCCAGGTCGGTTCGCGCTGTGACCAGGCGCGGTACCAGGACGCGGTCGCCTCGGACCGCAGCCTGGGGTTCCGCGGCGGTGATGGCGGCCCGCAGCGCCCCGGGCGCGGTCCCTTCGGGGTCGAGGTCGAGCAGGGCGATCCGGCCGGGATGCTCGGCCTGTGCCGCCCGGACGAGACCCCACACAGACGCGATCACCGGATCGGTCACCGGCTCGGTCACCGGGCCGGCCACCGGGGCGGGGGGTCCGGCGGCGACCGCGCCCGTCGTCGCTATCACCAGGCGGCCGGCCGCGGGCGGCCCGTCGGAGAGCCACTCTTGGAGCAGGCCGAGTACCTCCCGGGTGACGGCGCGGACCCGCGCGGGCACGTCCTCTCCGGCCGGAGGGGCGGGGCAGGACGCGACGACGACGTCCGGGGCCGGACGGCCGGCGGCGGCCGACGCCCGCAGCGCGGCCAGGTCCGGGTGCACGGAAGCGTCCGCCAGGCCAAGGTCGTCCGGTCCGATGACGGCGCAGTTCCCGACCGATTCAGCGGATCCAGGCGCAGGCTCGGGTGCGGAGTTCAGCGGTTGCCAGTCAAGGCGGTAGAGCGTGTCGTCCGGGGCTGTGTGGGCGGCGCGCCAGCGGTCGGCGGGAACCTGCCGCAGAACCAGGGAGTCGATGGTGAGGGCCGGAGCGCCGTCGTGGCCGGCCAGGCGCAACGCGAACTCGTCGGTGCCGACCGGGGTGATCTGGACGCGGAGCCGGGAGAGGCCGGGTGCGTGGACGCGCACACCGCCGAAGGAGACCGGCAGCCGTACCGTGGAGGTGTCCTCGGGGAAAAGGTCGTCGATCACGTGGAACGCGCCGTCGAGCAGCGCCGGGTGGACGATGTGGGCGCGCGCGTCCCCGTGCCGCTCGGAGGCCGGCCGGACGTCGGCGAACAGCTCGTCGCCGAGCCGCCATGCGGCGTGCACGCCGCGGAAGGCCGGGCCGTACCGGTAGCCCCGCCCGGCGAGCCGGGCGTAGAGCTCCTCGACATCGATCTCGGTGGCACCGGGCGGCGGCCAGGCCGCGAGGCCGGACGGCCGGCCGGCCTCGGCGGCGTCCGCCGAGGCGAGCGTCCCGGTGGCGTGCCGGACCCACGGCTCCCCGTCGCCGGGACCGCGCGAATAGATCACGATCGCGCGCCGGCCCGACCCGTCGGGGACGCCGACCGAGACCTGGACGTCGACGCTCCCGGAGGAGGGCAGCGGGAGCGGGGCCTCCAGCGCCAGCTCGTCGACGAGGTCGCGGCCGGCCCGGGCCGCGGCGGCCAGCGCCAGTTCGAGGAACGCGGTGGCGGGCAGCGGCACGGCACCGGCGATCTCGTGGTCGGCCAGCCAGCCGTGGGACCGCCGCGACAGGCGGCCGGTGAGCAGCAGCTCCCCGCCGGCGGGCTCGACGACCGCCCGCAGCAGCGGATGCTCCGCCGGGCGCACGCCCCCCGCGTCGGCCACCGCGGCGTCCGGGACCGGCCGCCAGTAGCGCCGCCGCTGGAACCGGTACGTCGGCAGCGCGACCGCCCGCGCCTCCGGCCCGAGCCCGGCGGCGAAGTCGACGGTGGCGCCGTCGACGTGCAGTTCCGCCAGGGCGGTGAGGAACGTGCGCGCCTCGGGGCGGTCCTTGCGCAGGACGGCGGCGAACACGCCGGAGTCCCCCGGTCCCTCGGCCGCCGCGTTCTCCCGCGCCAGGGCGGTGAGCACCGGAGCCGGGCCGAGCTCCAGGTACCGGGTCACGCCTTCGGCGCGCAGGGCCCGCAGGCCGTCGGCGAACCGGACCGGTTCCCGGACGTGCCGGACCCAGTACTCGGGGTCGCGGAGCCGGTCGGGCCCGGCGACCTCGCCGGTGAGGTTGGAGACGACCGGGATGCTCGGCGCGCCGTAGGTGAGGCCGCGCGCGACCTCGCGGAAGTCGTCGAGCATCGGGACGAGGCACGGCGAGTGGAACGCGTGGCCGACCCGGAGCCGCCGGGTCTTGTGCCCGCTCTCCCGCAGCCGGGCGGCGAGGTCCTCGACGTCGCTCTCCACTCCGGACAGGACGACCGCCGCCGGGCCGTTGACGGCGGCGAGCGAGACCCGGTCCTCGCGTCCGGCGAGCAGCGGGAGCACCTCGTCCTCGGCCGCCCGCACGGCGACCATCGCGCCGCCCGGCGGCAGCGCCTGCATGAGCCGTCCGCGCGCCGCGACCAGCGTGCAGGCGTCCGGCAGGGAGAGGACGCCGGCGACGTGCGCCGCGGCGAGCTCGCCCACCGAGTGGCCGGTCAGGTAGCCGGGGACGAGCCCGAACGACACGGCCAGCCGGAACAGCGCGACCTCCAGCGCGAACAGCGCGGCCTGGGTCGCCTCCGTCCGGTCGAGCTCGCCGTCCTCCGGGGCGAGGACGAGGTCGCGGAGCGGGCGGCCGAGCAGCGGGTCGAGGTGCGCGCAGACGTCGTCGAAGGCGGCGGCGAACGCCGGGTACTCGCGGTACAGCTCCCCGCCCATGCCGGGCCGCTGGCTGCCCTGGCCGGTGAACAGGAACGCGGTCTCGCCGTCGCGCACCGGCCCGGACGCGCGAACCAGGTCTGGACCGCTGCGGCCGGCGGCGACGGCGGTGAGGCCGCCGCGCAGCGTGTCACGGTCCGCGCCGAGCAGCACCGCCCGGTGCTCGAACGCCGTCCGGGTCCGGGCGAGCGACCAGGCCACGTCGGCGACCGCGGCGCCGGGGCGCGCGGCGAGGTGCTCGGCGAGCGCCTCCGCCTGCGCCCGCAGCGCCTCGGGGCTGCGAGCCGACAGCGGCCACGCCACGATCCCGGACGTGCCGGACTCCGGCAAGGGTTCCGACGCGGACTCCGGCGCGGACTCCAGTGCGGACTCCGGCGCGGACTCCGGCGCGGACTCCGGCGCGGACTCCGGCGCGGACTCCGGCGCGAGCGCCGAGCCGGGCCGCGGGCCGGGCGTCACTCCGGATGCGGGCTCGGGCTCCGCCTCGGAGGGCGGTTCCTCCAGGATGACGTGGGCGTTGGTGCCGGAGATGCCGAAGGACGAGACCGCGGCCCGGCGGGGGCGGTCCCCGCGCGGCCACGCGACGGGCTCGGTGAGCAGCCGGACCGCGCCGCCGCCCGCCCAGTCCACGTCCGGGGTCGGCCGGTCGACGTGGAGGGTCGCGGGCAGCAGCCCGTGCCGCAGCGCCATGATCATCTTCAGCAGGCCGGCCACGCCCGCCGCGCCCTGGGTGTGCCCGAGGTTGGACTTGACCGTGCCGATCCACAGCGGCCGGTCGGCCGCCCGGTCCCGCCCGTAGGCGGCCTGGAGGGCCCGCGCCTCGATCGGGTCGCCGAGCCGGGTACCGGTTCCGTGCGCCTCCACCGCGTCCACGTCGGACGGCGCCAGCCGCGCGGCCTCCAGCGCCTGCCGGATCACCCGCTGCTGCGACGGGCCGTTCGGGGCGGTCAGGCCGTTGCTGGCCCCGTCCTGGTTGATCGCCGAACCGTCGATCAGGGCGAGCACCCGGTGGCCGCGGCGGCGCGCGTCCGAGAGCCGCTCCAGCAGCACGAGCCCGGCGCCCTCGGCGAAGCCCGTGCCGTCCGCCGCGGCCGCGAACGCCTTGCAGCGGCCGTCGGGCGCCAGCCCGCGCTGCCGCGAGAACTCGGTGAACACGTGCGGGAGGGTCATCACCGTGACGCCGCCCGCCAGCGCCAGCTCGCACTCGTCCTGCCTGAGCGCCTGGCAGGCGAGGTGGATCGCCACCAGCGCGGACGAGCAGGCCGTGTCCACCGTGACCGCCGGGCCTTCGAGGCCGAGCGTGTAGGCCACCCGGCCCGACAGGACGCTCGGGGCGTTCCCGGTGATCAGGTGGCCCTCGGCGGCCCGGTCGACGTGCGGTGTGCCGAAACCGGGGAGCGCGGTCCCGGCGTAGACGCCGGTCCGGCTGCCCTTCAGCGACGCCGGATCGATGCCCGCCCGTTCCAGCAGCTCCCAGGACACTTCGAGCAGGTGGCGCTGCTGGGGATCGAGCGTCAGGGCCTCCCGCGGGCTGATCCCGAAGAACTCGGCGTCGAACAGGCCGGCGTCGCGCAGGAAGCCGCCCTCGCGGGCGACGCTGGTGGAGCGCCGCCACCGCCGCGGCGGGCGCCCGGACGGCGTGCTCGGTGCACAGGCGCGCCTGCGGGACGTGCCCCAGGCCGTAGCTGAAGACG
>NZ_CAACUY010000156.1 GCF_900659615.1 Actinomadura fibrosa | reverse complement strand
TCGCGCTGGCCCGCCGCCAGCAGGTCGCGGATCACCATGCCGTCGCGGTCGCGGTGCCTCCGGTCGGCGAGGCCCATCTCGTGGTCGAGTTCCAGTTGCTCGCGCAGGGCCGATTCGTGCAGGCGGCCCACCAGGGCCGCGCGCTGAGCGGCGGCCTGGTCGCGTCGCAGGGCCGCCGTCAGCAGCTCGTCCAGGAGCCGGTCATCGGCTGCGGCGTCGTCGTCGGCGCGGTCGGCCGCGGTGTCGCGTTCGTCGGCGGCCCGGTCGCGTTCGGCGGCGACACGGTCCCGCGCGTCGGCGGCCCGGTCGCGCTCGGCGCCGGGAGGCGGGGGTACCGCCATACGCTCGCGGAGCAGGGTCGCCAGCTCGGCGGCCCGCGCGGCCGCGGGATCCTCGCCGTGCCGGCCCGCCAGGTCGTCCAGCAGGTCCGCGAGTGCGGTGGTCTCGTGCTGATCCAGCATCGTGCTGTCCCACTTCCCGGTCGCCCGGCATCCGTTCACGGACACGGCCGGCGGCGAGGCGGTCACGGGAATGCGACCTGCCGGCACGCCGCCCCGTCCTGGGGTCCCTTCCATTGAACCCCGCGACCCGGCCGCACCGCCATGGCCGCGCGCGACGACCCGGATCGGGTCCCGAATGGCGCCGGCGCCGCCGCGCCCGTTCTCATCCGGTCCGGGTGAGGCCGCGAAGGAGGCGCTCGGTGACACTGGCCCGGTCGAGTGCGGGAAGGAAGCGGTGTCACGATGTCGGTCGGCTCTCTCGCCGGTGTCCGGCAGCGGTGGGTCGCCTGTGACGGGCCGGTGGTGCCGCTGGCCGGACGTGGGCCGCGCCGGTGGCGGGACGTCGTGACGAACCGGGGGCGGGTCGTGGCGGTGACCTGGTCGGACGATGCGGACCCGGTGGATCTCGGCTCCTTCCGGGACGCGGTCGAGGGAGTCGAGCGATGCGCGGTTCCGGGCGTGCGGGTCGAGCACGCGCTGTGGACGGACGGGTCGCGGCTGGACGATGCGTGGTGCCGGTGTCTCGGCGAGCGGGACGTCCTGGTCGGGCTCTCGGCGGACGGCGTCGTGAGCGATGACCGCCGCGGCCGCGCGGCCGCCCGCCGCCGCATGGCCGACGCCGTCCGGCTGCTGCGCCGGCACGGTGTGGCCTGCGTCATCGTGTGCGCCGTGCACGCGGGGAACGCGGGCCGGCCGCTGGACGCCTACCGGTACTTCCGGGACGAGCTCGGTGTCGGGCATGTCCAGTTCCTGCCGGTCGTGGAACGTGTCGGCGAGGGCCCGCGCGTCGGCCGTGCCGGTGTCTCCGAACGGACCGTCCGGCCGGAGCAGTGGGCGGCGTTCCTTGTGGCGGTGTTCGACGAGTGGGTGCGCCGCGATGTCGGCCGTCAGTTCGTCCAGGTCTTCGAGGAGGCGCTGGGGGCGTGGGTGGCGGCCGGACGGCGTCCGCGCGCGGTGAGGGCGGGGGCGGAGCGGCTGCCGCTGTACTGCCGCTGCTGCCCGGTGCTGTTCGCGTGCGGGGGCGGGCGGCCCGGCGACCGCTTCGTCGAGTCGCCGGACGGGGAGTCCGGCCTGGACTACCTGTGCGCGGGCTACCGGGAGTTCTTCGACCACGTCGGCCAGCCCATGCGGGTCATGGCCGCGCTGGTCCGCGGCGGCCGCGACGCCGCGGAGATCATGAAGGTCATCGCGCGGTACGAGCGGGAGCGGCCGGCCCCGGCCGGATGAGCGGAGCGCGGCGGCGCATCACCCGTTGCGGACGATGCGGCCGCGCCGCCGGCGCAGTGCGCTGGACGTCGCGGGAGCCGGGGCGCGGGGCCCCGGCCGCACGAGTTCGGGAGGCGCGCCATGGCCGACGGGCCGGTCACGCCCGCGGAGCTCCTGGACGCGAAGAAGGCGTCGCCGGTGCAGGTCCTCGTGCGGCTGGCGCTCACCCTCGTGCTGCTCTACCTGATCTTCGGTGTGCTGATCCCGGGGTTCGCGAGCTACTCCGACATCTGGGCGTCGATCAAGCGGCTGGACGCCGCGGGTTTCGCCGTCCTGGTGTGCCTGACCGGCCTGGTCGAGACGCTGAAGTCGCTGTCGCCCGTCGTGCTGGTGGACGGGCTCGGGCTGCGCCGGTCCTTCCTCGCGCAGGAGACCTCGGCGATGGTGTCCTACACCGTGCCGGGGCCGTCGGGCACGGCGATGCGCTACGTCACCTACCGGCGCTACGGGCTCGGCACCGACGACTTCGGCCGGTCGACCGTCGTCACCAGCCTCTGGGACACCGCGACCGTCCTGCTGATGCCGTGCCTGGCGATCGGTCTCCTGTCGGCGCAGGCCGACGTCCCCGGGCGCGTCGTCTGGCTCACGCTGATCGCGCTGGCCGCCACCGTCACCGGGATCGTCGTCGTCGCGCTGATCCTGCGCAGCGAGCGGTTCGCCCGCGGCTTCGGCGAACGCCTCGGCCGGTTCGTCAACTGGGCCCGCGGCGTGGTGCGCCGGCCCAAGCCGCAGGACTACGCCGACATGGTGGCCGGGTTCCGCGGCGACCTCCGCGACTCGCTGCGGCGCCACTGGCGCGGGATGACGGCGGTCATCCTCGCCAAGGAGCTCGTCGTCTACCTCGTTCTGCTCGTCTCGCTGCGCTCGGTGGGCGCCGGGCGGGGCCTGCTGACCGCCGTCGAGGTCTTCGCCGTCTACGCGGTGGTCAAGGTCGCGACCATGGTCCAGATCACGCCCGGCGGCGTCGGCATCACCGAGACGCTGTACATCTCCGCGCTGCTCTGGGCCTCCGGCGGGGCGGGCGAGGACGCGATCGTGGGCGGCGTCTTCGTCTTCCGGATGTTCACCTACCTCGGGCCGATCCTGCTCGGCCTGGTGTGCTGGCCGGTCCTCGGGCGCGTCGTGCGGGGACGTCCCGCGCGGCCGGGGGTCATCCGTCGCGGGTGATGCCCGCCCGCGTCCGGCCGTGTTCCCTGGACGACGTTCCTGGACGACGCAGTGGACCGAGAGCAGGAAGGCGGGATGGACCATGGCGGATCTGATCGCTATCGGCTATCCGGACGAGGCGACGGCGGCGGACGCCGAGCGGGAGGTGCAGCGGCTGACGGGCGAGCTCATCATCCAGCCCGACGCGGTCGCGGTGATCTCGCGGGACCGCGAGGGCAAGTTCCATGTCAGCACGAACCACCACGCGGTCGGCGGCGGCGCGATGTGGGGCATGTTCTGGGGCATGCTGTTCGGCATGCTCTTCTTCGTGCCGTTCTTCGGCATGGCGCTCGGCGCGGGGATGGGCGCGCTGATGGGCAGGATCGAGAAGTCGGGCATCGACAAGACGTTCCAGAGGCAGGTCAGGGACATGCTCCAGCCGGGCACGTCCGCGCTGTTCCTGGTCGTCGAGAAGGTCACGCCGGACAAGGCCGTCGCCGCGCTGAGCAAGTACGGCGGCACGGTGCTCAAGTCCTCGCTGTCCAAGGACACCGAAGAGGCGCTGCAAGAGGCGCTGCACGGGCAGCCGGCGAGCTGACCGGGCGACCGGCCCCGCCCTTCCGCCCGGGACGTGCCGCCGTCCCGGGGAGGGCGGCGGCCGGGGGAGGAGAACGCCATGCCACAGTCGCACGCGCCGACCCGGGCGCGGCGGGGAAGGGCCGCCGGCACGGGCCGGTCGGGCCGCTCCGCCGGCTGGACCGCGGGGCTCGCCGCCTTCGGCGGCATCATGGTGCTGCTCAACGGCTTCTTGCAGGTCATGACGGGTTTCGTGGCGCTTCTGGACGGCGACTTCTACGTCGTCGCGCCGCACTACCCCTATGACCTCGACACGACCGCCTGGGGCTGGACGCAGGTGGTGGTGGGCCTGCTGCTGGCGGCCACCGGTTTCGCCGCGCTCGCCGGGATCCTCTGGGCCAGGATCGCCGTCATCGCCACCGCCGCCGTCAGCGCGGTGGCCGCCTTCCTGTTCATTCCCTACCAGCCGGTCTGGTCGGTCATCGTCATCATCGCGGACGTCCTGGTGATCTGGGCGATGTGCGGTTACACGCGGGCGATCGCCGAGCGGCACTCCGAACGCTTCTGAGATCTGTCCCGTCCGCTCGCGATCACTACCGGTCGGGCGCCGGGGCGTCCCGGCGCTCCCGTCTCACGGAGCGGCGTCCCGCAGCCCGGCCTCGTTCAGCCACGTGACGAGCTGGCGGTGGACGGCGCCGGCGCCGTCCAGGTCGCCGGAGACCGTCCAGTCCGCGGGGTGGACGAGCACCGCCCGGCCCTGCCAGCCGCCGAGGCCGCCGTGGCAGCCGACCAGCTCCTCGAACGCCGCGACCTCGGCGCCGGCCGCGTCCACCCGGCTGTTGACGACGATGTCGGCGACGTGGGGGAGCGCATCGTACCGCCGGAGGTCGGCCGCGGCGTGCGGCCCGAAGCGGGCCAGCGGGTCGTCGCCCTCGACCGGGTCGCCGTCCACCGCGCCGTCCGGTGCGGGGCCGCCGCCGAGCTCACGACGCCCGTCCGCGCCCAGCACGACGGCGGCGCCCGACCGAGACCGGACCAGCACGAACCCGATGCCCGGGTGCCGGGCGAGGCCGGAGAGCAGGCGCGGGTACAGCGCCTCGATCTCCTCAGCCGTGAGCCGTCCGGGACGGCGCGGGAAGTAGATCGTCCCGAGGTTGCCGGAGGCGAGCACGACCACCTCGGGACGCCCGTCCGCCGCGGCGGCCGGGACCCGGCGCTCGTGCCGGCGCAGCACGCCTCTGCCGACTCTGCCGGTCACGGTCGGCTCCTCGCCCACCTCGGCGAGCAGGGTGCCGACCCGGCCCCACTGCTCACCGCTCCCGTCGGACGGTCCGGCGGGCACGCGCGGTGCGGCCGCGCCGTCCCGGCCGCCGTCCATCAGGTCCCGGACGAGCTCCTCCAGCGTCATGCCGTAACGCTGCCGGAAGGTGGCGCCCTGGCTCTGGCCGTGGTCGGACAGCACGACGAAGCGGTAAGGGCGCGGCGTGCCCGCGGCGACGAGCTCCAGCGTGCCGAGCACGCGGTCGATGCCCTCCAGCGAGGCCAGGGACTCCGGGCGGGTCGGCCCGGCGTGGTGCGCGATCTCGTCGTAGTCGACGAAGTCGCAGTAGACGGCCGGGGCGCCGCGCATCATGTGCTCGGCGACGAGCGTCATGTTGAGGTCCCGGAGCAGCACGTTCGTCACGCCGCGCAGCGCGACGTAGGCGGCGGCCCGGCGGACGCGCGGCTCCATCCCGCGGACGCGCTGCCGGCGCGCCTGGTACATCTCCTTGACCATCTCCGCGGTGGTGAGCACCAGCGAGCGGGTGAGCCCGTACGGGTCGACGACGTAGGCGCTGATCTCGCGGGCCCGGCCGGCGTCCCGCCGCCCGGCGCTCGCGGTGCTCATCGTGAGCCGGCTGGTCGGCGCGTCGCCCGAGAAGACGTTGCCGACGCTCACCCCGCCGTCGGCGAGCAGCCCGCGGCCGTCGGACAGCCGCGCCTCGACGAACGCGCTGTCCTTCGGGTGGTTGGTCACGACGAGGCGGCCGGTGTCCTTCTCGTACCAGCGGAACGCGGGCACCTGGGCGGCGCCGTGCAGCAGCCCGGCCTGGCTCGCCGGGGTGGTCGCGGGAAGCCCGACGTGCCATTCGGCCGCCCGGTGGCTCCCGGACCGGATCCACCGGCCGAGCGTCGGCAGGTTCCCCGACCGCAGGGACCACTCCAGCACCGGGGCGGACAGCCCGTCGATCTGGATCATCACCACGCCCGGCGCCGTGCCGGTCGCGGTCGCGGTCCCGCGGGCGCCGCGCGTGGTCCGCAGCAGGTGGCCGAGCACCGCGGTGCCGTCCCCGGCGGTGACGGCCCAGAGCCCGGCGCTGACGACCGCCGAGTAGATCCATGAGGCCAGGAACGCGGACCCGAACCCGTCCACGTCGATGCCCGGGGTGAGCGCCAGCGCCGCGAAGACCAGGAGGGCCTGCCCGAGCAGCCAGCCGCACACCACCCCCGCCCAGCCGATCGTCCCGGCGAGGGCGGCGAGCAGCGGCCGCAGCGGTGCGGCGACCAGCCCGAGCAGGACGGCGGCGAGGAGGACGTCCCAGCCGGCGTCCGCGGAGATCCCGGGGAGCACCGCGATCGTGAGGGCGAGGGCCGCCCAGTCGAGCAGCAGGACGAGCAGGACGAGACCCGGCCGGATCGCGAGCGTCCGCGGCCGCCGCGCGGGGGAGCGGCTCTCCGGAGTGAGGGTCTCCGGCCGTCCGGACGCCGGTGTCACGCGTGCCATGTCATCCCTCCGCCCGGTGGCAGGACGCGCACCTCGGTGCGGAGCCGGCGCGCGCGGACGGCGGCGGCGAAGTCGTGGCCCGGCCTGCGCAGCCGGTTCCGGAAGAACGGCGCCAGCCCGTACGGGAAGAACGTGCCCCAGTGGACCGGGACGGCGACGCGGGGTCGCAGCCGGGCGACGGCTTCGGCGGCCGCGTGCGGATCGAGGTGCCCGTCGCCGAGGTTCGGCCCCCAGCCCCAGACCGGGACGAGGGCGAGGTCGAGGCGCGGGCACAGGTCCCGCATCCCGTCGAAGAGGCCGGTGTCGCCCGCGAAGTACGCGGCGGCGTCCGCCGTGGTGACGAGGTAGCCGACGGCGCCCGCGCCGGGACCGAAGGGACGGCGCCTTCCGTCGTGCACCGCGGGGGCCGCCGTGACCCGGACCGGGCCGGCGGTGTGCGACTCGCCGGGCCGCAGCGCGACGACCCGGCCGAACCCGTGCGCCCGGAGGAAGCGGTCGCCGCCCGGCGGCGCGATGATCATGGGGTCGGCCTCCAGTGCGGCCAGCGACGGCAGGTCGCAGTGGTCGTGGTGCAGGTGCGAGATCAGGACGACGTCCGCGGCGGCGCACGCCTCGCGCGGGACCGGGGGGACGACCCGGCGGAGGAAGGCGACCCGGTCCCGCAGGACCGGGTCGGTCAGCACGCGGACACCGCCGACGTCGAGGAGCGCGGTCGCGTGTCCCAGGTAGGTCAGCGAAGCCATCCGTTCTCCTGGCCGTCGGCGCCGGGCCCGGCCGGTGGGCGCCCCCACCGGCCGGACCCAGCCGCGAACGGTCGATCCGTCGTCGGCGCCGTCGTAGGCGCTGTCGTAGGCGCTGTCGTCGTCGCCGTGGTCAGCGTCGCCGTCAGCGCCGTGGTCCGGCGCCGTGGTCGGCGCCGCCGTCAGTGCCGTCGACGGGGCCGTGGTCAGGGGTCGTCGTCAGCGTCGCCGGGACACCCGGCGCGCGGTCCGCCGCGAAGTGCGGCGCGCGACCCTGCGGGCTCCGAACATGTCCGCCTCCCTCCTGTTCCGGTACCGCGTGCCGCCGCCTGTCAGCGGCGGACGCTCCTGGAGGTCTCCAGCGCGTGCAGCCGCTGCGCCTCCTCGGCCGAGTGGAGCCCGATGGCGACCAGGTCCAGCGGGCTGATGAACCCGTCGCTGATGCGGAACCCGTTCGCGCGCGCGATCGCGTCCCGCAGCGGCACCGCCCAGTGGTGCTCGATCAGCAGCAGCGCGGCGGCGGAGTCGGCGGGGATGTCGCCGAGCACGTCCCAGGCGTCCTCGCCCTCGGGGAAGAGGTGCACGCCCTCCGCGGTCTGCTCGGCGCCCGCGATCGCGCCGGTCACCATCCCCTCCTCGCCCTCGATGCCGAGGCCGATGAGAGCGCCGACCTTGCTGCCGAACTCGATGGCCTCCTCCTTCGTCAGGTTGCTGAGGTGCTCGACCTCCAGCTCGCCCTGCTTGTCCTTGTAGACGGCCAGCGCGTCGATCACGCGCACCGTGTCGCTCTGCCTGAGCCGCTCCAGCTCGGCGATGACCTCCCCCTGGAAGTGGGGGGAGTCGAATCCCAGGACGATCAGTTGCACCGGTCCGACGGCCATGGGCGTCCACTCCTTTCCGCGTGCGGCGGTCCGGCGGGGCCGGGCCTCGTCCGGGCACGGTCTCGCGGACGGGAGCGGCGGGCATCACCCGCCGTGGATGAGAGCCGGACCGGGCGGGGGCTCAGGCCGGCTCCGGCGGTGTCCCGGGGGCGGGGGGCAGCCGCCGGACCTCCACCAGCTCGAATCCGAGGGCTTGGATCCGCTCCAGGATCCCGTACAGCGCCGCCTGGTCCAGGTCCTCGCCGTGGAGGACGGTCTCGACCGGTTTCACCGTGATGCTGAGCCCCTCGAAGGCGAGACGGTGCGAGCCGCCGACGCGGCCCTTGACCCTGATCTCGTAGTCCCGGGACTCCCGGGGGAGTCCCTCGCCCGGCTCCGGCACGTCGTTCGCGCCTCCTCGATGGTCCGTCCCAGAGCACACGCCGCCACGGGCGCCGCCGCATCATCCGGGCCGGGTGATGCCCGGCCCGCCCGCGACCGGATTCCATGAGGCCGCCACGGACTCGGTAATCGTGACGCGGAAAGGCGGAACGGACATGGCGGAGCTCATTGCGATCGGGTACCCGGACGAGACGACGGCGGCGGAGGCCGAGCGCGAGGTCCAGCGGCTCAGGGGCGATCTGGTCATCCAGGCGGACGCGGTGGCGGTCATCTCCCGCGACCGGGAAGGCAAGTTCCATGTCAGCACCAGCCACCACGCGGTGGGCGGCGGCACGATGTGGGGCATGTTCTGGGGGCTGCTCTTCGGGATGCTGTTCTTCGTGCCGTTCTTCGGGATGGCGCTCGGCGCGGGCATGGGCGCCCTGATGGGCAGGATCGAGAACTCGGGCATCGACAAGGGATTCCAGCGGCAGGTGCGCGACATGCTCCAGCCGGGCACCTCGGCGCTGTTCATGGTGATCGAGAAGGTGACGCCCGACAAGGCCGTGGCCGCTCTCAGCGGGTTCGGCGGGACCGTCCTCAAGTCGTCGCTGTCCGCCGACACCGAGAAGAAGCTGCAGGAGGCCCTGCACGGGTAGGGGCGTCCGGCGGAAGACCGGGGTCCCGTCGCTTCCTCACCCCGCCCTCCCACTGGGGACGGGAGCGGCGGGGCCTCGGCGCGCGAGCAGGGTCACCGCGGCCTCGTAGGCGGCGAGGACGGCGAGGATCACCAGGAACGCCGTCCAGGACGCGACCAGCAGCGCGGCGACGGCCGCGAGCACGACGCCCGCGACGCGCAGCGGGTCCAGGTGGCGCGCGGCCTGCTCGGCGAGCCGCTCGCTCGTCGCCGCGGAGCGGGCGCCGGAGGCGGTGGCGCGGGCCCCGCGCACGGCCGACCGGCGGAGCAGGACGGGCAGCCGGCCCGGTCCCGCCAGGTAGGCGAGGACGGCGACGGCGATGCCGCACCACAGGAGCTGGTCGCCGCGCTCGCGGGGCGTCGTGAAGATCTCGTGGACGGCCACGGAGGCGGCCTGCCGGTAGAGCCCGTCGGGAACGCGCTCCAGCATCCGGTCCCTGACCGCGTGGAGCACCGCCTCCAGGGCGACGGTGCTGACGGCGACCGCGACGCCGAACTGGAGCAGGGTCCGCCGGCGTCCGGGCGAGACGGCCAGCGCCAGCCCGAGGCAGAGCAGCGTGCCGAGGACGAGCAGGACCAGGCCGCGCTTGAACAGCACGACGGCGTGCTGGAAGCCGCTGAGGTCGGCGTCGTGGTAGACGGTGATCTGCGCGAAGTCGGCGGGCAGCGTGACGCCGAGCGCGGTCTGGATCCGCTCCCGCAGGTCCGGCGGGATCTGCCCGGACGACAGTGTCGGAAGCTGGAGCTGCTTGCCGAACAGCGTCGGCAGCTCGTTCGACACGGTGACCAGGACGTCGTTGACGATCGGCAGCAGGTTCAGCGTCACCGTGCCGTCCTGGACCGTGACCGTCTCGCTCTTCCCCTCGACGATCGCGGTGAGCTGGGCGTGCGCGAACCTGTTCGCCTGCTCCCAGAGCGCGGCGAACTGCGGGGTGCCCATGAACTTCTGGACCCGCTCGCGGAAGTAGTCCTGGACGGCGCCGGACACCGGCCCGGCCAGGAACGCGGCCTTGGGCGGCAGCGCGTCGGTGAGCCGGCGCTGGACGTCCAGGTTCGCGAAGACCTGGTCGGTCAGGTACGTCGCCATCGCCGCGTTGACCTCGGGATGCTCGGGCAGCGGCGCGACGGTCGCGACCCACCGGTCGGTCTTCAGCGTCGTCCGGGCGCCCCACACCCCGACGACGGAGGCCACGAGGCCGAACCCGGCGAGGGCGACCAGGACGGCCGCGAGCGCCCGCCGCAACCCGGGGAGCAGCGGGCGCACGGGCGCGCCCCTCCGTGCGGTGAGCTCCGCGCGCAGAGCGGCCACCTCCGCGCGGAGCCGCCGCAACTCCTCGCCATCGGACCCGGACCCCGACGCGGCCGCGTCGGGGTCCGGGTCAGCCGCGGGCTCGGCCTCGTTCGCACCGACCTTGGGCGCGTCGGGCGCGGCCCTGGGCACGTCCGCGCCGGTCTTTGGGACGTCGGGCACGTTCGCTCCGGCCTTCGGCACGTCGGACGCCGCCTTGGGCACCTCCGCGCCGACTTCGCTCAGGTCGTGCGCCTCGGTGTCGGACGCGCCGTCCGGGCGCCGGTCCACATCGCTCATCGCGGGCCTCCCCGCTCAGGGGTCACGCCGGAATCGTCGGATCGCGGAACCGTCCGCTCCATCACCCCGAGGGGGTGAGGAGGACGGGACCGCTGGACGGGACCCTGGAGCGGAAGCCATGCGAGGAGACCGACATGTCCCACCAAGGGCAGGTACCGCCGTCCGAGCGGACGGGACGGACCGGCGCCGGCGCGGTGCGCCGGCCCGGGCCGCGACGGGCCCCGACCGTACGGCGTACCCGGGGCGAGCTGCCCTTCTACGTCTTCATGGTGGTCCTCAACGTGCTCATCATCGTGGGGATCCTCCAGGCGGCCGTGCTGCTGCCGTTCCTGCCGGACAAGGTGGCGGACTCGGCGTGGGCGGACGCGATCCGCGGCGCCCTCGTCGGGCTGCTGCTCCTCGTCCCGGCGCTGGTCGTCGTGCGCGAGGTCCAGCGGGCCAAGGTGCGCGGGACGGCCGTGCAGCTGTCCCGGCGGCAGTTCCCGGACCTGTACGAGACCGCCGACGAGTTCGCCGCCCGGCTGGGGCTCCGCAGGCGCCCGGACCTCTTCCTCGCCAACGGCAACGGGGCGCTGAACGCCTTCGCCGCCCAGGCGACCGGCCATGACTACGTCGTGCTGTCGAACGAGCTGTTCGCCAACCTCGTCAAGAACAACCGGGAGGGGCTGCGGTTCATCCTCGGGCACGAGATGGGGCACATCAAGCTGAACCACGTCGACCTCTGGTACCAGCTCTCGGTCGCCTACTCGGAGCGCATCCCGGTCCTCGGCCCGACGCTGTCGCGGCTCCGCGAGTACTCGTGCGACCGCTTCGGCGCGCACGTGTCCCCGGGCGGGGCGACCGGCCTCGTCGTCCTGGCGTCGGGCCGCCACACCGAGACCGACGTCGACGTCCCGGAACTGGTCGCGCAGGGGCGCGCCCTGCGCGGCTTCTGGGTGTGGCTGGCGCAGTTGCCGCTGTCGCACCCCTTCACCGTGCGGCGCCTCGAACGGCTGGTCGGGCTGGACCTGCTGCACCGGCCCTGAACTGAGGAGGATGGTCATGGACGCGTATCCGGCGATCGAGGCGCACGGGCTGATCGGCGATCTCCAGACCGCGGCGCTCGTCGCGGACGACGGGACGGTCGACTGGTTCTGCGCGCCGCGGTTCGACTCGCCGAGCCTGTTCGCGTCCCTGCTCGACCGGGAGCGCGGCGGCCGGTTCCGCATCGCGCCGGACGGCGGGGACCACGTCCGCAGGCAGCTCTACCTGCCGGGAACGGCCGTCCTGATCACGCGGTTCATGTCCGCGGAGGGCGTCGGCGAGGTCATCGACTTCATGCCGGTGCGGGACGGCGCCGCCACGGACCGGCACCTGCTGGTCCGGGTGGTCCGGGTCGTCCGCGGGCGGATGCGGTTCGCCGTCGAGTGCCGGCCCGCGTTCGACTACGGGCGGCAGGAGCACAAGGCGGAGATCACCGACGACGGCGTCGCGTTCCGCGGCGACTCGGCGGCCCTGAACCTGTCGATCGTGCGGGCGCTGGGCGCGCACGGCGACGAGGGCGCGCGGCTGCGCGAGGACGGGCGCGGCGGCGTCCGGGCGGTCGTGACGGCGTCGGCGGGCGAGGCCGGGGGAGTGGTGCTGGAGACGGCGCCGGACGGTCCGCCGGCCCGGTGGACGCGGGACGCGGTGCTCGCCGCGCTGGAGGAGACGCGCGACTTCTGGCGCGGCTGGGTCGGCCGGTCCACCTACCGCGGCCGGTGGCGGGAGATGGTCGAGCGGTCGGCGATCGCGCTCAAGCTGATGACGTACGCGCCGACCGGCGCGCTGGTCGCGGCGCCGACGGCGGGCCTCCCCGAGCAGGTCGGCGGCGAGCGCAACTGGGACTACCGGTTCACGTGGGTGCGCGACGCGTCGTTCTCGGTGCGCGCGCTGCTCGGGCTCGGCTTCGTGGACGAGGCGGAGGCGTTCCTGACATGGCTCGGGCACCGCGTCCGCGAGGCGGGGGAGCGGTCGTCCCCCTTGCAGATCATGTACCGGATCGACGGGTCGGGCGACCTCGCCGAGGAGGAGCTCGGCCACCTGGACGGCTACCTCGGGTCGCGGCCGGTCCGCGTCGGGAACGGTGCCGCGACGCAGGTCCAGCTCGACATCTACGGTGAGGCGCTCGACGCCGTCCATCTCGCGGACGCGCACGGGCTCGGCGTCCCGCACGACGGCTGGACGCACCTGCGCGGCATCGTCGACTGGCTGACCGGGCACTGGGACCAGCGGGACGCGGGGCTGTGGGAGACCCGCGGCGGGCCGGAGCACTTCGTCTACGGCCGGCTCATATCCTGGGTCGCGTTCGACCGGGCGATCCGGCTGGCGCGGAGCCGGGGGCTGCCCGCCGACCTCGCGCGCTGGACGGCCGCGCGCGACGCCGTCTACGAGCAGGTGATGGAGCGCGGCTGGAACGCCGGGCGCGGGGCGTTCGTCCAGCACTACGGCGGCCGTGTGCTGGACGCGTCGCTGCTGTACATGCCGACCGTCGGTTTCATCGCGCCGCGGGACCCGCGATGGGTCTCGACGCTCCGGGCGATGGACGAGGAGCTGGTCTCGGACAGCCTCGTCTACCGGTACGACCCGGCCGCCTCACCCGACGGGCTCCGCGGGTCCGAGGGGACGTTCTCGATCTGCACGTTCTGGTACGTCAACGCCCTCGCCCGCTCGGGCCGCCTGGACGACGCGCGCCTGACGTTCGAGAAGATGCTCACCTACAGCAACCACCTCGGCCTCTACTCGGAGGAGATCGGGCCGACCGGGCGGCAGCTCGGGAACTTCCCGCAGGCGTTCAGCCACCTGGCGCTGATCACGGCGGCGGTGGACCTGGACCGCCAGCTCGATCGCGCGTCCTCCGGTCGAGGCCCTGCCGCACCGCGTTGAGCAGGATGCGGGCGGCGAGCCCGAAGATCAGCAGGTTGCCGAGCATCTGGACCATCGTCAGGACGCGGGCGGCCTCGGTGCGCGGGGTGATGTCCCCGAACCCCACCGACGAGAACACCGTGACGGTGAAGTACAGGGCGTCGGTCCGGCTGAGCCGCTCGGAGAACGCGCCCGGCGTGCCCTGGTCCATCAGGCGGTAGGCCAGGGAGAACAGCAGCAGGAACACCGGCAGTGACATGCCGAGGGCCTCGACCGCGCGCAGCCTCGGGTGCTGCGCGCGGATGATGGAGCGGGCGTACCAGGCGATGACCCCGCCGAGCGCGACGAGGGAGGCGCCGAGGACGAACGCGGTGGCGGTCGTGAAGCCCCGGTCGAGCGGTGCCGCGTAGTACGCCGTGACCAGGCACGCCGCGGTCAGGACGGGGCGCACCACCGCGCGCGTCACCGCACGCCGGTGGACGCGCCCGGCGCGCCCGGCATGCCCGACGTGCGTGGCTTGCCCGGTGTGCGTGGGATCGTCCCGGCCGGAACCCGCGTCCGGCGCGTCCGGTCCTGCGCGGTCGGGGCTCACGGCGCCGCGGCGGGTTCCGCGGCGGGCGTCCCGGCCGGCGTGCGCGGCAGGAGCAGCGCGAGGACCCAGCCGATCGCCGTGATCACCGTGAGGGTGACCAGCGCCAGCGCGAACGGATGGTCGCCGGGCTTCGACGCGGCGACCAGGACCGAGCCGGCCAGCGCGGTGCCGAGCGACGAGCCGAGGTTCGACACGCTGCGCGACAGGCCCGAGATGTCGCCCTGCTCGGCGTCCGGGAAGCTCGACTGCACGACGTTCACCGAGGCCGTCAGCATGATCCCGACGCCGGTGCCGATGAGGAACAGCCCCGGCGCGAAGCCGAGGACGCCCGAGTCCTCCCTGGCCAGCGCGAGCAGCAGGGCGAATCCCACGATCGTCCCTCCGAACCCGGCCCGGATCAGCCGCCGTTGCGAGTGCCGCCCCGCCATCCGCCCCGCCGCCGCGGACGCGAGCAGGATGCCGGCGGTGGCGGGCGTCAGCATGAGCCCCGTCTGGACGGCGTTGTACCCCTTCGCCTCCTGGAGGAAGACCGAGATGACGAAGAACGACCCCTGCATGGTCAGCCATTGGATGTGCTGCGTGCCGAGGCCCAGGTTCGAGGTCCTGTTCCGCAGCAGCCCGATGGAGAACAGCGGGTCCTTGCCCGCCCTCTCCCTGGACGCGATGTGCAGGAAGAACCAGAGGAGGATCAGCGCGCCGATGCCCACGAGGATCCACACGGGCGAGACGCCGCCCTTGGGGATGACCTCGGTTCCGCCGATCTCGAACGCCTTCCGCGAGGCGCCCCAGCCGTACGTCCCGGACTGGAGGACGCCGAGCACCACGAACATCATCCCGGCCGCGGACAGGACCGCGCCGGCCAGGTCGAAGCGCGGCCTCCGCTCGGGCGGCGGCGGCTCCTCGATCCGGCGGGCGGCGAAGAGGATCCACCCGACGGCGAGGACCTGCGCGAGGAACGAGGCGCGCCAGCCGATCGCGCTCGTGATGAGGCCGCCGACCAGCGGGCCCGCGGCCGCGCCGAGCCCGCCGGCCCCGCTCACCACGCCGAAGTACTTCGCCCGTTCGCGGACGTCGTCGAACGCCACCGTGATGAGGATGTAGATCGGCGGGATGAGCAGCGCCGAGCCGACGCCCTCCAGCCCCGAGTAGCCGACGGTCAGCACGCCGAGGCCGGGCGCGAGCGCGGCCAGCAGGGCGCCCGCCCCGTAGATCGCGAGGCCCAGGAGGAAGCACCTGCGGCGGCCCCAGATGTCGGTCAGCTTGCTGCCGGCGATCATCAGCGACGCCATCGTGAGGGTGAACAGGGTGATCGTCGTCTGGATGCCGATGACGGTCGTGCCGAGGTCGTCGGCGATGGTGCCGATGGCCACGTTCATGTTCGTGGCGGCGTAGCTCGCGACGAACTGCGCGAACGCCAGCGGCGCGACGATCGTCCGCGCCACGTTCATGAGGCCTCCCCCTCCGGCGTCCCGCTCACGCGGGCCCGCGCCCGCCGGACCGGAGCGCCCCGTACGCGCTCCTCGGGAGCAGCGTCAGGATGGTCAGGCCGATGCAGAGGTTGATTAGGCCGGTCGCGACCTGGCTCGCGATGTCGGCGCCGGTCGTGAACGGCGTGACGGCGAAGACCAGCGTCACCAGGCCGACGACCCAGGAGAAGAAGCTGAGCGGCTGCGGCGTCAGGAGCGCGAGGATCTGGAGGATCAGCGTGGCGACCAGCGCCCCGATCCCGGCCATCAGCACGTACACGCCGGTGGTGGTGTCGCCGATCGTCCCCTCGCGCTCCGGGGCGAGCAGCTCGATGCCGAACACGCCGCGGGCGATGAGCACGCCGAGGAAGGCCATCAGGGCGGCGATCGCCGCGGTCGCGAGCCCGCCGCCCCACAGCCGGGCCGCGTCCACCCCGGGCGGACGCGGAGGCCGCCGGGACGCGCGCGGATCCGGCCGGTACGGGTCGGCCCCGTACGGATCCGGCTCGTACGGGCCTGCCCCGTACGGGGCAGGCCCCTGCTCGTAGGGCGCCGCCCCCTGCTCGTAGGGGCGCGGCTCCCGCTCGTACGAAGGTCCCGTCATGACATGGTCCTCTCGCTCAGCAGCGAGCGTCCGCGCCGCCGCGGGCGCGCGGCTCATCCGCTGCGGGTGATTCCGCCGGGCCGCCGCCGGACGATGCTGGCGGTCCGCCGCTGGGAGGTGCTGTGACCATGGCCGCTGACCGGTCCCCCGAGTTCCCGCCCGTGGGCTCCGCCCCGCCGCGCCGGGCCGTCACCGACGGCGAGACCGTCGCCGCCGGGTTCGCGATGTTCGCGGGCGTCATGATGATGACGGCCGGGATCCTCCAGGCCCTGGCCGGCTTCTCCGTGCTCGTCCGCGACGCCTTCGGCACCGGCGCGCCGCACTACGCCTTCGGCTGGGACCCCGCCGTGTGGGGGTGGGTGCACCTCGTCGCGGGCGCCGTGGTGGCGGTCGCCGCCTGGGGCGTCTTCGCCGCCCGGCCGTGGGCCCGCGCGGCGGGGATCGCCGTGGCCGGGATCAGCGCGATCTCGAACTTCATGGCCCTCCCGCACTACCCCTTCTGGTCCCTGCTCGTCATCGCCTTCGACGTGGCGGTGATCTGGGCGCTCGCCCTGTACGAGCGGCCCGGCGAGGACGGATGACGGGGGCCGCCGCGGCGGTATCTCATCCGCAGCGGGTGACCCCGGGGCGCGTCCGTCCCGCGATGCTCGAAGGGCTGGCCGTACCGAATGGGAGGTACCACATGTCTGAGCAGGTCTCCGCGCGGCGGGAAGGCCCCGGTTCGGCTGCGGAGCCGGAGCGGGTGAGCTCCTGGGCCGTCGGCTTCGCGATCTTCGGCGGCATCATGCTGGTGCTCATCGGCACCTTCCAGGCGATCCAGGGCCTGGCCGCCATCCTGGAGGACAAGTTCTACGTCGTCGCGCCGCACTACACCTACGAGATCGACGTGACGGCCTGGGGCTGGATCCATCTGCTGCTGGGCATCCTCGCGGTGGTCGCCGGGTTCGTGGTGTTCTCGGGCCGGGTGTGGGCCCGGGCCATCGGCATCGCGTTCGCGGTGGTCAACGCGATCAGCCAGTTCCTGTTCCTGCCCTACTACCCCGTCTGGGGGCTCACGATGATCGCGCTGGACGTCGCGGTGATCTGGGCCCTGTGCGTCTACGGGCGGCGGGCCGCCGAGCAGTCCGGCTACTAGGGCGTGTCAGGAAGCCGACCGCCCCGGGCGGGCTCCGGCGCCCGCCACGCGTGAAGGCCGGTCGCGCCCGCGGGCGTGGGCGGCCTCACCGCGTCGCCGTAGGACATCCGCATGGTCGCCGTAGGACATCCACATGCGACTTGAGGCGCTGCTCGTGCTGGCGTTGCTGGCCCTGGTCCTCGCCCTGCGGCCGGTTCCGGTCCTCGCCGCCGTGCTCCTCGCGGGAGCCGAGCGGGGGAGGAGCAAGGCGGTGGCCTTCCTCGCCGGCTGGACGGCCGTCCTGACCGTCGTCGGGGCGGTGGCCGCGACCGTCATCCCCGGGCACCACGGCGCGTCGCGGCGCGGAGCGGCCGCGTACGCCTGGGCCGACCTGTCGCTGGGCGCGGCCATCGCCGCCTACTCGGCGTGGCGGTGGCACCGCCGCCGGAGGTCCGGCGAGCCGGAGCCGATCCCGGCGTGGGTCGGGCGCATCGACGCGATCCCGCCGGTCCTGGCCTTCGGGCTGGGCGTCGTCATGCCGAGCTACCTGGTGGTCGCCGCCGCCGTCAACCAGATGCTGGAGACGGGCTGGAGCGGCGCGGGGCTGACGGTCATGATCCTGCTGTTCGTCGCCGTGTCGTCCGCCGGGGTGGCGATGCCCGTGGCCGTGCCGCTGCTCAGGCCGGACGGGGCGGACGTCATCGACGGGCGGCTGCGGCCCTGGCTCCTGGCGAACCGCCGTCCGCTGATGTACCTCATGAGCGGGACGGTCGCCGCCGTGCTCATGGTGAAGGGGCTCGTGGGCCTGCTCCTCGGCTGAGCCGGGGCTCGGGGGCGCGGAGCCGCCGGACGAGCGCGGCGAGCGCGCACGCGGGCCGGACGCAGGCCGCGCCGGCGAGCGAGACGGCCAGCGCGGACAGCACGAGACGCGGATGCGGCCCTTCCGCGCACGCGGACGGCGCCGCCAGGGCCAGGACGGCGGCCGCGAGGCTCAGGATGATGGCGGCCAGCGCACCGGAGATGACCGCGGCGATGATGCCGAGCACGGTCCTGGCCTCGCCTATCGCGGCCACGGCCGCCGCGAACCCGTTGTTGACGAGCAGCGGCGTCGCGCCGTCCGCACCCCGGGCCGTCCCGGGGCGGTCGGGCCGCTCCACGAGCGTCACGACCTGGCCGCGGTGCCGCAGCGCCCTGACGACGAGGGCCTCCTCCGCGGGGGTGAGGTGGGCGAAGACCGTCGCGCGCGCCACCGCCCGCGGCAGGCCGTGCGGATCGCAGGCGGCCAGGCCGGCGCCCGTCATCGCGGCCCCGCCGTCGAGCCCGACCCAGGCGGCGGCGGTGGCCGCGGCGTCGGTCCCGTCCGCCGCGAAGAGCTTGACCGGGAGGCTCGCGTCCTGGCAGGTCAGCACCGCGTCGGCGGAGTCGGGCCGGGGCGGGTCGTGCATGGCCTGGAGGCCGAGGAACTCCAGCCGGGCGATGTCCCGCTCGGTGGGGCGGCCCGGTCCCGCGCCGCCGTGGGCGCGGGCGAAGGCGAGCACGCGCGACCCGCGGCGTTCGAGCGCGCCGGCCGCCCGCAGCACGGCCTCCCGGTCGAGGGCCCGCACGCGGCCGGT
The DNA here is from genome assembly GCF_900659615.1 of Actinomadura fibrosa. Lineage (GTDB taxonomy): Bacteria > Actinomycetota > Actinomycetes > Streptosporangiales > Streptosporangiaceae > Spirillospora > Spirillospora fibrosa. The sequence continues at coordinate 2,547 of NZ_CAACUY010000156.1, read as the reverse complement.
GTGGTCCAGCTCGGACTCGCACAGGTACAGGACCCGCTCGACGGAGCCCTTCACGTAGATCACCTCCTCGTCCGTCCCGGCGATCCGGTGGACGGTCGCCATGTAGCGGCGGTCGGCGGTGAAGGGCAGCGTCCCCCGGCGGTGCAGGCGCGTCCGGAGGCCCAGCCTGGCGGCGCTCACCACGAGGGCGCCGTCGGCGGGGTCACCGGCGACCGACATCCGGCCGCCCGCCTCGACGAGGCGCGCGTCGTTGCAGTTGAGGCCCGCGCGGACGCATTCGTCCAGCGCGAGGTTCTCGCCCGGCCGGACGGTCCGCCCGCCCGCGCGCACCTCACCCGCGGGTGAGGCGCCGGTCGCCGTGGACAGGTACGCGCTCCCCCCGGCGACGAGGGTCGTGACGGTGAACTCGTCCCGGGTGAGCACGCCTGTCGTGCGCGTGCACACGACCGTCGTGGCCCCGACCGCCTCGACGGCGTCGAACCGCCGGACGGCGGCGTTGCACCGCGCCATCCGGACCGTTCCGAGGGCGAGGAGGGCCGCGGTCGCGGCGGGCAGCTCCAGCGGGACGGCCGCCAGCGCGAGCGCCGCGGCCACGTGCGCGCGGTCCACGGGGTGCCCGCCCGCCGGCGTCAGGACGTAAAGGATCGTCGCGAGTGCCAGCAGGCCCAGCGCGGCGCCGGTGCAGGACCTGGCGACGGCGGTGGTGAGCGGCGTCGGTGCGGCCGGCCCGGCTCCCGCGGTCGCGAGCGCGCGGGCGGTCCTGCGTTCGAGGGCGCGCATCACCGCGATCTTCGGGGCGAGGACGCCGGTGACCAGGCCGGCGAGCACGGGCTCCCCGGCGAGGGCCGCCGTGGTGCCGGCGACGACGGCACAGCCGCAGAGCGTCCCGACGCGGGGCCGGGAGGGGCCGGACAGCGCCGCCGGGCGGCCGCGGGCGGCCGGGGACCGGGGCCGGCCGGGGCCGTCCCTCCCGTGCGAGGTGCCGTTGCCGAGCATGACGTGATCCCTGCGACCGATGCCGTCCGATCCCTTCAATGTCGGCCGGACATCGACGTCCAACAAGGGGGCGCTCGTCGCGATCTGTCTCTCTTTTACGCCGATCTCACCCGGGTGAGATCGAGGCGGAGGGTGATGCGCCCTCACCCGGACGACGGGGAGAAAGTGCCCAGGGAGGACAAAACCGAACAGAGAAACATCGGCGAAGACCCCGCTCGGGCCGGGGACCACATCTCTGGCGAGGAGAGGTGCCGCCATGCCTGCGGACCCTGCACGAGGCGTGACAGCGGAACCGGTGCACCGGACCGGGCCACCGCCGATCCTGAAGGCCAAGCTCGGCCGGCCGGTGCTGCCGCACTGGGTGATAGCGAGGGACGAGCTGAGCGCCCGGTTCGAGGACGGCGTCCGCGGGCCGCTCACCGTCGTCACCGGCCCTCCGGGCGCGGGCAAGACCGTCGCCGCGGCCGCCTGGGCGGCGGGAAGGGCGGGCGGGCCGGTCGCCTGGATCTCGCTGGAGAGCGCCGACCACGAACCGGAGACCTTCTGGGAGCACGTGCTGGCGGCCTTGGAGACCGCCGGGATCGCCGGCCTCCCCGCATCGGAGCGCCCCTTCCAGGGCGAGGTCCTCCGCGCCGGCCTGGCGGCGGCGCTGGCCGAGCGGTCGTCGCCGGCGGTGCTCGTCCTCGACGACTTCCACCCGCCCGCGGGCTCGTGCCTGGCCGGCGATCTGGACCGCGTCCTCAGGGACGCGTGGCCGGGGCTGCGGCTCGTCCTGATCTCGCGGACCGACCCGCCGCTGCCGCTGCACCGCCATCGCCTGGCGGGCGCGCTCACCGAGATCCGCAGCGACGCCCTGGCGTTCGGCGAGCGGGAGGTCCGCGGTCTGCTCGCCCATCACGGGGTGGCGCTGACGGCGGGATCGGTACGGGCCCTGCGGCGGCGCACCGAGGGATGGGCGGCCGGCCTGCGGCTCGCCGCCATGTCGATGGAGGGGCATCCGGACCCCGACGCGTTCGCGGCGGCGTTCGCCGGCGACGACCGCGCCGTCGTCGACTACCTCATGGCGGAGGTCCTGGACGCCCAGCCGCGCGGCATCCGCCGCCTCCTGCTCACGCTCGGCGTCCTCGACCGCTTCAACGCGGAGCTGGCCGCGGAGCTCGCCGGCCCCTGCGAGGGCCGCCTGTTCGCCGCGCTGGTCAGGCAGAACGCGTTCGTCCTGCCGCTCGGGCACGGCTGGTACCGCTACCACCACGTGTTCGGCGCGGCCCTGCACCTGACCCTGTGCCACGAGGACCCGGTCGAGGCGTCCCGCCTGCACCGCCGCGTCGCGGACTGGTACGACCGCCACGGGCGCGTCGAGGACGCCGTCCGGCACGCGCTGCTGGCCGCGGACTGGCCGTACGCCTGCCGGCTCATCGTGGGCGGGCTCGCGATCGGGCGGCTGCTCGGCCTCGCGGGCCCCGGCCCGCTCGGCGCGCTGCCCGAGGACGCCGCCTCCCGCGCGCTGGCGGGCACCGTCGGAGCGGAGCAGGTCGTCGTCGCCGCCGCGCT